>NZ_BTRL01000008.1:259928-750665 GCF_054771475.1 Bacillus sp. MN7755
AGTAGCGCCAGTGTCACCAGTAGGTCCAGTCGGCCCAGTAGGCCCAGTTGGTACAGTTGGCCCAGTCGGCCCAGTCGGCCCAGTAGGTCCAGTAGGTCCGGTAGGAAGGGTAAACGGTGGTATTGGTGGTAATGTTGGTCCTACAAGATTAGGGTCAAATGCACTAGCTGATAAAGATTCATCGGGATTCAATCCATCTGAATAATTATTATTTGACATAAATTCACCTCCATAAAGCGTTCATTATATAGTAGATGCAAAACCGGAAGAAAATGACACGGACATTTGAATTATTGAAAAGAAATCTTAAACTGCTTGTGCAAGTTAAAAAAGTGGAAAGTTTATTGTATGTATAACATATGATTGATTTGGAAGAGGGTGATTATGTTGAACAAGCAAGGAATTACAATTAGTTTATGTATGATTGTTCGAGATGAGGAAGATACAATAGGTCGATGTTTAGATGCAGTCGAAAAAATTGTTGATGAAATTATTATAGTTGATACAGGTTCTATTGATCGAACGAAAGAAATTGTAGCTCAATATACCTCTAACATATATGACTTTCCATGGATTAATGATTTTGCGGCAGCGAGAAATTTTTCTTTTTCAAAAGCAACGCAAGAGTATATATTGTGGCTAGATGCAGATGACGTATTATTAGAAGATGCTCAAGAAGCATTGAAACTCTTAAAAAGAGAATTAGATCCTAAAATTGATGCTGTTTCGATGCCTTATCATCTTGCAATGGATTCTAACGGGAAACCTTTATATTGTACAAAAAGAAATCGACTTGTAAAGCGTGAAAAACAATTTCAATGGTTTGGAAAGGTTCATGAGTATTTAGCTATTTCTGGTGAAACTTTTAGTAGTAATGTTGCTATTACACATAAAAAAGAAAAAAAGGTAACAAATCGTAATTTGAAAATTTTTCAAAATGCTGTAGCAGCTGGAGAAGAATTGAGTCCGAGAGATTTATTTTATTACGCAAATGAATCTATGGATAACCAAAAATATGATGATGCAGTTATTCTATATGAAACATTCCTTAATCAAGACGAAGGATGGTATGAAGAGAAAATTTATGCATGTGGCAAGTTAGGAGATTGCTATGCAAAGATTGGAATGTGGGAGAAGGCAGTTGAATCTTGCGTGAAGTCGTTTCGGTATGATGTCCCTAGAGGAGAGAATTGTACAAGAATAGGATATATATATATGGAACAACAAAAATATAATGAAGCGATATTTTGGTTTAAACTTGCAACAGAAGTACCAATGGCAACGGAGAGTCCATTTCATAGTCCAGCGAGCTACACATGGCTTCCCTATTTACAAATGTGTATTTGTTATAGCAAGTTAGGAGAGCAAGACAAAGCTTATTATTACAACGAATTAGCAGCTGCTTATGTTCCAAATAATGCTGCAATCGAATATAACCGCAAATATTTTCGGGATGTTTTTGATAAACAATATAAAGTGTAATAAGTTTCGTTTTGTTAGAAATGGTTTATCGTTATTCTAACTCTAATAGATTGGTTATATATTAGTGTATCAGAAATGGAACCAATATTAGGTGAATGAGATTTATATTTCAAATTCAATTTGCATAAGGAGTGTGTAAAATGAATCGTGAAAAAAGTTCTCTATATGAAGAAAAGTCCGAGCATTATTACAATGCAGCGAATCCGAATTTATTAAAGCACATAAAAAAGGAATGGAAAGAAGTTCTTGATATTGGTTGCTCGGGCGGTGCATTGGGAGCAGCTATAAAAGAAAATGGCACACGTGTATCTGGAATTGAGGCATTCCCAGAGGCGGCAGAAAAAGCAAAAGAAAGACTTGATCATGTGATTTTAGGGGATATAGAAAAAATAGATCTTCCTTATGAGGAGGAGCAATTTGATTGCGTCATATTTGGGGATGTATTAGAGCATTTATTTGATCCTTGGGCTGTAATAGAAAAAGTAAAGCCATATATAAAAGAAAATGGTGTAATTTTAGCAAGTATACCAAACGTTGCTCATATTTCAGTATTAGCGCCGTTACTTGCTGGAAATTGGACGTATACAGAATATGGTTTATTAGATAAAACGCATATTCGTTTCTTTACATTTAATGAAATGCTCCGAATGTTTTTAAAAGCAGGATATTCGATTAGTAAAGTAGATCGTGTATATATTGATCATAAAATGTATGAACCGTTAATTGAGGAGTTATATGGAATTTGTAAGAAATATCGTCTTGGAAGTGGCTTCATGGCTGAGACGGTCGTATTTCAGTATATTATTGAAGCAGAAAAATCGCAGTTATGAGTGCTGCTGAAAAAACAATATTATTTGTTACGTGTATAAATGATCGGAAAATGTATGCACAGTGCGTGCGGCATATATTGAGATTGGGAGTGCCTCCAGGATATATTGTACAATTTATGCCAATTCGGAATGCGAAAAGTATGACGAGCGGATATAATCAAGCGCTTTCGCATCCAGCGAAATATAAAGTATATATACACCAAGATGTTTTCATTATGAATGTGGCATTTTTATATGGATTACTTCAATTATTTAACGAACATGAACATCTTGGAATGATTGGAATGATTGGAGCCCAATATGTTCCTCCAAACGGGATATGGAATGAAGGCAGAGGAGTTGTTGGGAAAGTAATTGGTTATATGAACGATTTATTTTATATGGCAACTCAAGAACAGCCGTACCATGAGTCAAAAACATTTATGCCTGTGGAATGTATCGACGGTTTATTGATGGCAACGCAATACGATATTCCGTGGCGAGAAGACTTGTTTGATGGGTTTGACTATTATGATGTATCTCAGTCATTTGAATTTAGAAAAGCTGGCTATACAGTTGGGGTTCCTGTACAACGTGATGCGTGGTGCATTCACTATCATATTGATGTGAATATGACCAACTATGACAAGTATAGAAAGATATTTGTGGAGAACTATATGTCAGATGTAAATCAAGACGAATAGAGGGGCTACAAAATGAAGGATCGTACAATATTAGTTGTTGTTTGTGTAAATAATGAAGAGCTATTTGAACAATGCGAGAGACAAATAAGAAATCTTTTTGTTCCCCCTGATTATGTCGTACAAATTTTTCCGATACGAGATGCAAAAAGTATGGCAAGTGCATATAACCGAGCACTTTCATATCCCGCGAAGTATAAGGTTTATATACATCAGGATACTTATCTTATTAATCGAGAGATGTTTTATACACTTATTTCTCTTTTTAAAGATAACGAAAAACTTGGTTTAATTGGGGTAGCTGGTGCACAGTTTTTACCGAGTAACGGGATATGGTGGGAAGGGAAAAATTTAGTAGGAAAAGTGATTGAGTATAGAAGACGGAATTATCAATTATTAAATTTAGATCAGGGGTTTTATGGAAGCCAATCTTTTATGTCGGTGCAGGCAATTGATGGCCTATTCATGGCAACGCAGTATGATATTCCGTGGCGAGAAGATTTGTTTCAAGGGTTCCACTTTTATGATGTATCACAGTCTTTAGAGTTTCAAAGGGCTGGTTATTTAATTGGTATCCCAAATCAATCAAATTTATGGTGTATTCATTATAACGGAGATGAATTTGATGCGGATACATATGAGAAAGATCGAAAAGTGTTTGTAGAACAGTATAAAGATATATTATCTCCATCATAAGGGAGAGATGCAGAGTGAAAGGGATTATTTTAGCAGGCGGTACTGGATCGAGGCTATATCCAATAACGAAAGTAACGAATAAACATTTGCTTCCTGTTGGACGTTATCCAATGATTTATCATGCGGTATATAAGCTAAAACAATGCGAAATTACAGATATTATGATTATTACAGGTAAAGAGCATATGGGAGATGTTGTTAGTTTTTTAGGAAGCGGTCAAGAGTTTGGGGTGTCCTTTACGTATCGTGTGCAAGATAAGGCTGGCGGAATTGCACAAGCATTAGGGCTTTGTGAGGATTTCGTTGGGAAAGATCGTATGGTAGTTATATTAGGGGATAATATCTTTTCAGATGACATTCGTCCGTACGTGGAAGAGTTTGCAAATCAAAAAGAAGGTGCGAAAGTACTGCTGCAATCTGTAGATGATCCGGAGAGATTTGGCGTGGCGCATATTCAAAACCGAAAAATAATTGAAATTGAAGAAAAGCCGAAAGAGCCGAAAAGTTCCTATGCAGTTACAGGAATTTATTTGTATGACCCGAAAGTCTTTTCTTATATAAAAGAATTAAAACCTTCCGCAAGGGGAGAACTTGAAATTACAGATATTAATAATTGGTATTTAAAGCGAGGGGTACTTACTTATAATGAAATGAGTGGTTGGTGGACTGATGCGGGAACTCATGTTTCTCTTCAAAGGGCGAATACGTTAGCGCGGGATATAAACTTTGGTAAACAGTTTAACGGAGAATAGGTGAGAATATGAAAGTTCTAGAAACAAACTTTACCGACGCAAAATTGTTGGAACCGAGGTTATTTGGAGATGAGCGTGGCTTTTTTACTGAAAGTTATAATAAGAAGGTGCTAGAAACATTAGGGGTTACGTATTCATTTGTACAGGATAATATTTCTTATTCAACAGAAGCGGGAACGATTCGGGGATTACACTTTCAAAAAAATCCGAAAGCACAAACGAAACTTATTCAAGTTATGCAAGGGGCAATCTATGATGTTATCGTTGATTTACGAAAAGATTCACCAACGTTTAAACAGTGGAGAGGATATATTTTAAGTGCGGATAATCATCGGCAATTATTAGTGCCAAAAGGATTTGCACATGGTTTTTGTACACTTGTTCCGCATACTATTGTTATGTATAAAGTAGATGAGTATTATAGTGCCGATCATGACTCAGGGGTAATTTGGGACGATAAAGAATTAGCAATTCCATGGCCGGTAACAAGTCCTATTTTGTCTGATAAAGATCGAATATTACCGTTACTTCAGGAATATGAAGATAGCTTTTGAGTAGGAGAGTTGCTTATGAATATATTAGTAACAGGTGGGGCCGGATTTATTGGAAGTAATTTTATTCATTACATGTTACAAAGCTATGAAACACATAAGATTATTAATTTTGATGCATTAACATATAGTGGAAACTTAAATAATGTAAAGTCTATTCAAGATCATCCGAATTACTATTTTGTAAAAGGGGAAATTCAAAATGGAGAGCTGCTGGAATATGTTATTAAGGAACGTGACGTGCAAGTAATTGTAAATTTCGCAGCTGAATCACATGTGGACCGTAGTATTGAGAATCCGATTCCTTTTTATGATACAAATGTAATTGGGACAGTCACCTTATTAGAATTAGTAAAAAAATATCCACATATTAAACTCGTGCAAGTATCAACAGATGAGGTGTACGGCTCGTTAGGTAAGATAGGTAGATTTACCGAGGAAACCCCGTTAGCTCCAAATAGTCCATATTCTTCAAGCAAAGCGAGCGCCGACATGATAGCTTTATCTTATTATAAAACATATCAATTACCAGTTATAGTAACGCGTTGCTCCAATAACTATGGGCCGTATCAATATCCTGAAAAATTAATTCCGTTAATGATTACGAATGCGCTGGAAGGAAAAAAATTACCGTTATATGGTGATGGATTAAATGTAAGAGATTGGTTACATGTAACGGATCATTGTAGTGCGATTGACGTTGTTCTGCATGAGGGGCGTATAGGAGAAGTATATAATATAGGTGGAAATAATGAAAAAACAAATATAGATGTTGTGGAACAAATCATTACTCTCTTAGGAAAAACGAAAAAAGATATTGAATATGTGACAGACCGTTTAGGACACGATCGTCGTTATGCGATTGATGCAGAGAAAATGAAGAATGAATTTGATTGGGAACCGAAGTATACGTTTGAGCAAGGATTACAAGAAACAGTGCAATGGTATGAGAAGAATAAGGAATGGTGGAAACCATTAAAACAGTAAGGGGCATATAAATGAAAGAGCGGGTTATCATAACAGGAGCAAATGGTCAATTAGGAAAGCAACTACAAGAAGAGTTAAATCCTGAAGAATATGACATATATCCATTTGATAAAAAGTTACTAGATATAACAAATATATCCCGAATGCAGCAAGTGGTACAAGAAATAAGGCCACATATAATTATTCATTGTGCGGCGTATACGAAGGTTGATCATGCTGAGAAAGAACAAGATCTAGCTTATAGAATCAATGCAATAGGAGCTCGAAATGTAGCGGTTTCTTCACAATTAGTAGGAGCGAAGTTAGTTTATATTAGTACTGATTATGTATTTCAGGGCGATAGACCGGAGGGATACGATGAATTTCATAATCCGGCGCCGATCAATATATACGGAGCTTCTAAGTATGCGGGAGAGCAGTTTGTCAAAGAGTTACATAATAAATACTTTATCGTTCGTACATCGTGGTTATATGGTAAGTATGGAAATAATTTTGTGAAAACGATGATGCGATTAGGTAAAGAAAGAGCGGAAGTATCTGTTGTAGCGGATCAAATCGGTTCTCCTACTTATGTGGCGGATTTAAATGTAATGATTAATAAGCTCATTCATACTTCTTTATACGGTACGTATCATGTATCAAATAGAGGTTCATGTTCTTGGTTTGAATTTGCCCAAAAAATATTTTCGTATGCAAAAATGAAAGTGAATGTATTACCTGTTTCAACCGAAGAATTTGGGGCGGCAGCAGCGCGGCCAAAATATTCTATTTTCCAACATAACATGCTACGATTAAATGGTTTTTTACAAATGCCTTCTTGGGAGGAAGGATTAGAGCGGTTTTTTATAGAAACAAAAAGTCATTAACAAAATTTACGTTAATGACTTTTTTGTTTGCCTTTAAGAGGTTTTATGGTACTATAATTATAGTATCAGGTACTAATAACAAGTATAAGTATTTCTGGGAGGATATATCATGGAACTATTACAAGGGAAAACATTTGTTGTTATGGGCGTTGCGAACCAAAGAAGTATTGCGTGGGGAATTGCTCGCTCTTTGCATAATGCAGGTGCAAAATTAATCTTCACATATGCAGGAGAACGTTTAGAGAGAAACGTTCGTGAATTAGCGGATACATTAGAAGGACAAGAATCACTTGTATTACCTTGTGATGTAACAAATGATGAAGAACTTACAGCTTGTTTTGAAACAATCAAGCAAGAAGTTGGTACAATTCACGGTGTTGCACACTGTATTGCTTTTGCAAATCGTGACGATTTAAAAGGTGAATTTGTAGATACTTCTCGCGATGGATTTTTACTTGCACAAAATATTAGTGCATTCTCTTTAACAGCTGTAGCAAGAGAAGCGAAGAAAGTAATGACAGAAGGCGGAAATATTTTAACGTTAACATATCTTGGCGGCGAGCGCGTTGTGAAAAATTATAACGTTATGGGTGTTGCGAAAGCTTCATTAGAAGCGAGCGTGAAATATTTAGCAAATGATTTAGGTCAACATGGCATTCGCGTTAACGCTATCTCTGCAGGACCAATTCGTACGTTATCTGCAAAAGGTGTAGGCGACTTTAACTCAATCTTAAGAGAAATTGAGGAACGCGCACCACTTCGTCGTACAACAACTCCAGAAGAAGTTGGGGATACGGCAGTATTCTTATTCAGTGATTTAGCACGCGGCGTAACAGGAGAAAACATTCACGTTGATTCAGGGTATCATATCCTAGGATAAATATAATATTAATTTTTAAAGGACAATCTCTACATGTTGAGATTGTCCTTTTTATTTGTTCTTAGAAAGAACGATTTTTAACGAAAGTTCTTACCACGTTATGAATATAACTATAATAGTACACGATTTATACAGCTACGTATGGAAGTGGGAGGGACGAGTGTGAAGAATAAAAATAAAAGTTCAACAGTTGGAAAACCGTTGTTATATATTGCACAAGTAAATTTGGAACTTGCTGCACCGAAAATAAAAAGAATTATTTTAACAAACTTTGAAAATGAGGATCGGAAAGAGGAAAGTAATGGAAATGAAAATGTTGTAAGTAGTGCTGTGGAAGAGGTAATAGAACAAGAACAGGAACAACAAGAAGAGCAGCAAGTAGAAGAAAAAATAGAAGAAGAGGAACAAGTACAAGAACAAGTACAGAAAGAGCCAGTGAGAACTGTTCCGTATAATAAATCATTTAAGGACATGAATAATGAAGAGAAAATTCATTTTTTATTAAATCGCCCTCATTACATTCCGAAAGTAAGGTGCAGAATAAAAACGGCTACAGTCTCATATGTTGGATCAATCATATCGTATCGTAGTGGAATTGTAGCTATTATGCCGCCAAATAGTATGAGAGATATTAGGTTATCTATAGAAGACATCAAATCGATTGATATGGCCGGTTTTTAAATATGTAAAGGTGGTAGAAAGCTTCTACCACCCCAATAGTTTTTTAGTTTACTTGTTAAATAGTAACATCGCGTAAGCACTGAATAGCACAGAAGCAGTTTAAATCAACAGTAATGCAAGTAGATGTTGATATTAATCTTGCATTTGGTACATTTAAAAACGTACAGATTGGATCGTTATCAATTGGTACAGGGGATCCATCACCTAATACTACAGTTAACACACGTAGCACAGCACAGCTATCATCATCTACACTCTCAACGCGGAAAATTGGAGATCTGCAGCTAGTAAGACTTCCTGATGGTGCAAATGCTTGAAAAGGGTCTCCAGTTTTTGTGTATACAATAAAAGGGCGTGTATTTGCTACTGATGTAGTGTTATGAGCTCCTAAAAATGGAATTTCACAACCAGAACCACATGTTGAACTAGAACAATCTTGTAATTCATTGATGAATTTTACAACGTCAACTACACAATGAGAAGAGCTATGGTGTTTATTTTCGTTACAACTCATTAATGTCACTCCTTATCTTCTTGTTTGTATTTACATTAATAAGATATTGGAGTCGAGGAGATTTGGTCACAATCTCAAGACCTTTTTTTTTAAATAGGCGAAAGAAGATAAGGGAAGGTGGAATTATGCTGTTTACAAGCTGGCTTTTATTTTTTATTTTCGCGTTAGCTGCTTTTAGGCTCACTCGTTTAATTGTTTATGATAAAATTACAGCTTTTTTGCGAAGACCATTTATTGATGAGTTAGAGGTTACAGAGCCGGATGGGAGTGTATCAACGTTTACAAAAGTAAAAGGGAAAGGATTAAGAAAGTGGATTGGCGAATTATTAAGTTGTTATTGGTGTACAGGTGTATGGGTTAGTGCTTTTTTATTAGTTTTATATAATTGGATTCCTATCGTTGCAGAACCGTTACTTGCATTATTAGCTATTGCAGGAGCCGCAGCAATCATTGAAACGATTACAGGATATTTTATGGGAGAATAGTATATTTACATAATACGAGAAAAAGCGGAGTTTAAAAGAATGAGGGAACGGAAATAAAGAGTTGTTCATATAGTAAATAGACAGAATTGACAGTAGAGGAGATGTTTGCTGTGAGCAATAATCCAAGGCAAAATTCATATGACCTGCAGCAATGGTATCATATACAGCAACAACACCAATTGCAACAACAGGCATATCAAGAACAATTGCAACAACAAGGATTTGTAAAGAAAAAAGGATGTAATTGTGGGAAAAAGAAGAATACAATAAAACACTATGAAGAATGAAACACTCATGTTACTGTGAGTGTTTTTTATTATACATATAAAAAGCGGTATTTCTAGTGAAGAAATACCGCTTTTTACTAGCTAATTTGTGCAACTGTTAATGCTGCCGCACGGATGTCTACAGTTCCAATCAATTCAACTGGTACAATTTGAACTAAGTCACCAGGGTTTAAGTTAATAAGAATAACACCACTGGATACGTCTACTTCACCAGTACCAATAACGTTAGAACGAACCGCTGTACCTGATCCAGGAATAATGTTAGCTGGTGTATTTAATGATAAGAAGAAACGACCAGCTTCTGGTGCAACAGGTGCGTTATCAAGACTAATTGTTAATGTATAACTGATTTGATAAATACCAGCTCGTAGAATTCGGATACCATCTCCAACACTTACTGTATCATTTATTACAGGAACAGTAATATTGGGGTTTGGACTTACACTAGGTAATAGTAATGGTGTAAATAGTGAAGCGAACTGAGGTGCAGAAGCGTTGAAAGCAAAACCGAAGGCAGGTAGTGAACTAGCCGGTTTTGCCTCGCAATCGATTTTCGTAAATTCGCAATCAGAAGAGTACATGTTTTTCACTCCTTTATCTGTTTCTACTTTCAGTTAATGAAAAGGACAGGTTCTATGTTCTAGACAAGTTCCCAATTTTATAAAAAATACATAATAATACCTTTTAAGCATGGATTGGGTGGCAGAGAATTCTGCCACCCAATCCATGCTTAACTCATTATTTAGTTTTAAATTGTAACATCACGCAAGCATTGAATAGCGCAGAAGCAGCTTAAATCAACAGTAAGGCAAATAGATGTCGATATTAACCTTGCATTTGGTACATTTAAAAACGTACAAATTGGATCGTTATCAATTGGGACAGGGGAACCATCACCCAGTACTACAGTTAATGCACGTAACACAGCACAATCATCATCATCAATGCTTTCAACACGGAAAATTGGAGTTCTACAGCTAGTAAGACTTCCTGATGGTGCAAATGCTTGAAAAGGATCTCCAGTTTTTGTGTATAAAATAAAAGGACGTGTATTCGCTACTGATGCAGTGTTATGTGCTCCTAAAAATGGAACTTCGCAACCAGATCCGCATGTTGTAGTTGCGCATTCTTGTAATTCATGTATAAAACGAACGACATTTGATACACAGTTGAAATCACAATCATGGTGATGATGGTCTTCGTTACAATTGCAGCTCATTATGTTCACTCCTTATCCTGAGTTCTGACATACACTATTACAATATGAGTGAGATATGGTTGATATTACGTTAATTCTTACGATAAAAGCAGGGAATTTATATAGTAGAGATGTACATAATGCAATATAAAAAAAGACATCCTTATTTAGTGGATGTCTTTTCAGATAAATCTTTTCGCACTGTATATAAAAAACGAGATATATCTAATTTTTTTCCTCTGAAAAATTGCGGAGAGGAAATGTAAAGTTCTTCTTTCGCACGTGTAATTGCGACATAAAGTAGTCGGCGTTCTTCTTCTAACGCTTCAGAAGTCTCTGTAACACGATCATTTGCATCTTTTAAAGAAGAAGTATGGGGTAGAATACCATCGCTCGCTCCAAGTAAAAAGACGCATGGAAATTCAAGGCCTTTTGCGTTATGGATAGACATAAGCGAAACAGCATCTTTTTGCGGCATTGTTTTTAATGCTTCCATTTCCTTTTGACCTTGAATTGCTTCACCAATAAATTGTAAATAAGCTGGAATATCGGTGAAACGATTTGCGGACTCCATTAATTCTTCTAACATTTCTTCTTGTATATCTTTATGCATCGTAAAGGAAGAACGATCGTTACTTTGTAAGTACTCTAAATACTTTCCTTTACCATGAATAATTTCTTTTAATGCTTTTTTCGGTTCTAATTCTTTAATAAATTTAATAAAATCGATACGCTCATTTACCTTTTTCACTTGAAAAGGCTTCAAGCTTGGATTTAATAGTAAGAAATGAAGAAGAGAAGGAAAACGACCTTCACCATATTTCCATTGTTCACGTTCAATAAATGAAATACAATCATCACGCCCGATATACATCGTTGGCAATATGTTTGAAAGGGATTCTAATCGAAACGGCTCAATCACCAGTCTTAAATGGTCTAATACAGGCTTAATTAAAGAATGTTCATAAAATGACTGACTCGCACCGTGCTTAATAAATGGGATTTTATGAATTGTAAGCTGATCGAGTAACGAACGGCTTACAGAATGTGTGCGATACAGTAAACAAAAATCTTTATAGTTTCGTTCACCGCTATCTACCTTTTCTTGAATGAGCTGTAAAATTTGGTTTGCTTCATCAAGAGTCGTAGCCGGTCTTGCGTAAAAAGGTTGTACACCTTCTTCGCGCACAGAATATAGCTCTTTATCAAAACGCTCTTGATTTAGTTTGATAACTTCATTTCCAAGTCCGACGATAAAAGGATTGGATCGATAATTCGTATTAAGTGCGATAATCGTAGTGTTATCAAATTCTTTTGGAAAAGATAAAATAATTTGGTGACTTGCTCCTCGCCAGCCATATATCGCCTGGTCGTCATCACCTGCGATAAACAAATTATTTCTTGGCGAAGCTAACAATTTTACAATTTCATATTGTGCATACGATGTATCTTGGAACTCATCTACTTCAATATAGTGGAAACGTTGTTGTAATTGAGTAAGCAAAGGAGCATTATTTTCTAACATATAATATGTTTCTAATAAGATGTCATCGAAATCGATATAATTATATCGTTGTTTCACTTCTTCAAAACGCTCATATACTTCTTTAAATTCTTGTTCAACGGGTGTTTTTGCTTTTACATCTTTCGGACGATTCAATTTGTTTTTCTCAAGTGAAATCATCGCGAGCATCGTTTCAGCATCATAATCATCTTTTAAACGTAACTCTTTTAAAATTTTCTTTATCATAATTTGTTTATGTTTTTCGTTTGCTAAAATTTGCTGATTATATCCTTGACTACGAAGCAATTTTAAAAAGACAGAGTGGAACGTACCAGCAACAACGTAGCTACTTGCCGCATGATTCATACCCGGTAAATTCGCTACACGATTTCGGATTTCTTCAGCCGCTTTTTGTGTAAATGTAAGCAATAAAATATTTCGCGGATGAACTTGTTTTACATTTACTAAATAACCTACGCGGGTTGTTAAAACAGATGTTTTTCCGCTTCCAGCACCAGCCAATGTAAGAACAGGACCTTCTGTCGTTCGGACGGCCTCTAACTGTTTTTCGTTTAAAAATACATTTTGCTGTTCGAGCGCGCGGAAATACGCCGCATCTGCATCTTCTTCCATAATTAAATGGGTAGATGTTTTCGGAATATGATATGTTGCACGTGGAATATCAGCGTGCGTTAATGATTTTTGTGAAAATTTTTCTTGTGTCATATATTCACCTTCAAAACTATAGCATCAACATTTAACTTTAGCGGAAGAAAAAGAAAATAGCAATGTAAAAAACAGGAGGGGATACCTCCTGTTTTCAAATTACAATTCTTTTATCATAACGATGTGAGGAATATTTGCTTCCATAAATACATCAGAATTCGTTACATATCCAAGTTTTTTATAGAAGTCTTCAGCATGTGTTTGGGCATGCAGCTTCAATTTTGGTAGCGAGTGTTCCTTCGCATGTGCTTCAAGTGCATCCATAATAATTTTTCCAATGCCTTTTTTGCGATGGGAAGCTAGTACACAAATACGCTCCATTTTTCCAATGCCATCAATGGTGCGAAAACGACCAGCACCAACGGGAATATCATTATCGTATATAACAACGTGTATCGAAGTTTCTTCAAACTCATCATACTCTTCTTCGGCAGAAACTTGTTGTTCATTCACAAATACTTGCTTACGTACAGAGAATGCATCTCTTAGTTGTTCGTCTGTTTGTACGATCTGTGCGTGCAAATTAGTTGTTCCCCTTTCCAAGGCGGAATGTTTCATGTACAGTCCATGTCCCATTTTCTAATTGATATAGAAGATGGAAGCGATCAATTGGTTGTTCATAATAGAAATCTTTCATACGTAATCGACCTAATACATCAGCATGCTCTGCATCTGATAGGCCTTGTCCAATTGTTAAATGAGGTACGAAAGCGTATTCGCGTTCTTGTGTGAAGAATTCGCTATGCATTTCCTCATTTAAGAAAGTAAGTTCAGGTGTTTTTTCTACTTTAAAATAAAGAACATTATTAACAGGTGCGAATGAACCAACTTTTCCGACATGAAGGGTGAAAGGGTTCGTTTTACTTGCGATTGTATGTAACTCGTTTACAATCGATTCTAGTTGATCATCCTGCGTCTCAAAGGGTGTTTTCAATGTAATATGTGGCGGAACTAATGCGTAGTGCGGATCATAACGTTTACGCAATCCGTTCGCTTTATCTTGAATCATTTTAGATGGAAAAATTACAATGCCTAATTTCATGTTCCAATTCCTCCCTTTGTAAGTCTAGTTAGATTTTGAGAAAATAACTCTCTTAACCTATTATATCAAATTATTCTGAATACTGCTCTCTATTATTTCATTGATAGCATACGAGAGAAAGCTTTCGGTAAATCAGTTTGCCAATATTTCCACGTATGATTACCTTCAAACTCCTCGTAATGCGTGATGAAATTTCTATCTGTCAGAAGTGTATTGAGCTCACGGTTCGGTTGTACGAAATCAGATACTTGCCCATCAGTGCGCTTTACAGCTGTTTCTTCTGTCCCAATGACGTGATAAAGCTCTAGTGCCTCTGGATTTTTGAAGTCTTTTGCTAAGGTCATCACTGTTTCGTCCACAAATGGTGATTGCATAACGACTTTACCGAATGTATGCGGATACATAAGTGCAGTCATAAAGGAAACTGTTCCGCCAAGAGAATCACCAATTAACACACGACCTTTTCCCATTTGGTACGTTGGATAATTTTCATCAATATATGGTGCAAGTTCATGAGCAAGGAAACGAATATATGCAGCATTTTTCACTTCATTTGGAAAATATTTTTCTTTACGATCATGTACATTTTTATATGGAATACCGACAATAATTGTACGGTCAATTTCTTCGGTTTCACGAAGGCGCTCAATTACACGGTGCGCTTTACCGAGCTGAAAATAATCTCTACCATCTTGTGCAATTACAACTGTATGTTTGTGCAGTGGTGTGTAATTTACTGGTAAATAAACGAGAAGTGTAACGTCTTCTTGAAGTGATGCGCTATAAAATGAAATTTCTTCAATTCTCCCTATTGTTTGACTCATGTAGATCCCCCTAAATAAAAATTTACTGTAACGATTGTAAGAGCGACGCTTGTAGTGAAAAGGAAAGAAATATTCACTAATTGGTGCCTTAATTTTTATTTTACCATAATGGTACGAAGAATCTAAAAAATTAGTATTTAAGTTACGAAAGAAAACGGATATAATGAAGTGGGATTTTTGACAGGTGAGAGGGGAGACAGGATTTGAAACAAGAAAAATCAATCGCACTACCATTGGCTATTTCTATAATTGCCATTTCCTTTGCAGCAGTTTTTGTAAAGATGTCCTCAGCACCATCTTCAATATTAAGTATGTACCGCTTATGGATTATCGTATTTATTATGCTGCCTATCGTATGGAAAAAAAGAGAGGAATTTAATAGGATTCAAATGAAAGATTGGGGCTTTTTAATTGGATCTGGTTTCTTTTTAGCACTTCATTTTCTTTTATGGTTTGAATCTTTAAAGCATACAACAGTTGCTAGTTCGACGATTATTTTAGCGCTTCAACCGATCATATCTTTAGTTGGGGGGTTTTTCTTATTTAAAGAAAGAACAACATACTCAGCTATTGCGACAATGGGAATTGCGATACTAGGCGTAATGTGTATTGGGTGGGGAGATTTAGGACTAAGTGAACAAGCAATTTATGGAGATATATTATCCTTTTTAAGTGTAATAGCGGTTGTCGGTTATTTATTTATCGGGCAAACGACAGTAAAGAAAGTATCACACTGGATTTACAGCTTTACAGTCTTTACATTCGCAGGTATTTTTATGGGGATTTATAATATAGTGTTGCAAGTACCTTTTACAGGTTATACGAAGTGGGATTGGACCGTTTTTCTTTTACTTGCGGTTGTGCCAACAGTGTCACATGTAATTAATAACTGGCTGTTAAATTATGTAAATGCAACGACAATTTCAATGAGTATTTTAGGAGAACCTGTTGGAGCATCTATACTTGCGTTCTTCTTACTTGGAGAAAAATTAAATGCAATGCAAATGATCGGTAGCATGCTCGTATTGTTTGGTGTATCTGTTTTCTTATTACAGCAACAAAAGCGAACAGCAAAAAATGTCGTAAACGAGCCGGTGTATACACAGGAATTATAGTGTTAGGGGAGAAAAGAGAAGTTGTGATACTTCTCTTTTTGTTTTATAGAAATACGGGTATAGAAGGGGGAGGGAAATGGAATTTCCATCAAAAAAAGATACATGGTTATATCCAATTTTTTTCATTGTTTTGGGTGCTTGTTTTGCGCCAATTTTTGTAGGGAGAGAATATTTTCTTTTGCTTTTTACGATTCCATTAGCAATATTGTTTAGCTGGAGTTGGTTTTCAACAAAATATATTGTCGGGGAAGAAATAATTACGATTAGATCGGGTCTCGTTACAAAACGTATATTTATACGAGATATAAAACAAATTTCAAATACGAAAAATCCAATAGCAGCTCATGCTTTATCATTTGACCGACTTGAAATTGTTTACTGCACACATAAAACAGAAATTATTTCTCCTAAAGATAAGAAACAATTCATCAATTTAGTTAAAAGTAAAAATCCACACATTGAAACAAAGTAAAAGAGTGGTTTCGTAGCCACTCTTTTACTTTGGATTTGTCATATAAGGTTGTACATGAATGATACAAAGGTCACGGAATTTGCCTTCAGCAGTTGTGACAATTACGACTGCTCTTCCGGCACTTTTTCCAGTAATCGTTACCGTATCACCTTTTGGATACATCGTGATGACATCAGCATTCATATTTGTCCAAATAAGTTCTTTATTCGTTGCTTGCACTGGCAAAACGGAAGCTGATAACTCAATGCTTTGTCCCGTTCTTACTTTCAACTTATTTTTTTCCATATGAACACCGATGACTGAAATAACAGAAGGAGCAATTGAAATTTTAGGTGGATTAGGTTGTATGTTCAAACAAGACGCAGAAGTATTTGTGATAGGTGAAAATTTTCGTGTTTGTTGTTGCTGGAAAGCTGCTAACATGTTGGAGTCCCCTTTCTGTATAAGTGCTGATAGTATTACTATAAAGGAGTAGTGTTATGTTTAATTTAACGAAACATAAAGAAATTGTTAAATTCGAACAGAAGATTGTCGAACTTTGATAAAAAGAAAGCTCTGCTGATACGATAACAGCAGAGCTTTCCCTTTATAGATTATGTTGTTTTTCAAAATCCTCAAATTGTTTTTCAACTTCTTTTGAAGGTTGCGTTAGTAAACTAACAATTATGATCACTAGTAAACTAATAGCGAAACCAGGAATCATTTCATATAAGAAGTCTTTTAAGAATTTAAATTGTGTCCATATAATAACAGTCGCAGCACCAGAAATCATGCCAGCAAGTGCGCCCCATTTTGTCATGCGTTTCCAATATAAGCTTAATAAAATAGCAGGTCCGAATGAAGAACCAAATCCAGCCCAAGCGTATCCAACAAGAGCTAAAATCGTATCATTTTGTTTAAACGCTAATGCACACCCAACTAATGCAATAACAAGAACAGCCATACGACCGACAAATACAAGTTCTTTATCAGAAGCAGAACGTTTAAAGAATGTACGATATAAATCTTCTGTTATAGCACTAGAAGTAACGAGTAACTGAGATGAAATTGTACTCATAACCGCTGCTAAAATCGCTGCTAATAAAAATCCAGTAATAAGTGGATGGAATAAAATAGTGCCAAGTTCAACGAAAATCGTTTCTGGATCAGAAAGTTTTAAACCTGCTTTTGAATAGTATGCAATACCGATAAGGCCAGTAAACATAGCTCCAGCAACAGAGAAAATCATCCAGCTCATACCAATGCGTCGTGCGCTTTTAATTTCTTTCACAGAAGAAATCGCCATAAAACGTACGATAATATGTGGTTGTCCAACATAACCAAGGCCCCATGCGAATAATGAAATAATTCCTAATACAGAAGTGCCTTTAAAAATATCTAATAATGCCGGATCGATAGATTTAATTGTTTCAAATGCTGGACCAAGTCCATTTACGTGCATAATTGTTACGACTGGAACAAGAATAAGAGCGACTACCATAATGATTCCTTGCACGAAGTCTGTCCAACTTACAGCTAGAAATCCACCAAATAATGTGTAAGCTACGACAACTCCACCAACGATAAGAAGACCAACATGGTAATTGAGTCCAAATGAATTTTCGAATAATACAGCGCCAGAGACAAATCCTGAAGCTACATAAAACGTGAAAAATATCATAATAACAAGTCCAGATACTAGGCGTAGCATATGGGATTTGTCGTGGAAACGGTGTTCCAAAAATTCTGGGATAGTAATAGAGTTGTTTGCAATTTCAGAGTAGGTACGTAAGCGAGGAGCGACATAGATCCAGTTTGCGTATGCGCCTAATGTGAGGCCGATCGCAATCCAACTACTACTTAATCCAACGCTAAACATTGCACCGGGTAAGCCCATTAAAAGCCAACCACTCATATCAGCTGCTCCAGCACTTAATGCTGTTACTGCGGGGCCTAGTGTACGCCCGCCAAGCATATAATCTGTTAAGTTGGACGTTCGTTTATAGGCGAAATAGCCAATTACTAACATCCCGAGCATGTAGATAGAGATTGAAGTTAAAGTTAACATCTGCGTACTCATGTAGTTCCCCTTCCTTTTGTCATGTCTTTTGATGCGTTATGCATATTTATAATCTATCATGATTATTCTGAAAAATCCATACAGAAATATGAATTTTCAGAAATGTAAGCGTTTTTTGACGTCATTTTACTTTTTTAATATATAACATTCAGACAAAAAAACTTAATTTTAATAGAGTATTTATTATATTTACATAAAAAGAGGTTGTTTTGTCAATATAATATTGAAAGGAGAGAAAAATAAAATTTTTTAAAAAGTATTGACTTGTGAAAAAAGTTAGGTCTATAATGAGTGCAACTTAAAAAAATGCAAGCGTTGATGAAGAAGAGTACACATGATGAACATGTCAGAGAGCTGATGGTTGGTGCGAATCAGTATGGAATTGATGTGGAATGGGCTTCGGAGCTTCCAAACCGAAACGAAAGAAGTAGGCTTTGGCGACATGATCTCATCGATACAAGAGACACGTATTGTTTTTGATACGGTAAAGTGCGTTACGTTCGTAACGAATTAAGGTGGCACCACGGGAGTACCCGTCCTTTCTATAGGATGAGTACTCCCTTTTTGTGTATAAAAAATTAAATAAATGAAATCGTTTAAGTAAGAAGAGTACGTATATTGGAGACGTTACAGAGAGCCGGGGATAGGTGGGAGCCCGGTGCGGTGCCATATGCGGAATGGGCTTACGAGAGGTATGCTGAACAATTATTTTCAGTAGGCAACCCGGGTTCCGCCGTTACAAGGATAAGGTATATATTTTGTACCTGAATAAAGCGGGATGCTTTTGCGTCCAACATGAGGTGGTACCACGGTAAACTTATCGTCCTCTACATATTTTTGATATGTAGAGGACTTTTTTATTTTTCAGGATGAGGTGAAAGACATGATGACAAAAGAGGAATTTATAAAACAGAAAGAACAAAGAAAAACATTTTTAGTAATCGCTGAAGAAGAAGGAGATAGCATTACGCCAATTTCTTTATATAGACGTATGAAAGGTAAGAAGAGGTTCTTATTAGAAAGCTCACAACTTCATCAAGATAAAGGACGCTATTCTTACTTAGGATGTAATCCGTATGGTGAAGTGAAAAGTATCGGTACAGAAGTGGAACGAACGATTTACGGTCAAACAGAAGAATTGCAAGGTAACGTACTACAATTGTTAGAAGAAGTAATCGCGTCAACACAAGTAGACAGTCCACTTCCATTTTGCGGAGGAGCAGTTGGTTATATTGGCTATGATGTCATTCGGCAATATGAAAATATAGGCGTGGATTTACACGACCCATTAAATATTCCAGAAGTACACCTTTTACTATATCGTGAGTTTATCGTATATGACCACTTACGCCAAAAATTATCATTTGTATATGTATGCAGGGAAGATGATGTAGCTTCTTATGAAGAAGTATACGAAAGGCTACGAGCATACAAAGAGGAATTGCTACAGGGAGAAGAAGCTGAAGTAACTGAAATAAAATCAACATTATCATTCACTTCTTCTATAACGGAAAAAGAATTTTGCGCGATGGTAGAAACGGCGAAAGAACACATTCGAGCCGGGGACATATTCCAAGTCGTATTATCTCAGCGTTTGCAAAGTGAATGTATTGGTGATCCTTTCGCTTTATACCGCAAACTGCGCATTGCAAACCCATCACCATATATGTTTTATATCGATTTTCAAGATTATGTTGTACTCGGTTCTTCGCCAGAAAGTTTGTTATCAGTAAGAGACGAGAAAGTGATGACGAATCCAATTGCCGGTACGAGGCCGAGAGGGAAAACGAAGCAGGAAGATACGGAAATTGAAAAAGAACTGCTAGAAAATGAGAAAGAGCGAGCGGAGCATATGATGCTTGTAGATCTTGGGCGAAACGATATTGGTAGAGTGAGTGAAATCGGTTCAGTTACGATAGATAAATATATGAAAGTAGAAAAATACTCTCACGTTATGCACATTGTATCTGAAGTTTACGGAACATTGCGAAAACGGATGAGTGGATTTGATGCATTAGCGTACTGCTTACCGGCGGGGACAGTTTCAGGCGCACCGAAAATTAGGGCAATGGAAATTATAAATGAACTAGAGAATGAAAAAAGAAATGTATATGCCGGTGCAGTTGGATACGTTAGTTTTTCTGGAAATCTTGATATGGCGCTTGCCATTCGAACAATGGTCGTAAAAGATGAAAAAGCATACGTTCAGGCAGGAGCGGGTATCGTTTACGATTCAGATCCAGTAGCTGAATATGAAGAAACATTAAATAAAGCGAGAGCGCTTTTGGAGGTAATGAAATGATTGTACTGATCGATAATTATGATTCATTCACATATAACTTGTATCAATTGTTAGGGGAATACGAAGAAGAAATTGTAGTCGTAAGAAATGATGAAATAACGATAGGGCAGTTAGAAGAGATGAACCCAAAAGGAATTGTGCTTTCACCAGGACCAGGAAAACCAGAAGATGCTGGGATTTGTATTGATGTCATCCGTCATTTTTATAAGAACGTTCCCATATTAGGTATTTGCCTTGGTCATCAAGCAATTATATCGGCATTTGGAGGAGAAATTGTTAGAGCGGAACGCATTAAACATGGAAAAACATCACGTGTGAAACATAATGGGACTTCAATCTTTTCATATGTAAAACAGCCATTAACGGCGATGCGCTATCATTCGCTTGTTGCAGCACAAACGAGCTTGCCAGAGTGTTTTGACATACTAGCGACAGCGATGGACGACGGAGAAATTATGGCAGTTCGTCACAATTATTATCTGCTCTTTGGATTACAGTTTCATCCGGAATCAATCGCAACAGAAGAAGGCGGAAATTTAATACGTGCCTTTTTAGGCGAAGTGAAAGAGGAGGAAAGAGTATGAATAACTATCTTCGTAAATTAGTGGAGGGGCAACATTTAACAGAAGAGGAGATGTATAGAGCAGGGCTTCTTTTATTAAATGAAAATATATTGGAAAGTGAAATTGCAGCTTTCTTAGTCTTACTGAAAGCGAAAGGTGAAACAGCAGAAGAAATATACGGTCTTGTTCGAGCTCTTCGCGAAAAGGCATTACCGTTTTCGAATCATATACAAGGTGCGATGGACAATTGCGGGACAGGTGGTGACGGTGCCCAAACGTTTAATATTAGCACAACATCGGCATTTGTACTGGCGGGATCAGGTGTAAAAGTTGCAAAACATGGTAATCGTGCTGTTTCTAGTAAAACAGGAAGTGCGGATTTATTAGAAGAACTCGGTGTAAATATTAGTAGTACGCCAAACGAAATTGATTATTTATTAGAGCATGTCGGAGTCGCATTTTTATTCGCACCAGCGATGCACCCAGCATTAAGGCGCATTATGAAAATAAGAAAAGAATTAAATGTTCCGACGATCTTTAACTTAATAGGCCCTTTAACAAATCCGGTGAATTTAGAAACACAATTTGTCGGCATTTATAAACGAGATATGTTACTACCAGTTGCACAAGTATTACAGAAACTAGGAAGAAAACAAGCACTTGTCGTAAACGGAAGTGGATTTTTAGATGAAGCATCATTGCAAGGAGAAAATCATGTTGTTATTTTAAAAGATAATGAAATAGTAGAAACGAGTATTGAACCTGAGAAATATGGTTTTCCAATAGTGAAAAACGAAGAGATAAGAGGTGGGAATTCGAAAGAAAATGCAAAGATTACGCTTGGAGTATTAAGCGGAGAAAAGAGCGTCTATCGCGATACTGTTTTATTAAATGCAGGTCTGGCCCTTTTCGCAAATGGAAAAGCAGAAACAATTGAAGAAGGAATTAAACTCGCAGCACATAGCATTGACTCTGGAAAAGCATTAGCGAAACTAAACTTATTAATTACAGCAAGTAATGAAAAATTAGAAAGGGTGAATTAAAGTGGGGACGATTTTAGACAAAATTGTAGACCAAAAGAAAACGGAAGTTGCGGCATTATATGAAACGTATACACCAATAAAAGAAAGTAGAAAGACACATTCACTTGTAGAAGCATTACAGCAGTTTACTGTCATTGCAGAAGTAAAGCGAGCATCACCATCAAAAGGAGATATTAATTTACACGTTGATGTACGAAAACAAGTAAAAACATATGAAGATTGCGGCGCAGGAGCAGTTTCGGTTTTAACAGACGGACAATTTTTTAAAGGATCTTTTCATGATTTACAAACGGCAAGAGAAGAAAGTAACATTCCTCTTTTATGTAAAGATTTCATAATCGATAAGATTCAAATCGATAGAGCGTATGAAGCTGGTGCAGATATTATTTTACTAATCGTAGCCGCTTTAACGAAAGAGAAATTAAAAGAGCTGTATAGCTACGTACTAGAAAAAGGATTAGAAGCGATCGTTGAAGTTCATGATGAACAGGAATTAGAAATTGCAATCCAATTAAATCCACACGTTATTGGTATTAACAACCGTAATTTGAAAACATTTGAAGTCGATTTAGGCCAAACAGAAAAGCTTGGAACACGATTAAATGAGGAGAAATTACTTTGGATTAGCGAAAGTGGTATCCATTCAAAAGAGGATATTATTCGTGTTAAAAAAGCAGGAGCAAAAGGTGTATTAGTTGGAGAAGCGCTTATGACATCATCTTCTATTCGCACTTTTTTTGAAGATTGTAAGGTGAACGTATGAAAGTGAAAATTTGCGGGATCACTGATATGAAAACGGCAAAACGTGCTTGCGAATACGGAACAGATGCACTCGGATTTGTTTTTGCAGAAAGTAAGCGAAAAATCCCTCCAGAGCTAGCGAAAGAAATCATTCAGGAGCTTCCAGCAAATGTGTTAAAGGTCGGTGTTTTCGTAAATGAATCAGTTGAAGTAATTCAAAAAATTGCAGATGAGTGCGGGTTAACACATGTGCAACTACATGGGGATGAAGATAATTATCAGATTAGAAAATTGAATATTCTGTCTATAAAAGCGCTCGGAGTAACTTCAGAAGAGGATATGAAAAACGCTCAAACATATGAAGTGGATTATATATTGTTTGATAGCCCAAAAGAAAAGTTTCACGGAGGAAATGGAAAGAAATTTTCATGGGAACTACTTGCACATATGCCAAACGAGTTGCGATCAAAAACGATATTAGCTGGTGGATTAAACATCTCTAATATAGAAGAAGCAATTCGAGCTATTCAGCCATATATGGTGGATGTGAGTAGTGGAGTAGAGACTGAAGGAAAAAAAGATCTAAAGAAAATAAAACAATTTATTATAAAAGCGAAGGAGTGTTCCAAATGAACTACGCATATCCAGATGAAAAAGGACATTACGGTATATACGGAGGACGATACGTTCCAGAAACGTTAATGCAATCTGTATTGGAACTAGAAGAAGCATATAAAGAAGCGATGCAAGATGAAGCGTTCCAAAAGGAATTAAATCATTATTTAAAAACGTACGTAGGGAGAGAAACACCGCTTTATTTCGCTGAAAATATGACGAAGTATTGCGGCGGTGCAAAGATTTATTTAAAACGTGAAGATTTGAACCATACAGGAGCTCATAAAATTAACAATACAATCGGTCAGGCACTTCTTGCAGTAAGAATGGGTAAGAAAAAAGTTGTCGCTGAAACGGGGGCAGGACAACACGGAGTTGCAACAGCTACTGTATGTGCCCTTCTCGGAGTAGAATGCGTCATCTTTATGGGAGAAGAAGATGTGAGACGTCAAAAATTAAATGTGTTCCGGATGGAATTACTCGGAGCGAAAGTAGAAAGTGTAGCGGCAGGTAGCGGTACATTAAAAGATGCGGTGAACGAGGCGCTTCGCTACTGGGTTTCACATGTGCATGATACGCACTACATTATGGGATCCGTTCTCGGACCGCATCCATTCCCGCAAATTGTCCGAGATTTCCAAAGTGTAATTGGGAAAGAAACGAAAAAACAATATGAAGCGTTAGAAGGAAAGTTACCAGAAGCGGTCGTTGCTTGTATTGGCGGTGGTAGTAATGCGATGGGAATGTTTTATCCGTTCGTACACGATGAAGAAGTTGCTCTTTACGGCGTTGAAGCAGCTGGAAAAGGCGTTCATACAGAAAAACATGCAGCCACTTTAACGAAAGGAAGTGTCGGTGTTTTACACGGATCGATGATGTATCTTCTGCAAAATGAAGAAGGACAAATTCAAGAAGCTCATTCTATTTCAGCAGGACTAGATTATCCAGGCGTTGGACCAGAACATAGTTTATTAAAAGATATTGGGCGTGTTTCTTATCATTCGATTACAGATAATGAAGCGTTAGAAGCATTTCAATTATTAACGAAAAAAGAAGGGATTATCCCAGCGTTAGAAAGTTCACATGCTGTTGCATATGCATTAAAATTAGCTCCGAAAATGAAGCAAGATGAAGGACTTGTCATTTGCTTATCTGGCCGTGGTGATAAAGATGTAGAGAGTATAAAACGTTATATGGAAGAGGTGTAAAAAATGGGAGTAGAAAAAATTAAAGTAGCGTTTGAAAATGGTAAAAAAGCATTTATTCCGTATGTAATGGGTGGAGATGGTGGCCTTGAAAAACTAAAAGAAAGAATTCGATTTCTAGATGAAGCAGGGGCAAGTATCGTTGAAATTGGCATTCCATTTTCAGATCCAGTTGCAGACGGTCCAACGATTCAAAGAGCAGGAAAAAGAGCGTTAGATAGTGGTGTAACAGTAAAAGGTATCTTTCAAGCGCTAGCAGAAGTAAGGAAAGAATTACAAATTCCATTTGTACTCATGACATATTTAAATCCAGTACTTGCATTCGGAAAAGAACGATTCATTGAGAGATGCTTAGAGGCCGGTGTGGATGGTATTATCGTTCCAGACTTACCGTATGAAGAACAAGACATTATTGCACCGCTTCTCCGCACTGCAAATATCGCTTTAATCCCACTCGTTACCGTTACGAGCCCAATTGAGCGAATCAAAAAAATTACGAGTGAATCAGAAGGGTTCGTCTACGCCGTTACAGTAGTGGGCGTAACAGGAGTACGTCAAAACTTTAAAGATGAGATTCATAGTTACTTAGAAAAAGTAAAATCACATACGCATTTACCGGTAGTGGCAGGGTTCGGTATTTCAACAAAGGAACATGTAGAAGAAATGATTACAATATGTGACGGTGTTGTCGTTGGAAGTAAAGTTATTGAGCTTTTAGAAAATGAAAAACGAGAAGAAATATGTGAATTAATACAGGCAGTAAAACAAAAAGAAGAGGCATGAGTCTCTTCTTTTTGTTTTGAGTAATAAATGTTAAAATATACAGAAAATACATATAATTTAGAGGTGAGAAGGCATGCTAAGACGTAAACTACTATATCTACTTTTAACTGTACCACTATACGCTTGGCTTATTAGCATGACGAAAATAGAGTTGATGGCTCTATTTTTAGGATATGTATTCATCTTTTCCAACTTAAATCGGATTCAAGAGCAATCTATTTTAGAAATATGTATATTTTCGATTAGTATAGAATTATTTAGTATCGTTTCGATTGTATTATTAAATGAATTATTCAGATGGATTCATTCATTTGAATTAATGAAATTTGGGAATATTGTAATGCAAGCAATATGTGTTTATATTGTATTTGTTGTGTTAGGAAAAATAATTGGGAAGCAAACAGTTTTTCAGGATAATAGAAAATGGGAGTGATTCAAAAAGGAGCTAAACAGCTCCTTTTTTGAATCTGTTGTAAAAACAATTGAAAAATATGACATCTGTTATATAATAGTTAAAAATTGTATTTTAAATGAAATGAGATGATAACATGGCCATATTGTTGGCACTTATCCCAATTATGATGATTTTCATTTGTTTATTTTTATTTAAACAAACGTCATTAAGATCCTCGTTAATTTCTTATGCGGTATGTGTTGGAATCGTTTTACTCTCGCCAACGTTTCAACTAGGGATAAGTGAAACTGTGCACGCAACGATTAAAGGATGGTTAATTTGTTTTATTGTCGGGTACGTTTTATTTTTCGGTATTTTTTTATTTCACCTCATGAACAAAATGGGGTACATCGACCAAGTAGCACGTTTTCTAGAAGAGGTTACGCATGATCGTTTATTACAAATGCTTCTTATGTGTTTCGGTATTTGCCCACTAATTGAATCAGTAAGTGGATTCGGAATCGGCTTTATGGTTGCAGCACCTATTTTTCTTTCATTAGGTTATAAACCGTTTCAAGCTGTACTGCTCTCTTTTATCGGCTTACTAGCTAGTTCGTGGGGCGCAATGGCAACTGGTACGATTATTGGTTCGCAGCTTATCAATATGCCGCTTACAATACTTGGTACAAATACAGCACTATTAAGTATCCCAATGTTTGCTTACTTCGTCATTCTCTCTTTACACGTTGTTGGCGGCTGGCAAGCGGTTATAGAAAAGTGGAAGGAAGGACTTGGTTTCTTTCTATTATTTTCTCTCGGAATCTATCTGTCTAATGCGTACGTAAGTGTTGAACTAGCAGGTATATTAAGTTCTATCGTTACCATTACATTTGGCTTTCTTATCATTAAATTAAAAGGAAAAAGTGGGCAAAATCTAATGACAGAACATGCTGCGGCAACGGAGAGAGAAGTATCTATTATAAAAATTATTAGCCCTTATATATTCTTAACCGTTTGTATTTTGCTTTCTCGCCTCGTTCCAGCATTCCATGATGTATTCAGATCATATGCGGTTCTTGATTTAAAATCATACTCTTACAAATTAGAAATGCTGTATTCGCCAGGGTTTTGGCTCGGTATGACTTGTTTATTTACTATTATTTTCTTCCGCATTCCATCTAATATTATGAAACAATCACTCTCACAAACGATAAAACAATGGATTCCTTTTGCTATTACGACGACAATGTTTATCGCCATTTCAGAACTAATGGGTGCATCTGGCATGCATTCATTACTAGCAAAAACAGCTGGTGAAACATTTGGAACATTTTTCGTTTTCGTTGCTCCATTCATCGGTGGTATCGGTGGCTTTTTAACAGGTAGCAATGCAGGATCAAATGCGATGTTCATAAAACTACAAATGCAAACCGCGCAAAACGTAGCACTCCCGTGGCAATACGTCACAACACTGCAAAACACCGCATCGTCAGTAGCGACAATCGCTTGCCCGTCACGGATTACACTGGGGGCGTATTTATGTAACATACCATATCGTGAAAATGAACTATTAAAGAAGACGACGTTAATGATTTTTGGAGCGGTGTTACTTATAGTAGTGGAAGTTATTTTCTGGTATATGTTGAGAAATTAAAAAATCTTCCTAACATAGGAGGATTTTTTTTGTGATTGGATAATGTTTTAAATATGAAAAGCTTCTACTAAATGAATAGGAGATGAAATGTATGCCCTTAAAAAACTACGGTGTGTTAAAAGGTACAGTTATACAATCAAAGATTGGAAAAGGGAAAACACCTCATTATCAAGTTCATTTACAAGATGAAGCAGAAGTAGATTACCGTATTGCAATTAACGTAAAGTCGCAAAGTTATCCGTCAGAAGTTTTATATTTTGCGAGTAACGATATTAGGTCAGAGGCGATTCATATTTTAAAGACATTGCCATTTGGTTTTACAGAAATAAAAAACAATGAGCCAGAATTAGCTTTAGATTATGTAAGAGGTAATTTATTTGATTCGAAACAAATGATTCCTTTACCTGCTGAAAAAGCAGGAGTAGATAATGATTTAAATGAAAAAATAGAACGTTATATAAAACGAGCAATAGAAGAAATAGCAATTATTTATGCGTTTGGTGAAAGATGGGGACCAGAAGAAAATACACCTGATTCTTACTTTCATTTTGAACCAGGAAACGGGATACACGATATTCATATGAATCAAGGGAACGTAGAGAAATGGAAAGGTGATAATGGTATATGGCAAGATGGAGGCATACTCATTCACTTTGAGAAGGAAGAAAAATGGATCGGTATCTTTCTTGCCTTCCAATCACAGTCATGGTGTACGGATGAAGAGGGGCATGCTCGAGTTCCGGTTGAGCATTGTGATTATAAGAGAAATAATTAATAAGAAGAGGGCGTTCAAAAAGAACGCCCTCTTCTTATTTTAGAAAACCCAAAACTAACAAGTGTAGAAATACAAGAGAAAAGCAGTGCCACGCTAGAAAACGCAATGAGGTACATATTATATTTCATAACCTGTCCAATTAGCTGGTTACTGTCGTACTGAAAAAGTCCTGCTATTATATTGAATAAAAATAACACGATAAACATGACGATGACACCGTCTATGGATCCTTTAATGTCTGGTTTACTTAAAGCGATATGTGCAGAAATACAAATGGCGATAAATAAAAATAACCAAAAGGAAGGATTTAATAAGTTGCTTATTGTAAATAAGCTTTTCAACAATACAAACGTCGACAAGAGCATGTTTTGAACCATTTCTATATTAATAGAAGTAGAAGCGATTGTCTTTTCGAGAGTTGTATTAAATAAGAAATATGAATCTGGTACGAAATAGCGCATTAAAAGGATTAATGCTGTAATACCCGAAATAATAGGACCAATTCCAATGAAGAAGTTCCCAATTCGTTGATATACACTTTTTTGATTGTATTGATGTTGTACGTAACCTAAAGCACCTTGACTTGTATCTGTTGGGAAAAACTGCGTTGCTACAATTTTATGACGAAATAGTACACACATAATGGCATGTCCAAGTTCGTGAATAGGGACACCAATCCACGCTGTTAAAAGGAATCCTTTTCTTCCGAAAGCTCTCGACCAATACATTCGTGTGAGAGATTCTAAATAGCCTAATAGAAATCCGATTACAATAATAATGCCAATTAAAGAAAATAATTGGATTACGCTTGTAAGGAGTATTTGAACAATTGAGTTTACAAATTCCATTGTTTTTCATCCAATCTGTTAAAAATGTTATTTGCTCTGTTTCATAATAGCATTATTTCTCAAGATTGCTAGCATATATATTTTCTTTTGAACGAAGGATTTCATAATCTTTTTCTTGTAGTCATGTTTTATGTCCAAAGTCATATATTGAATTTGTAACACCCTATACGGTATATGCTTAAAGGAGGGATGAGAGAATGAAATGTTCGGCGTGTCATACGGAAAATACAACAGAGGCAAGGTTTTGCGGGAATTGTGGACATTCGTTAAAGGAAGAAGTAGTGGTAAGTAGTGGCCAAGAAGAAGAGCCGGAACAAGCGCGTGTAGCACAAGCAAAGGAAACTCGACCGAATGAAACGGTAGAGCAAGCGAAGCGATTTGCGAGTGGGTATTTTCAGTTTTTTAAACATGCTTTCAAAGCACCGACAGCGATTATGAAAAGCGGCAAGGTTGAAGTACGAAATGGAATTGTAAGTCTTGTTCTTATTTGTTTTTTAGGGGCATGTATTTTTTATAGAATGATGAGTGCTGCAGCAGCTGTTACGAAAACATTTGCACCAGATATACCTACTCCTACATTCTTTTTGGACTCTGTAACGGTCTTTTTATTTTTATTAATTTTAACTTTATTTGTCGGATTTATTATTTTTGTAAGTGGGAAGATGATGAAATCATCTTTTTCGTTTCTTGAAGTATTCGGTATATGGGGAACGATAGCGACGCCTGCTATTGCTATATTAGTACTTTCTTTTCTGTTTAGCTTTTTATTAATCTTTTTCTTACCAATCTTATTAGGTCTGGCTACAACGTATATGTCAATTAGTATAATTGTAGCTATAGTAAAACTAGATAACGGCGGATTAGATCCTATTTACACACTTCTTATCGCAAATGTTTTAATCGGAATTGCAACATTCATTGTACTGTGGTCTTACATTAGCACGATAATTCAAGCCTTTACACAGGGATTAACTGGCTTCTAATGAAAAGGTGGTTGAATGGATGAATGGATGTACAAAGTGTGGGACTCAGTTTGAAGACGGTGTTCAATTTTGTCAAAACTGCGGGATGAAGAGGGGAAGTCCAGCAGTAAAGAAGAACATGAGCGGTGGTGCAAAGATTGGCATTACGCTGTTAGCGCTATTTGTTATAGCGAGTGTGGGACTGTATTTGTATGGATCATCGTATTATAAGCAGGCGGCACAAGTGGACCGGGTGATTAAGATTTTACAAGAGAAGGACGGGGAAAAGTTAGTGAAATCGTCACAGCAGATGATCCATCAGTTACTGTAACGAGAGAGAGTTTAACGCCTCTATTTTCATATATAAAAGAAAATCCATCCTACGTGAATGAATTGAGAGAACATTTGAGGATAGGTGAAAAACAAGGGAACGGAATCGAAAGAGCAGATTTTTCGTTAACGAAAGACGGAAAGTATTTCTTTTTATTTGATCGGTATAAATTGAAAGCGAAGACGTATTATACGACGTTGCTTTCAAATGAAAAAGGTACAACTTTAAAAATGAACGGAAAAGAAATTGATAAAACAGATGACAAAAAGTTTGAGAAGCAATATGGACCGTTTCTTCCAGGAAATCAAGTATTTCAATCAGAATATAAAAATGACTATGTAAAACTATCACGTGAGGAAAAGGTTGTACTTATGAAACAAAGCCAAAATAACGTAACGATAGATTTAACGTTGCAAGGACAATATATTACAGTGCAAACGAACGTGCCTAGTGCGACATTATATGTGAATCAAAAGCCAGTTACAGCGCTGGTGGGAGAAGAAATTACGTGGGGACCGGTAGCGACTGATGGAAGTACGACAATTTATTTAGAGCGAAATGGAGAAAGTGGACGGGAAACGACAAAAGTAGAAACGGTAACAGCATTTTCAACTTATAATCTTCCATTCCAAAAGAAAAGTACAGAAAAAACAGTTGTTTACAATGTACTCCGCCAGCTACGACTCAGTATGTATATAATGGCTTCATCTTTCCTGATAGTGATATTCGAAAATTAACGAGTGGGGACTTAGCATATTTATCGAAAGAACAATTGAAAATAGCGAGAAACGAAATATACGCAAGACATGGACATATGTTTCAAACGAAAGATATGCAAGCGTATTTTTCAAAACAGTCTTGGTATAGAGAAAATCCGTATTATACAGGAAAGCTAACGGATATTGAATCTTATAATGTTGAACTCATTAAATCAAGAGAATAGAACACGTGAAAAAGGTACAGTGCATAACTGTACCTTTTTTATAGTTATTTATCTGAACCAGGATCCCTTGAGAAAAAGATGTGAAAGAGAAATGTGACTTTACTTGATCCTCCAGATGTACTAGCTTGTATATGGGATAAAGGACCACACGTTAAAGCTGCCTCGGAATGGGGTGGTACGACTATTTTGAGCGCATGATCTGATTCTGGTGAAGCAGTAACAGTTATTGTATCGTCAGAAAAGTTTAGAATTTTAACAGAACCGACTGGAAAGATGGACTTGCCAGCATGTGATGCTGAAGCGAATTGGGTAGCTTTCCATATATCTTGCGCAAACGTATCATCGTTAGATAACCAAGCACGAGCGCTGTATATTGTTGCATTAATGGAAAATTCTTGGTCAAGGGAGAGGGCGGGTTTCGGTTCTTTTGGTTCTTGCGGTTCATCTGGAAGCTGAGCGAGAAGGCCGGCGCACATGTATGTTTCACCTACTTTCAATTGTTACTGTTATAGCATATTAAACATGTTGTTTATAAGACACGACGGTTACCTATTAAAGTATAGGTTTGTGCACCAAATTTGAAGATGAAATTATCTTTCTTTACAATAGAAGTAGGTGTTATTTCTATAAAATATGGAAAGCGTAAAGAGTATGTAAAAAAAGAAGGAGTGGTAAAGTGAACTATGTCATTATTGGCGGAGATGCAGCTGGTATGAGTGCAGCTATGCAAATTGTTAGAAACGATGAAAATGCAAATGTTGTGACGTTAGAAAAAGGTGAAATTTATTCGTACGCTCAGTGTGGATTACCGTATGTCATTAGTGGTGCTATCGCTTCAACGGAAAAATTAATCGCGCGTAATGTAAAGACGTTTCGTGATAAATACGGAATTGATGCGAAAGTACGACATGAAGTAACGAAAGTAGATACGGAAAAGAAAATGGTGTACGCAGAGCATACGGAGACGAAAGATGTTTTTGAATTTTCGTATGACCGTTTATTAATTGCGACCGGAGTACGTCCTGTCATGCCAGAATGGGAAGGACGAGAGTTACAAGGCATTCATCTTTTAAAAACAATTCCGGATGCTGAGCGCATATTAAAAACGCTAGAAACGAATAAAGTTGAGAATGTAACCATTATTGGCGGCGGTGCAATTGGGCTGGAAATGGCAGAAACATTCGTCGAACTTGGTAAAAAAGTGAGAATGATTGAGCGAAATGATCATATCGGTACGATTTATGATGCAGATATGGCGGAGTATATACATAAAGAAGCAGATAAACATCATATTGAAATTTTAACGAATGAAAATGTAAAAGCGTTTAAAGGGAATGAACGAGTAGAAGCAGTTGAAACTGATAAAGGAACGTATAAAGCAGACCTTGTTTTAGTATCTGTTGGAGTGAAGCCAAATACTGATTTTCTTGAAGGAACAAATATACGTACAAATCATAAAGGGGCAATTGAGGTAAATGCATATATGCAAACGAATGTGCAAGACGTATATGCAGCTGGTGATTGTGCGACACATTACCACGTTATAAAGGAAATTCATGATCATATCCCGCTCGGAACGACTGCCAATAAACAAGGGCGACTTGCTGGACTGAATATGCTTGATAAACGAAGAGCCTTTAAAGGAACGTTAGGTACAGGCATTATTAAATTTATGGATCTGACGCTTGCAAGAACAGGCTTAAATGAAAAAGAAGCGAAAGGGCTACATATCCCATATAAAACAGTCAAAGTAGATTCGACAAATATGGCGGGCTATTATCCAAATGCAAAACCACTTTACTTGAAATTACTCTATCGCTCTGACACAAAACAATTATTAGGCGGACAAGTAATTGGAGAAGAAGGCGTAGATAAACGTATTGATGTGATCGCAATGGCACTTTTCAATAAAATGAGCATTCACGATTTAGAAGATGTCGATTTAAGTTACGCACCACCATATAACAGCGTTTGGGATCCAATTCAGCAAGCGGCAAGACGAGCGGAATAGCACTTTTTAAGTGCTATTTTTTTCGTTAAAGGGTAATCATCATTTTTGTCGAATGGAGAGGATTGGGAAATAGTTACATACAGGGAAGGGGATCATTAAAAATGGGTGTAACACTTCAAACAGTTCAAGAATCAGAAAAAGAAATATTACGTAATTTGTATGCACTATATCTTCATGACCTCTCTACATTCACTCCTCATATAACGATTGGGACAAATGGATTTTTTGAATACGAAGATTTGCATATGTTTTGGGTAAATGATGGAATTACTCCGTATTTTATTAAAAGTGATAATGATATTGTAGGATTTTTATTACTACTGGAACGTCCATTCTTAAAGAAGGAAAATGACTTTGGTATTAATGACATTTTCATATTGAATCAATACAAGGGGAAAGGAATCGGTAAACAAGTTATTAAGAATGTACTAAAAGAGAAACGAGGACAATATTTCGTTATCGAACTTGTGAAAAATATACCAGCAGTTTCTTTTTGGAAGAAAGTATATAGGGAGCTAAACATCGAATTTGATGAGAAAACACAGTTAATCGATGATGAAGAATGTCTCGTTCAAACGTTTAAAATATAATGAGATGGATGCTCCTAGTATATTACTTTGAAATTTAACTTTATTTTGAATATACCGTTCACCCTTGAAAACATAGTACATATGGCTTATATTGTCATATAGTATTTATTTTTAAATAAAGCAATGAACGAACCAGGGGGCACAGTATGGCAATTAACATGAAAACAATCGAAGAATGGATTGCTGAATCAAACGCAAGACATGAAGAAGACTTTGGAAATGTTGTTGAAGAGATGAAAGAAGTATGTGTCGGACTTGATAATGCGACATTAATTTATACGAAAAATGTATTTTGTTTCGGTAAGAAAGTAGAAGTATTGTTCTTCTTCCAAGACCATGTCGTGATCGGACAAGAAAAAGACGAATATATTGAAATTGAAAAGTTAAAGTATGATGCCATTACACATAGCAACTTAAAAACAAATGACAAAAATACAACGTTAGAACTAAAGTTTGCTAACGGACAAGCTATCAATTTAGATAGTTTAAATGATAACTACGGTACGAAAAATTGGTTATTTGCAAGACAAATTAAGAGTATCTTTAAATTAATCTAGTAAAAAAGCACGCCGATAGCCGGCGTGCTTCTAAATACGTAAATCCCCTTTTAACCAATTCCGCGCTCGATAGGCTCCAACAGGAATTTGAATAAGTGACGTTTCATTTCCAGCATCTATCCTGTACAACTGATCACATGAATTTGTATCAAAACTAAGTAAAGGATGCCCGCCCATCCCCATCGCGGTCGCTGCAAAAACGAGTTTATGAACGAGTATACCAGCCTCCATTTGGTGAATACGGTATCCTCTATAGCCTAATGCGCGTGTATAGTAATCTTTCTTTCCGATTACATGTAGGCAAAGCGGTACTTGAAAAAGGCTTACGTTATCCATCGTCATGCTGGATTGAAGGGGATAACGAAGATCTCCGTATCGTATAGGTTGTATGGAATGAGTTTTACTGTTATAAGCGTAAGCACCGTTTTCTATATCTTTTACGTTATAAAAACATCCATATAATGAGACACGTGCATTTTCATTTATATACTTACCATCAAGGTCGTTGTAATAAGGGAAGGAGAGTCTCGCTTCTTGTAGTAAAGTAGCTAGACTGGTTGCATCCCATTTCGTTAAAATAAAGTCAGCATCAGGGGAATACCGTTGTTTACAAAGTTGTAAGAAATCGTATGATAACCGCTCTACTTTCGGTAGCTGTACAGCGTGCGCATTATGTTGAGAGCGCTCTTCATGAGCGAATGTTTGGAAGTGTGCTGTCGATTCAATCATAGAAGCTTCATTTATTTTTGATATCATTGGATATTCATCTACATGTTTTGAGCGAACGAGATGTTCATGTGCTAACGGCGGAATTTGCTGCAACAGGTCATGAGAAGTAACTGTTTTATTTTCACGGTAATCATTGTGAAACCAATCAGTTTGTAGTTCTGTACTTAAAGGAACAACAGCATACACGCTTTCTTCACTTTCTGACAGTCCGAGTAAATGATTTATTGCACGGTCTAAAAACTGAAAATATACGCCATTTGTGTAACCAAATTGCTTGGCACATTCCAGTAATTGGCCGATGAGAACACCACTATCTAATCCTTGAAGACGATATGAAAAATTATTGTATTTAAAGAAATTTTTCCAAAACATGGTGGATACAAATGCAGCACCAAAACAAGACTGTATGTTACAACGATTGCCAAGTGCTTCTGTAATATAAGAGTCGAAATTTCCTTCGCGTAGTAAGATAAGTCGATGATGTGCGACGTCGTAATGGTAAATGCCGTATGGATAATCGTCAATCTTTAAATATATATACAATTCATTTGGATATAAAGCACCGCCTGAAGGAATAGACCTTCGGAATAAAATTTTCTTGCTATTTAGTTGGCACAATTGTGTTAAACCAAATGAATACCAAAGGTAATGACCAATTTCCTCCAAAGTAGGTGTAGTAGAAGGGTTAGGTAAAGATAATGGGATTTCTAAAGAGAGAGGAATTGCAGGTACATTTCGATATATTTTATAAGGAAGCGGTGCATCTTCCCAATCCACTTCATGATTTGGCATAATTTCATCAATAGAAAAATGGAGATGATGTAAAAAAGTATCTAGCTGCATGAAATCCCTCCTTTACTATGGAAACGGATGCGGATGTGGATTTAATTGTTCATTCGTTAAAGGTTCGGCTGTATATCCAAGTGTCATCGGTACAGTATAAACTCGGTCCAGCCCTGTAATCCGGGTGAGATGGTGACCGAACGTCATCGGTAACATGCCAGGGATAATGACTTTTACACAATGTAATCCGTTCTTTTCTATAAGGGGTACGGTTTGATCTACAACGATTACTTCAAGATCAGATTGATGCAAACGATTTACAAGTTGATGAAGATCGGATGTTAAATCTATATCAAACGATTGTAATACATTCATTTCTTGGAACGTTTGTACTGGTGCATCGTCACGTAAAAGAAAGTGAAGACGTTCTTCTGCTTCTTTCAATCCGTACAGCATACTATGGTCTTCCATTTTATTTACGAGATAAGGGTCTTGTAAGCAGTTTTCGTAGTGCACTCTTTTTTGTTCGAGTTCATCGTCTGTTATTAGTAACATGCCCGCTATTTCATGAATGGCACTCTTTAGAGCGCGAATTGGGTCTAAATGAGAGCCTCCTGCACAAACAACGTTCATTCCGTTTTTACGCGTATTTTTCGCAATTACCCATAAGCTCGGAATGCCATGTTCCATCGTCGCATTAAAGGTGTGTAATTCATATCCAGTAATCGTGTACAGCCGCTGAATCATTAATTGTAATTCCGTATCATTTGCTGAATCAAGATCAAGGCGGGGAAGAGGTAATTCTGTATACCAAGTGAGCAAAAAGGCGTCACGCTCTACAATTTCTAAAATGCCGTGAAAAATTGCTTCTTCTAAACTACCACCAATGGCACATCCATTTGATGTTTCATATACGAAAGCATCTCGATGACCAAGGCTATAATAAGCAATTGATTCAGGAACTAAAATTGGCCGGTTTTGTGATAATGAATATCCCCAGACCCAGTTTTGGTCATAGTCAGGATCAAACGGTTTAAATGGAAAATTATCACGATTGTAATGTTCGTTTGTATGTACACCGAGTGTGATAGGGTTCAGTGCGTGATCCTCTACATCATGAAAACTGCCGTGTACAGTTGTCTTTTTCCCGCGCGGTGACATACCACAATATCTTTCTAAACCTTCTAAAATAGCAGTTGCTTCACTTATTGCAAATGAATGAGTTCGACCTGCAACGCCTTCATTTCCAAACATTAACGGCATGTTTATAATAACGTCAGCAAACGGCAATAAAGAATGCTGCATTTTTCCGTTCAGCATACCGACTCGGTAATCTAAATAATCTTTTGTTAAAAATGTGTTGAGTTCATGAATCGAACGACAGCGATATGTCGCATCACTTGTTTTTAAGCTCGGTTGTAAAGAAATCTCTGCTGCATCTGCCGTATCATCAGGTAAATTGCTACATACAGGACAGAGCGGATCTGGAAGAAAAGAATGCCGCGTACATTGCAGTGTTTGTAAGTTGAGTAAAAGGAGTTTATTTTCTAATGAAGAATGGTTATGAGTTAATATTTTCTCTGTTTCTGCACGAATAAGATGACACATTTGCAGAATGCCATTTTGAGTGGCGCGTACATCGCGCCTCGTCAAGTTCTCTTCTTTTACTGCATATTTCCGCTTTAGTTCCCACATTTCTTGTTGATCAAATCCAGCGATAAAGCGTCGTCCATCGGCGCAATTGGTACATCCCTCTGCAAGGGGATGAATGTAAGGACCGATAATACCTTCACCAAATGAAGTAAACGCACGTAGCCACGGAATATGATTGGAACGAAAAATTAGCTCAGCATCATGATGAATAGTAGAAGGAGAGCCGTCATGTAATACGAGAGCAAGGTTGATATTTTCAGGGAGTTCGTTTGCAATTGTATGTTGGCGAGTGATGGAATATTGTTCGCGCAATTGATCATGTACATAGTCTGCAAGTAGGCCATCTCCTATAAGCAATATATTTTGACTCATAGACCGTCCTCCTTTGCAATTAATACCCCGTACACACCATCTAGGTTTTCTTTCAAAAATGATTCAATCGCTAAATCAAACACGAATGGATAAAATTTATGTTCTTCTAAATGTTGTAAGGCAAGCTGTAAAGATTGCACACTTGGAGTTCCTTCTTCCGCTTGTATTTCCACTCTAAAAGAATCTGTGTCATATAAAATAATAGATGATTCAGGCAAAATATTAGCTCTGTAAGGAGTTTCTTCATTTTGAATGTGAAGAAGTGATAGTTGTAGTGCGTTTCGTAACGCTAACGTCATATTTATATTAGATGCACCGTACCATCGATTATTTATACCGATCCAAACGACTGGGAAGCTGAGAATCTCTTCACCCATTGCTATTTTAGGAGTTTCATGAATTGTAGTGAGGGCATCGTAATAAAATCTACAATGTTTATCATGAATTTCAGTTAAATCGATTGTTGTAATCTCTTCTAGCATATGTGACTGCCGTTCATACAATTTGTTATTTAAATGTTGTTGTAGCGCCCGGTATACACCTTCTGTCATCGTTTCTCCAGCACCAATACCGATATCATTATGTTCAGGAATAAGGCGGTGCATAATTTCCGCTACGTATGTTTCAATTCCTGCTAAACCAGCTTCTCGTCGCGCTTCATTATGAGTTAATCCGCCGAAAGTCATAAGAGGCAGGAGGGAAGTAGGCCCATCTGATAGTGGGGTAGCTACTTGAATACTGCATTGTGATAACGGTAATTGATATAAATCTTGTTCATCCCACACATGGAATATACCAGCTTCTTTAGAAGTTAATGAATCGAAAAACCGGAATAAATCAGTTGAGGTATGTTGGTTGGACCGATGCTCAAGTGTTTCAGAAAGGTTTTCTATCGTATCAATTGTAAAGCTTTCATCAGTTGCGAGAGGATGTTTTATAAAAGGATGCCATGTACCTTCAAGTGTTTCATAGTTTAATAAAAAGAATTGTGGATTCTTTTCTCGATGTGAATCATCAGCAACATGTTTAAATAATTCAAAAACGATTATATTTGCTAACATTGCAGATGTAACTGGTGAAAATGATGCTGATGAATGTTCATTTTGTAAAGCTGTTTCATGTAGCCGATGCCATGCGGATTCCCAGCATTCTTCACGATTAGCTGTTACGACAGGACCAGATATACCAAGTGTTGATAAACAGACGGCAGGTATGAAGTTCTTTCCTATTTCCTTGCAAATTGTATGAACTGCTCTTAGGCCATCAATATCTCCATTTTGAGAAACGTACAAAATCCAGTCGAAAGGTTCGAACACTTCATGCAGGGGACGATCAATTGTCGTGTCTATTTCTTCAACAAGTACAGTATCATCTACTTCATGTGCAAGTTCTACTAGCTCGTGAATACGGTCGTAATTCGTTTCCGCATAATCTGTCACAAGGTAATGAAATGTAGGTAATCCGGATTTTAATAAAGAAGAAACTAAGGAGGTAAGCATATCTCCAGAACCAATTATAAGTACATTCGCAGTGCGATACGTTTCAAATTTTAAAGCGCCTGAATGGGAATCAGCTTCTAGAAATTCAATTTGCGAAGCATACCTGTCAAGTAATGCACTGTTTAATTCATGAGGTGCATCTTGGCTTACATCACGGACAAACCCATTTGTATATAAAATCTCTCCAATTTCAAATACACGATTTTGATAGGGAAGAGGGAGACCATCCGTTATTTCTGCTAAAGAATAATTACCGTTAAACATTGGCATTAATTTTTCGATCCAGCTATAAATTCCATCACCGTCCATGCGAAATGAACTGGCGTTATTTCGAAAATAGACACCCCCGTTTGAGTCGGGGAGGAAGAAAGTATCCTTATTTACTTTAAGTTTTGCATGAATTGGAAGGTTACGCATTTTAATCCTCCTTACGTTTTAGGCATACGTTATTAGCTTATGTCATGCAATTTGTCCCGTATGAACGCAATAAAAAAAGGCTGTAGAATGATGTATTCTACAGCCTGTAATAGATTATTAATCTATCAACCTTCTAATAATAATGATTTTGGATCTTCAAGCATATCTTTAACAGCAACAAGGAAGCTAACTGCTTCTTTACCATCAACAATACGGTGATCGTAAGATAAAGCGATGTACATCATTGGACGGTTTTCCATACGCTCGTTATCAATTGCAACTGGACGTACTTGGATTTTGTGCATTCCTAAAATACCGACTTGTGGGCTGTTTAGGATCGGTGTTGACATTAGAGAACCGAATACACCACCGTTTGTAATTGTAAATGTACCACCTTGTAGTTCTTTTAATGAAAGTTTGTTATCGCGTGCTTTCATACCTAAATTACGAATTTCGCTTTCGATTTCAGCGAAGTTTAATTGGTTAGCATCGCGTACAACTGGAACAACTAATCCATCTGGAGCTGCTACTGCAATACCGATATCATAGAATTTTTTAATGATAAGCTCGTCGCCTTGAATTTCAGCATTTAATAATGGGAATTGTTTTAATGCTGCAACAACTGCTTTTGTGAAGAATGACATGAAACCAAGACGTACATCATGTTTTTTCTCGAAAGCATCTTTACGCTCTTTACGTAATTCCATGATTGCAGTCATATCAACTTCGTTAAATGTTGTTAACATTGCAGATGTTTGTTGAACTTCTACAAGACGTTTTGCAATTGTTTGACGGCGGCGGGACATTTTCACGCGCTCAACTGGTTTTTCGAATTCCGTTTTTGCAACTGGAGCAGGAGCTGGACTTTTTGGAGCAGCTGGTGCTTCTTTTGGTGCTGCAGCATGAGCTTGTACATCGTGTGGTCTCACACGTCCAAGTGGATCTGTGCTACGTACGTCGTTTAAGTCGATTCCTAATTCACGAGCCATTTTTCTAGCAGCTGGTGATGCGATAGGACGGTTTGTATTTGGTAAACCTTGTAGAGTTGCAGTTTGCTCAGCACTTGGAGCTGCTGCTTTCGGTGCTTCTGTTGTTTCTTGTTTTGGTTGCTCAGCCAATGGAGCAGGTGTACTTACTGCAACTGGTGCTCCGTTTGCATCTAAAATTGCGATAGTTGCGCCAACTTCAACCGTATCCCCAGGTTCGCCTAGTAATTTCGATACAATACCTGAATCTTCTGCAATGATTTCTACATTGACTTTATCAGTTTCAAGCTCAACAACGCTGCCACCTTTCTCAACTTTGTCGCCTACGTTGATAAGCCATTGTGAGATAGTTCCTTCAGTAATAGATTCTGCAAGCTCAGGTACTTTAATTTCGATCATTTTAAATGTCCTCCCCTTATTTGCCTAACGGTGTGTTTTTTCTTCTTTTGTCTTCGGTAATCTCCATTTGTTAGCCTGACCTTGGGCAGAATATCTGCCCAAGAACAAGCTAGAAACCTTCATTGTTACTTTTTAGTTGCTGAAAACTTCAATTTCTTGTTTATCTTGACGGAAGTTATACTTCACGTCTAAAGCGTGTGCAACAATTAGTTCTTGCTCAGCTTTGTGAGCGAATGGATCGCCGCCAGATGGGCTAGAGCGATCTGGGCGTCCAATGTAACCTGTTTTCACTTTATCTCCAGCTAGTTCGAACAGAATTGGAGCCATGTAATGCCATGCGCCCATATTACGAGGCTCTTCTTGAACCCAAATAATTTCTTCTAAGTTTTTAAAGCGTTTAATAATAGATTGAACTTTTTCAGCAGGGAATGGGTACAATTGTTCAATACGAACGACATGAACTTCATCTAAATTGTACTCATGCTTACCAGACTCGATTTCTGCTGCTAAGTCAATCGCCATTTTACCTGTACTTAAAACAAGACGTTTTACTTTGTTTGGTTTTGTGCCAAGGTTTTCTTGTTCTAATGCAGGTTGGAAACGTCCTTCGCTTAACTGGCTAGCAGTTGAAAGCGTAAGTGGGTGACGTAATAAGCTCTTTGGCGTCATCAGTACCAATGGTCGAACAGCTTCGGTTCCTAAGATAGATGCTTGACGACGTAAAATATGGAAGTATTGTGCCGCGCTCGTTAAGTTTGCAACTGTCCAGTTGTTCTCAGCAGCTAGCTGTAAGAATCGCTCTGGACGTGCACTAGAGTGCTCTGGTCCTTGACCTTCATAACCGTGTGGTAATAGAAGAACTAAACCAGATTTTTGACCCCATTTTGCTCTTCCAGCTGAAACATATTGATCAAATAATGCTTGCGCAGTATTTGAGAAGTCACCATATTGCGCTTCCCACATAACAAGAGTTTCTGGAGCGAATACGTTATAACCATACTCGTAACCAACAACAGCAGCTTCTGATAACGGACTGTTATGAACAGAGAATGAAGCGTTGATGTTTGGTAAACGATGTAATGGTGAATATGTTTCATTTGTATCAGTATCGTGTAATACGATATGACGGTGCGCGAATGTACCACGCTGTGAATCTTGACCAGTTAAACGAATTGGCGTACCTTCTTGTAAAATAGAAGCGAATGCTAATGACTCAGCAAGTGCCCATTCAATTTTACCGTTCTCTTCAAGAGCATCTTTACGGCGCTCAAGAATTTTCTTCACTTTCGGATATACGTTAAAGCCTTCTGGCCAAGAGAGTAGACCTTCATTAATTGCACGAAGTGAGTCAAGCTCAACACCAGTATCAATTGGCTGAATACCTTTTGCAACAACATCTGGCACTTTAACGTGAATTGTTGCATCGCTCGTATCAGCTGGTGGTACTTGTGCATAGTCAGATTTTAATTGCTCTTGCGTAAACTGTGTAATTGTTTCAATCTCATCTGCATTTAGAACACCAGCAGCTTGTAATTGATCTGCATAAAGTGCTCTTACAGTTGGGTGATTTTTAATCTTTTTGTACACTTGTGGTTGAGTAACTGCTGGGTCATCCATTTCGTTATGACCGTAGCGGCGGTAACCAATTAAATCGATTAAGAAATCTTTTTTGAACAATGTACGATATTGAATCGCAAGGTTAGCAGCAGCAAGACAAGCTTCCGGATCATCAGCGTTCACATGAACAATCGGAATATCGAAACCTTTTGCAAGGTCACTTGAATATTTCGTAGAACGAGAATCATAGCTATCAGTCGTAAAACCAACTGCATTGTTTGCGATAACATGAATTGTTCCGCCCGTTTGATACGCGTTCAATCTGCTTAAGTTCAATGTCTCAGATACAATACCTTGACCAGGGAATGCAGCATCACCATGAACTAAAATTACGAATGATTTTGAAGTATCTTGTTCTGGAAGACCAGATTTTTTACGATTTTCTTGAGCCGCACGTGCGAAACCTTCCACAACAGGGTTAACGAACTCAAGGTGACTTGGGTTATTTGCTAATGTAACGCGAGTGCTAACTTCATCGTTACCAACGACTTGTTCTCTACCTAAATGGTATTTCACGTCGCCAGTCCAGCCAGAATTTGCCACTGCGTCTTCTATTTTTGCATGTTTGAACTCAGCAAACATGTGACTATAAGGTTTTTCTAATACGTGAGCAAGTACGCTTAGACGACCGCGGTGAGCCATACCAATCATGACATCTTCTACGCCGCCCTTGGCACCTTCTAGAACAATTTCATCTAGAACAGGTACAAGCATATCAACGCCCTCAATAGAGAAACGCTTTTGCCCAACGAATGTTTTATGCAAGAATTGCTCGAAACCTTCAACAGCTGTTAAACGTTTTAAAAGAGCAGTTCGTTTTTTATTTGATAGTGGTTGACGCAATGAATTTGATTCCACCATTTGATGCAACCACGCGCGTTCTTCACTATCTTGTATATGAGAAAATTCATAAGCTAAAGATTGTGTATACACTTCTTTTAATCTATGAATTACATCAAGTGCAGTGTGAATACCTTCTGGTGCATCTTGCCATACTGTTTTTGCTGGAATCGCTTTCAAATCAGCATCGCTCAGTTCGTTCATTGCTTTCTCAAGAAGAGATTGTCCATTTGCAGCATCTTCCATCGGATTGATGTGAGCCAACGTATGTCCGAAAGAACGAATCTGCTCAACAAGCTGAACGACTTTAAGAATTTTTTCAATGTTCCCTGTGTTTTGAGGAGAAAAATGTGTTGCTGTGTTGTCCCCTGTTACGACATCATCTTGAAACGAAGGAGCTCCAAAAATTTCAAAAAGCTCTTGTAATTCCGGATCAACAGAACCTGCTCCAGTTACGTAAAGATCATACTGTTCGATAACATAACCAAGGTTCGGACCGTGGAACTTGGCCCAAGGGTTTGTCGTTGTATTCTTCCTCGTCATTTGTTTAAACCTCCCAATGCATATAATCCTTTTTCCATACAAAAAGGTGCATTTTGCTCTTTTCAATAATTAATGAACCAATAATCAATGTAAATGTTTTCTTTACTCTTATGTTATTACAATAATTTACATAATACCAAACACTATTACTTATCTGTTTTGTAAAAAAACATTCACAATAACTTATCACCCAAGTTAATCTTTCATGTTATAAAGTAATTTTACAGAAAAATGGGGTGGATATATTTGGTATACCTATACGAATAGCTAAAATTATTGCACGTAAATATAAGTATAATAATTAGAATGTTTCGATAAAAATGAGTTCGAATTATGTATATTGAAATAATAAGCGCTTTCATTGATATTATACAACAATATAACGGAATATAGTATAAAAAATAAAAAATTATGAATTTATCGTAAACTTTATTTAGATAGTGTTAAATATCGAAAGGAAAGTGAAGGATTTCTACAAAAAAAGTGGCTAAACATAAAAAATGCTTCATAAACAGTTAGTTTCTATAAATATGCCGAAAAACACCGTAAAACTAATAACACATTTCGTAGAATAAAGGGATAAATGAAATATTTTAAAAGGGTAAAACAAATATGGAGATATTAAATTTTAAAAAAAGAGAGGAGGAGATATAGTAACGGTTATTTACAGTGTTCCGTGTTTTGTTTCAAAATAGACGTACTGAAATTGAAAAAGTTTCTTCTATATAAATAGCGTGAATAATAATCAAAACTAATGTAAAGGAAGCTTGACGTAAAGTTTGCTTTACATATATACTCGGTATAAGGAAGGAGGGAGAAATTTCCTTGGAAAATAAAATGGTCGAATACCGAAAAAAATTTGGACTATCTCAAGAAAAATTGGCTGAGAAACTTGGAGTTTCCAGACAAACCATCATTTCAATTGAAAAGGGAAAATATGATCCATCACTTCCGTTAGCATTTGAAATAGCAAAAACATTTCAGACAACGATAGAACATGTATTTATTTATGAAGGAAAAGAAGGGGAGGAGTAAAGATGAACTATTCACAAAAGTACTTTTTAATCATGGGAATTATTTTTTTTATTATGAGTGGAACTATGGTATTAGCAGGTATAATGACGCATTCAGCACCACCGACTCCAACTTATACAGTTCTTGCAATGATGATTATGTGTTTCTGCCTAAGCTACTTACACCCACAATTTAAAGAAAAAGACGAGCGGATGAAATTAATTCGTTATAAAGGCATGTTCTTCAGCTTTTTTGCGTTAACAGCATATTATCTTCTTTTCTCTATCGGCTTAAACTTAAAAATAATTACACTATCTGCTACTGAACTATTGAATATACTTATGGCACTCACGATGAGTACCGTCTTTATCTCGTTTGTTGTTTTGGCAAAAAGATATTAAGATGGAAGAGAGAAAGGAAGATTAACATATGCAAATGATGTATGCTTTTGGCATTGGGCTTGTATTATTTTTAGCCGTATTCTTATTTATTCGTAAAGACGTGCAAGGTGGGACGTTAACGAAAAGAGGCTTTTATAAAATGATCGGCTGTTTAGTTGTTATGTTTATAGCGATTATCGTAATGATCGTTTTAATAAATCAGTCACTATAGAATGTAAAAATGGAACCTTACTATTAGTAAGGTTTTTCCTTTTTGGTTTAAAATCCGAAAATTCCCGCATAATCCATTTACTGCATATAATGGATATTATATAATTTAATAAAATGATGGATAGGGAGAATAGTATATGAATAAAAAAACTATCTTCTTTTTATTAACATGTCTACTACTTGTAGCTAGTACTACCTATATAATATGTAACAAACGAGAACAAGTGCCACCTATGTTAGTATGGGAGGGGCAGGAATACTACGTAACGAATGAACCTGCTAAAACTGAAAAAGTGGGGCAAAGGCTCGGAGAAGTTACAAAGAAAATTGAAACAAGTAAAAAACCTACTAAAAATAGTGAATCCAACATATTACAAGAAAAAACAGAAGTATTCACAATGATAGAAGAAGCAAAAGATCTTCACTCATCTTTAACGATAAAGGAGCCTTATAGTGACGAATATAGAATAGTAAGGCCAATGTTAAGGGTACTATAAAGTGAAAAGGAGATTCGTATGCAGACAGTAATTTCATATCCATGGTCGTTAAGAAAAATGTTTGTCTTTTTTCTTTGCTTTACCCTTCCTCCTATTGGTGCCATTTACATTGCAATGAATAGAGGGGCACTACAAAAGAGAGACTTCATTTTATACTTATTATTTGCTGCTATTAATATATCGCTTTGGTTATCGCTTATGATCTTTGATCGGAGTATGTGGATGGTAGCGGGGCATTATGTGCTTGGGGCAATTGTGATTGTGTTTTCGAATATGAATAAGAGATAAGCCAGTAATTTTAAAGTTGCTGGTTTTTTTATTTTGATATTTATAATGAAGAAACATATAAATCAATATGCAAAGAAGGAATGGTATAGATAAAAGTAACGTCTGAACGGTTAGAACAGACTGCAAAGACAGTAAGTAACATCAGGCACTTCTTAGAATATTTACATAATGACCTATGCAATCAAATTAAGAATATCGCTACACAATGGAATGGAGCGAGTAGATAACAATTTTATCAGAGATTTAGCGAAGTAAAACCAAAATGTTTACTGTTTTAATAGAAGTTAAAAACTACAATGCTATGACATCTAGTGGTAGACGTTCATTAATAAATATTGTAGTAAAACAGTTTGAAGATAGATTGAAACATTTGTCCGAAGGTTCACACAGGACTGTCGTGATAGATGTGAGAGGACCAGATGAAACGGGAGAAATATTGAAGAAAATAAGAGAAGAAATAAATCAAAGAACATTTGGACAGGCAGAAATTATTATTAAAAAGATAAAAAAAGTAGGTTATATTACAGAGTTAGCACGAATGCATAAGTTATAATTTCAAAGTGCTATAAGGGTAACCCTGAGGAGAAAAAGACTTCGGATTTTTAAGATTATATAAAATATTCATAGTTGCGAAAACTCTATTGTGGTAAAATATTCCATATAAATATTTAAAAGGGGAATGGCTATGGGGGATATAAAAGTTACTCCTGAACAGTTGCGAAAAGTGGCAGGGACTATTAGATCAACTATCACGAATGCAACTGCAACACAGGAGCGACTAAAACGAGATATTGATATGATTTCTAGTAATTGGTTGGGCTCAACCTATATGAAATTTAATACGGATTTCCGTGATTCATCCTTTAAGATGGCACAATTTATAATCATATTGGAGCCACTTGAGAAGTTTCTTCTTGATTCTGCTAATAAATTTGAACAAGTAGATAACATGGATGTTGCCATTGCGATGGCTTCTGGTATTCTTAATAAAAATAATGATAAAGTCGAATATCTTACAGGTAAGGCAGAAGGTGCTGAAGGAGATCGACTTGGAGGGAAATTAGAAGGTACAGTAGTAAATGGTGAGTTTGAATTAAGTAAGGATAGTAAAATAAATACAAAGTTCGGTACTGGTTCTGCAGAGCTAAATATTCCGTATAGTAAAGAAACACTCCGCGAAGATGCTTCTAGTGGTAACTTGATTGGTGGAAAAGTGGAGGCACGCGCTCAAGAAACATCTTATGTAAGAACGGATATTCCTTATATGGAAGATATAACTGTAACTCAAAAAATGCACGATTTTAGTAGTATTGTAGGTTATGATGAGTATACAGTGAAGGTAGGTGCGGAATATAGTTCGCGCAAGTATGAATTGCTTTTAGAGAAAATTGATGTTCCGGATATTATTCCGTATTTCAGTGATCACGATATAACAATCCGCTTAGAATTGGGAGTAGGGACTTATGGGTATAAGCTTCACATGGGTCAAGAGAAAGGTTTTTATGCATCATACGAAGGTTTTGGAGGAGGTTTTTTCTTGAAACCTGAAAAAAAGGAGTAATCACACATGTTTAAACAAGGACGTATTTTGATGTATATTTTTACCGCGGTTTTATTTTTTTCTTCATTCTTTTTTCCGCAGCCAATGGAAAAAAGGTTTTTAACAGCTATTGCAGCATTGATTATTGGTGGAATAGGTATTGGAATTTCCTATCTATTAGAAATTTTGAGTAACAAGTCGAAGAATATATCTAAAAAGAACGGAGAATGACGATGGAGCTTTTCCCGATTGGTTCAGTTGTAAAGCTAAAAGATCTAAACCAACCTGTTATGATTATTGGAAGAATGGTCATTTCAGCGGATAAACGTGATTTTGATTATGTAGGGGTTCTTTATCCGGTTGGTTATTTAGGTGATGAAAAAGTGTTATGCTTTAATCATGATAAGATTGTAGAGGAAATACATAGAGGGTATTTGAATGAGAGTGAATTGATTCTACGTGAGAAATTAGTAGAATTATAGGTTAGTTGGAAAATACATATAGATTTTAAAAATACGATAGGGGAAACAAAATGGGAAAGATAATGAGAACTATTGTAATCATTGGCATACTTGTTCCTCCAGTGCTGCTGTGGAGTGCACCTGATATTCCGCTAAATGATAAGTTGCTATTTACAGGCATACAACTAACTGTTGGATTCATCACAGTAGTAGCGTTAGAGATTATATTTAGAAATCGAAAAAAGAAGAGGGCAAAATAGATATAAATTGTATAGAATGGCAGATAAGAATATTGGTGGCTAATCTTCTCAATAAAAGAAATTAACAGAAGCAGGGAGAAATCCTTGCTTTATTTTTGTATAGAAGTACTAAGTAGGGTATCGTTAAATTAGGATGTTCGAGTCGGCTCGGCAGGTATTATCTATTAAACGTATCGTTGTTTACCTCCTCAGTTAATTCGTCTAGATTAAAACTAAGAGTTTCAGAGATTTTTCCAGCTCGTATGCTAACTACAATTGTACGAGGGGGACAGATTAGCGAACTCTTTTTCCTCCTTGAAATCCTTCATAGCAAACTTAAGTAGCATTTTCTTTTCAGTCCTTTCTCAGTTTTATGGAAACAAAAAGAGGACTACCCCTGAGTCAGCTGGTTTGCTGACTAGAAGTAGTCCTCTTTTAACTTGTGGTGTCTGATGGAGACCTCCACAGTTTTAGCTTTTGAGAATACTCTCTCAAGCCTTGATACTATTAGGTTTTATGACCCCGGAGAGGCTCGAACTCACGACCTCCACCCTGTCAAGGTGGCGCTCTCCCTGCTGAGCTACGGGATCTTCAAAAATGCTTATGTAACAGCATCTTTTATGTTTACGCTAAAGTAATTATATATAATTGAATGAAATTTTACAATATTTTTATATTAATCTTTTGAAAGGAAAGTATTTGGAATCACGTTAGTAGTGTATTAAGGAATATATAAATAGAAAGTTTAATTAAAAGTGGGTTCGAATAAAACGGTTATATTATTTTTTTCGATACCAATCCAAAGGACCTTCATCACTCAAATCAACAAGAAAAGGTAATAAGAAGTGTAAAGGTAAGCTTAAAAGTTCTGGCATAGCGTTTACGGTTTTCTTTGATAAATATTGCCTTCCGAAACAATACGGACAATCTTTTTCAAATGCCATGAGTATCGACCATACATCTTTTACTTTCCATTTCGTTTTACAATACGTACAACGCGCCATGAAATTCCTCCTCGTTATAGTTGCTTCCTAATATATTCCATTCCATTGTAATAAAGTCAAGTGTATTTGGTGTGGTAAAATGTGATTTGTTTGTAAAAAGATAATAAAGCTATTACATTTAATCACCTAAAACAAGCATAACCCCGTTATGAATTTAGGACGGGGTTAAAATAGAGTTGTGTAATTTTTGATATAGTGTACTCAACATATAACAATAAAGCTAAGGGTTATGCAATGATCGTGCCCGATTGGTGAGGACTGTTTAAAGTTCTACTTTATGTCTGGTTGTTTACACATTGCCCATATAACTTCGCGTTAAGTTTGGGAGAACAATTTTTCCATTCTTACTGTATTTTTCGAATAACTCTGATAGGAGAGAAATAAAGTTTTTATATTCTTCGTCATTTTCTTTCGGAGCATAGGATCCTGATAAATTTCTTCCTAGAAAACCTTCATAGTCAAAAAGTAAATCATTTTGATATTCTTTAAACTCATACTTTCCATCTTTAAAAAAGCTTTTAAAAATTTCTGGCGTTTCCTCGATTCCACCGCTAAATCCTTTAAAGTTTGGGCAGGTTTTTTGGCAAATTTCTGCATTTTCTTTAATAATCGGACTAGTTACATCTCTACTATTCCAAACAAGAGCAATATTTGCTTTTTGTTTCAAAATTCGTTGGCATTCGATTTTGAAAGCTTTTTTATTAAACCAATGAAATGCTTGAGCAACAGTTATTAAATCCAGACTATTTTCTTTTAAAGTGGTATGTTCGGCAGTTGCTTTTATTGATTGAAAACGAGAAAAATGGCTTAACGATTGTTCTGCCATTTTTCTCATGTCATCATTTGGCTCAACTCCAATAACATGTAAACCACTTTCAAGCAGCTGGTGGCTAAATATCCCCGTACCTGAACCGATATCGGCCACAATCTGATTCTTATTCAGTTCGTTAGCCGAAAGCAAATAATCAATATATTCTTTAGGATAACTAGGGCGATATTTCGCATATATATCGGCCTTGTCAGTAAAATTTTCTGTTGTTTTCACAGTACTACCTTCTTTCCAGCGATATTATGTGCAGAAATAGGAACCAAATAGTAATTTCCGCATCAGTCTCTAAGTCTACAACGTAAAAGTCCAGCTAAATGGAGCTGCCTTAGTTCTCTTATTCAAATTATACTATTTTGCATGATATCTTCCAAAAGACCATGATTTCTTATTCATCTAAATGGTCTAATTGTTGAATAATATAACCATTCGTATATCGCACGAGGGTTATGTAGGATAAGAGATTTCCATCTTCAATATCCAAATTGGCCAATATATCCTTTTTACAATTTACTTAAAATCATGTATAACAGAGATACAAGATTATTTTATAAATATTCAAGAGTAGAGGGAGAATTATTGTAATGGTAAGGAAAACGTTCAAGATGCGTGTATCTAAAAATAGGACGATTTCAATTAACGGCTCAATTCTTGATGTGGATGTTACACATGATGAGTTTTTGCAAGAGTTTGTTGAGTGGGTCGATTCTAAAGGTTGGTCGTTTATGGGGATGACAGATGAGATTACACCTGAGGAAGCTAGTCAAAATCTAATAGATTCATTGATTGATGAGAAGGATAAGAAAGAATAATTCTTTCTTATTTTTTATTGTATATTTATGTTCTTCATCGTAAAAGTATGATATAGTAAAAAACAGCGAATGTTCTTCCAATTTAATACAAATTACATATAGATTGGTAGATTCAATTTTTAAACTGTGAGAGTATAGTGAAAAGGGAGAGTCATATGGTAAAATTTAAGAAAATTTTGGTTTTTATTACCGTTATTTGTTTGTTTTTTTCCACACCTATGACGTTACGTGCTGAGACAAATATTGGAGTGAATCCAGAACAAGTAGCCCCACCACCTAAGGAAGGGCCGAATGTTTTTAGTCAGTTTGCAACTACGATTGATGCGAAAACTGGAGATGTTTTGTATGATAAAAACGCACATCATCGTGCATTTCCGGCTAGTATGACGAAAGTGTTAACGGCGATTTTACTTATGGAACATACGAAGCCAGAGGATCAATTTACGTTTTCACAATTAGCATTAGATCAAGAGAAGAGTAATTATCAAATTGAGTTTCAACCCGGTGAGACGATAAATAGAGATACAGCGCTTACAATTTTAATGGTGTTAAGTGCGAATGATGTTTCATATGCGATTGCGGAGCGTATTGGTGGAAGTGTTGAGAATTTCGCTAATATGATGAATGAGAGAGCGAAGCAATTAGGGGCTACTGATAGTCATTTTGTAACACCGAATGGATTGCATGATCCGAATCATTATACTACGCCATATGATATGGCTATGATTACGAGAGGTGTGCAAAAGTACCCTGAGATTTTGCAAGCGATGAATACGAAAAGGACGACAGTTACGACATCTAGGCAGACGGTGTCTATTTTTAATAAATCTACTTATTTTGAAAATCCATTTAGTATTGGTGGTAAGACAGGGTTTACAAATGAAGCGCGTAATACACTCGTTTTATTAAATGAGAAGGATGGAAATCGTATTATAAATGTAGTGATGGCTTCTCAAAGACCTGAAATTTATGAAGATTTAAAGCAGATGGCCGACTATTCTTTTGGTCAATTTGTGAAGCAAACTGTACTGGATAAACATAGTTGGCATCAAAAGACAACGTATTTAAATAAAGATATTGATAGCGAGCTTGAAAAAAGTGCAGAACTGATGCTTAAGAAAGATGAAGGGAAAAATGTGAAAACGACTTTCCGTGCGGCTGCATTAGATAAAGATTCTTTGTATCATAAAGGAATTCATCGTGGTGAGGTAGTTGGGGCAGTTGATATTATGAAGAATAATCAAACAATTGCGACGGTAAATGTTCTTTCTAAGGAAGATGTTACTTTTGCGATGCCTAAAAAAGATACGGTCGAGCCTGAAGTAAACGAATCAAACGTGAAAATAATAAGTATTGGAATAGGTGCCGCCATACTATTTGGAGCCATTTTATTTGTAGTGCTACGCCGAAATACAAAAGGAATGAAATCAGAAGAAAAATAAATTACTAGTTTAAAGGGCTGTGAAGAGATATTGTCACAGTCTTTTTTTGTTTAAAATAACTAATAATTGTAAATTTTCTTATTGCATTTCAGTTTTGTTCGTTATATTATTTACTTGTGTTCTTGTTAAAGAACTAAAGTGAATATTGCATACTTCAAATAATATAAAACAACGGAGAGGGAGAGAAACGATGAAATTAATTTGGAAGGTGATTAGCAACGTTATCTCATTTGTTTTATTTGCGTTAATGGTTTGTTTAGCTTTTGTAGTTATTTCTTCAAAAGCGAGCGGTGGTGATCCAACGGTAATGGGATATCAATTTAAGAGCGTTCTTTCAGGGTCGATGGAACCAACATTTTTAACAGGATCAATCATTGCGATAGAGCCGACGAAAGATGGTTCTAAATATCAAAAAGGTGATGTTATTACCTTTAAAGAGAAAGATGAAAAAATTATCACTCACCGTATTATTGGTGTGAAAGATACAAATGGAAAAGTAATGTATGAAACAAAAGGGGATAACAACAACGGTCCTGATTTAGAACCAGTACTTGCTGAGAATGTCATTGGGAAATATGCGGATATTACAGTTCCTTATGCAGGGTATGCATTAAATTATGCAAATTCAAAAGCTGGAGCTGCTTTGCTTCTTATTATTCCAGGAGTCTTTTTACTAGGCTATTCCGCTATTACTATTTTTAGTGCGATTCGTAGCATTGACGGAGAAAAGAAAGAGAAAAAAGTAGAACAATCGGTCTAGTTTGTTTGGTTATACTTTCCGGTTAGGAAGTTGACAAATATATAGATTAAGGGGATATGGACATGACTTTAAAGAAAAAATTAGGAATGGGTATCGCATCAGCAGTATTAGGGGCTGCATTAGTTGGCGGAGGAACGTTTGCATTTTTCAGCGATAAAGAAGTGTCAAACAATACATTTGCGGCTGGTACGCTTGATTTAGCATTAAATCCATCAACAGTTGTTAACGTATCGAATTTAAAACCTGGTGATACAGTTGAAAAAGAATTTAAATTAGAAAATAAAGGGACATTAGATATTAAAAAAGTACTATTAAAAACAGATTATACAGTAGAAGATGTGAAGAAAGATAATAAAGATGATTTTGGTAAGCATATTAAAGTAACATTCTTAAAAAATGTAGACAAGCATGAAACAATTGTAAAGGAAACAACGCTAGATAAATTGAAGGGTGACACACTTACTGCGGTAAACAACGATTTAGCTGCTTGGTTCTGGGATGAAAAAGGTATTTCTGCAGGTAAATCTGATAAATTCAAAGTGAAATTTGAGTTTGTTGATAATAAAAAAGATCAAAATGAATTCCAAGGTGATAAGCTGCAATTAACTTGGACGTTTGATGCACAACAAGGCGATGCTGAAGGAAAACAATAAGGACACCAAAAAGAGACTATCAAAAGCGGTAGTCTCTTTTTATGCTAAAAGAGAAATGTAAAAAGAAATATAATTTTATATCATTTTGCAATTCACTTTATTATAATAAAGATATAGTTCTTGATAAAGAACGAGTTGTTCGATAGGAGAGGTTAAAATGCTGAAGCCACCTAGTAAATTCAAAAAGATGCTTTTATTGCCATGTATATGTTCTATTACTTTTTATTTAGGCTCTCAAATGATGACGTATACAGAAGCAGCTTTTATTCATGAAACGAAAGTTGAGGCTACTATTTCTACAGCAAGTATTTTTCCAAAAACAGTTGATCAATTAACAGAACAAGCTAAGCAACATAAGGAAGTTATTTTGCATGAGTACGAAGAGATGAAATTAAAAGTAACTGTTACCTCCGCTCAAGAATTAGAACAGGCGCTTGTTACGTGGAAGCAAGGGCGTGAGAAAATAGTTGCTGAGAGAGAATCATTACAAAAAGTGTATAAATCAATAGAAGAACCTTATAATCAAGTACAAGAAGAGTTAAAAATAAATACAACTGAATCGAATAAGCAAGTATTCTCGTATGTGAATGCTGGCTTCCATATAGTGAAAGAAAAATGTGAGTATATTGATAAAGAAGTTAATTTACAAGTGATTGATAAACAAATTCAAGATTTTGAGAAGTTACTAGTAGATGAAACAGCAAAACAAGTGAGTGAGGCTGAGAAACAAAAGGAATTAGAAGAGAAGAAGAAACAAGAGGAAGCGAAAAGACTAGAAGAGAGTAAGAAACAAGAAGAAGCGAAAAAACTAGAAGAGAAGAAACAAGAAGAGGCGAAAAAACTAGAAGAGAAGAAGAAACAAGAAGAGGCGAAAAAACTAGAAGAAAAGAAGAAACAAGAAGAAGCGAAAAAGCTAGAAGAAAGTAAAAAACAAGAAGAACAGAAAAATAAAGATAGCAAGTAAAATATAGTAACATTCCAGAGTAGATAGGGATCATAAACAAATAGGTGCGAGAGCACTATCACTCGCCTATTTTTCGGGTCCTTTTCATATTATTTTGATTTTTCAACATTTTACTGAAAAATCAAAATAATATTGAGAAATGAAAATAACTGAAAATATTAATAAATATGTGTTGTATTTATATAGGTTTGTTCGTTATAATGAACATAAGGTTTTTAAAAAAGAACAAATATTAGCTAAGCTAATATAGTTTTAGTTATATCTCTTATTTTAAATAAGAGATAGCAATAAAAAATATAAAAAACAGCTAGGGGGAATTGATTGTGAGTCTGAAAAAGAAATTAGGTATGGGAGTTGCATCAGCAGCATTGGGGTTATCTTTAATTGGTGGAGGAACATTCGCTTACTTTAGCGATAAAGAAGTATCGAACAATACATTTGCAGCTGGGACGTTAGATCTTACATTAGACCCTAAAACGCTTGTAGATATTAAAGATTTAAAACCAGGGGATTCTATTAAGAAAGAGTTCTTATTAAAGAATAGCGGTTCATTAACAATTAAAGATGTTAAACTAGCGACAAAGTATACTGTAAAAGATGCAAAAGGTGATAATGCTGGTGAAGACTTTGGTAAGCACGTTAAAGTGAAATTCCTTTGGAACTGGGATAAACAAAGTGAGCCTGTATATGAAACAACTTTAGCAGACCTACAAAAAACTGACCCAGATCTTTTAGCTAAAGACATCTTTGCTCCTGAGTGGGGAGAAAAGGGTGGATTAGAAGCTGGTACAGAGGATTATTTATGGGTACAATTTGAATTTGTAGATGATGGAAAAGAACAAAATATCTTCCAAGGTGATTCATTGAATTTAGAATGGACATTCAATGCTAACCAAGAAGCTGGAGAAGAAAAATAATAAAAAAGCGGGTATCCCCCGCTTTTTTTTATAAAGAAAAAAGAAGTGCCGATTGTAAGCACTTCTTTCTATTTATTATTTTTGATTTTGCTTCCATTTTGTAAATTCAAGAAATTCACGAAATTGTTCTTTGGAGACGCCGGAGCTCATCGCATCTTTAACGAGTTGTGTCCATTCGGAGTCTAGGTGATTTTCCTTTGTTGTTTCATCATGAAGTAGAGTGTCAACTGGAATTTGTAGAACTGCTGCGATCTTTTCAAGAAACTGAATGGAAGGGTTTTTTTGTAAATTTCGTTCTATAGAACTAATGTAAGATTTAGCAACACCGGCTTTTTCGGCAAGTTCAGTTAATGAAATACCTTTTTGTAAACGCAGGCGTTTTATACGTTCTCCAATCATATTTGCGCACCTTTCTATCAATATGTCGTCGTCTTATGATGTCATTATTATAACATAAACTTCGCTAAAAAGAACAAACCTATTGAGCCTGGCTTGATGGTTTCGTACGTTGGAAAAAATGTTCGATATCTTGTAGAGCGATACCAGCGTCTAGAGCTTCAAGTATTAAATCAATCCATTCTTGATCCAATGCGTCAGTCTTATCTTTGTACAAATGTAATTCCTCCCTAATTATCGGTCATAACTGCTGCTACAGAATACGTGATAATGCAATCGGATTTTGTATTTTTATGTAGTGAATTATCAAATATTTTGTAGATAAAACAAAGATAAAATCCCCATTAAATTCCCTCTATGGCGATTATAAAGTTTCTGACAAATATTTTCAATATTTTCAGAAAACATTGTTGAATTGTGATATACTCGTATGCTAACTATGGAATTTTTACAAATATATTAAAAACATTACATAATATGACTAAATATTGAAAAAATATTGAATTTTTAATAAAATTCAATTTGTAATACATATTATTTATTAGGGGAGGAAATAAGGGATGAACAAGAAACCGTTCAAAGTTTTATCTTCAATCGCTTTGACAGCTGTATTAGGTCTTTCGTTCGGAGCTGGTACTCAATCTGCATATGCTGAAACGCCTGTGAATAAGACAGCTACGAGCCCAGTTGATGATCATTTAATTCCGGAAGAACGTTTAGCGGATGCGCTAAAAAAACGTGGGGTAATTGATTCGAAGGCTTCAGAGAAAGAAACAAAGAAAGCTGTCGAAAAATACGTAGAGAACAAAAAGGGTGAAAATCCGGGGAAAGAAGTAACAAATGGGGACCCACTTACGAAAGAAGCATCTGACTTTTTAAAGAAAGTGAAAGATGCGAAAGCAGATACGAAAGAAAAGTTAGACAAACCTGCAACAGGAACGTCTGCAGCGACAGGACCAGTTAGGGGTGGTCTAAATGGTAAAGTACCAACATCTCCAGCAAAGGAAAAAGCGTACAACGGTGATGTTCGTAAAGATAAAGTACTCGTTTTACTTGTAGAGTACGCTGACTTTAAACATAACAATATCGATAAAGAGCCTGGCTATATGTATTCGGAAGACTTTAACAAAGAACATTATGAAAAAATGTTATTCGGTGATGAGCCATTTGCGTTAGAGGATGGAAGCAAAATCGAAACGTTTAAACAATATTATGAAGAGCAATCTGGTGGTAGTTACACAGTAGACGGAACAGTTACAAAATGGTTAACAGTTCCTGGTAAAGCTGCTGATTACGGTGCGGATGCTGCTACAGGTCATGATAATAAAGGACCAAAAGGACCACGTGATTTAGTAAAAGATGCATTAAAAGCAGCTGTAGATAGCGGTATTGATTTATCTGAGTTTGATCAGTTCGATCAATACGATGTAAATGGTGATGGAAATCAAAAGCAACCGGACGGTTTAATTGATCACTTAATGATTATTCATGCAGGTGTTGGACAAGAAGCGGGCGGTGGTAAATTAGGTGACGATGCAATTTGGTCACATCGCTGGACAGTTGGACCAAAACCATTCCCAATTGAAGGTACACAAGCGAAAGTTCCATATTGGGGCGGAAAGATAGCGGCATTCGACTACACAATTGAGCCAGAAGATGGCGCAGTTGGTGTATTCGCGCATGAATATGGTCATGATTTAGGCCTTCCAGATGAGTATGATACAGACTATACTGGTCATGGTGAGCCAATTCAAGCTTGGTCTGTTATGAGTGGCGGAAGCTGGGCTGGTAAGATTGCAGGAACAACGCCAACGAGTTTCTCACCACAAAATAAAGAGTTTTTCCAAAAAACAATTGGTGGTAACTGGGCGAATATCGTAGAAGTAGATTACGAGAAATTAAATAAAGGTATCGGTCTAGCAACATATTTAGATCAAAGTGTTACGAAAACGAACCGTCCAGGTATGATTCGTGTAAACTTACCTGATAAAGATATAAAAACGATTGCTCCAGCATTTGGTAAGCAGTATTACTACAGCACAAAAGGTGACAATCTTCATACAACGTTAGAAACACCGCTGTTCGATTTAACGAATGCAACGAATGCGAAATTTGATTTCAAATCGTTATATGAAATCGAAGCAGAGTATGATTTCCTTGAAGTACATGCTGTAACAGAAGATGGGCAAAAAACGCTAATTGAAAAACTTGGTGAGAAAGCAAATAGTGGAAATGCAGATTCGACAAATGGAAAATGGGTTGATAAATCATATGATTTAAGCCAATTCAAAGGTAAGAAAGTAAAATTAACATTTGAGTACATTACAGATGGTGGTTTAGCATTAAACGGTTTCCTACTTGATAATGCTTCATTAACAGTAGATGGTAAAGTAGTATTCTCTGATGATGCAGAAGGTACACCACAATTTAAATTAGATGGTTTCGCAGTTTCTAACGGAACTGAGAAGAAAAAACATAACTACTATGTAGAGTGGAGAAATCATACTGGATCAGATAGCGCATTGAAATTTGCTCGCGGTCCAGAATATAACTCTGGTATGGTTGTATGGTATGCAGACTCAGCTTACACAGATAACTGGGTTGGTTTACATCCAGGACATGGTTTCCTTGGTGTAGTTGACTCTCATCCAGAAGCAATTGTAGGAACTTTAAATGGTAAACCGACAATTGACAGTAGTACACGATTCCAAATCGCTGATGCGGCGTTCTCATTTGATAAAACGCCAGCATGGAAAGTTGTATCTCCAACGCGTGGAACGTATACGTATAATGGCTTAGCAGGTGTGCCGAAGTTTGATGATTCGAAAACGTATATTAATCAACAGATTCCAGATGCAGGACGTATTTTACCGAACCTTGGCCTAAAGTTTGAAGTAGTAGGACAAGCTGATGATAATTCTGCAGGTGCTGTTCGCTTATATCGTTAATACAGTAAAACTACCGAGAGATTTTCTTTCGGTAGTTTTTTTGTGAGCAATGAATTTTATATAAAAGAAGAAATTATATATAATGTAACTTTACGAATAGAAATTTATTATAATATGAAGTCTATATAAATAATGAAAGAATTGGATAAAAATAGTGGGGGAAGGTGAATGAATGAGCGTTTCTTCTATTGTAAATAAACAAAAGGAATATTTTTATAATGGCCATACGCGAAGTGTAGCAGTGAGAAAGAATAATTTGAAGAAGCTTTATGAAGGCATTCAGCGTTTTGAAGAAGAAATATTTCAGGCGTTGAAATTAGATTTAAATAAGTCAATTCATGAGTCGTTTACAACGGAAGTTGGGTATGTATTAAAAGAAATTTCCTTTCAATTGAAGCATATTTCATCATGGAGTAAACCGAAGCGTGTTCGAACAGCACTCACCCATTTTGGATCAAAGGGGAAAGTAGTGCCCGAACCGTACGGTGTGACACTTATTATTGCACCTTGGAACTATCCGTTTCAATTAGCAATTGCACCACTTGTAGGAGCGTTGGCAGCTGGAAATACAGTTGTTTTAAAGCCGTCAGAGTTAACGCCAAATGTTTCAAAAGTGCTTACGAGAATGTTAGAGGAATTATTCCAAGAAGAGCTTGTAGCGGTAGTAGAAGGCGGTATAGAAGAGAGTACGGAATTGTTAAAGGAACCATTTGATTATATTTTCTTTACAGGTAGTGTCGGTGTTGGAAAAGTTGTGATGGAAGCAGCTGCGAAACGGTTGACGCCGCTTACGTTAGAACTTGGCGGAAAAAGTCCGTGTATTGTACATAAAGATGCGAAAATAGATGTAACAGCAAGACGAATTGTGTGGGGGAAGTTTTTAAATGCAGGGCAAACGTGTGTAGCCCCGGATTATATGTATGTGCATGCTTCCGTGAAAGAACAGTTAATCGAGGCATTACGACACGAAATTGCGGAGCAGTATGGCAAAGAGCCACTGCATAATGATCATTACGTGCGAATTGTGAGTGATCGTCATTTTGAACGATTATGTCGATTTTTACAAGATGGTCAAGTCGTAATTGGCGGGAACTATAAGAAAGATACATTACATATTGAACCGACAGTAGTAACGAACATTACATGGCAAGATGCGGTTATGGAAGATGAAATTTTTGGTCCGATTTTACCAATTGTAGAGTACGACAACATAGAAGAGGTAATTGACACAATTCAGCAACATCCAAAGCCGTTAGCGTTATATGTATTTTCTGAAGATAAAGAAGTACAAAAGAAAGTGACGAGTAATATTTCATATGGCGGAGGTTGTATTAATGATGTTGTCTATCATCTTGCAACGCCATATTTACCTTTTGGGGGCGTCGGTAGTAGTGGGTTAGGGAGTTATCATGGGGAAGAAAGTTTTCGGACTTTTTCACATTATAAAAGTATTTTGGCCCAATCTACGGCATTTGATATGAAAATTCGTTACTCTTCTACAAAAAGTGCTTTAAAATTCATACGAAAGTTGTTAAAATGATGATGGTGTTTATCAGTAGGCGTAGCCGTATGATAATAGCCCCTTCGCAATGGAAGGGGTTTTTCTGTTCGACGTTATGTATCGTGCGAAAATGAATCAAACATAATACATAAAGAATAGAAGCGAACGCTTGTTAAATAATCATTTTTGTTTGGATCGAAACAAAAAATAGTCTATAGAACATAAATATTTATTCATGAATATAAAAATTAAAATTTAAGGTAGATAGGACGGGAAAATGAAAAAGATTATTAAAGTTGAAGCAGTAGAAAAACATTTTGGAAATCAAGTGATTATCCCACCTCTTTCTTTAGATATTAAAGAAGGAGAATTTTTAACAATTTTAGGACCGAGTGGTTGCGGGAAAACGACGTTACTTCGTATGATCGCAGGTTTTGAAACTCCAACTAAAGGGAATCTTTTATTAGATGATGAAAAGATTAACGATTTGCCACCGTACAAGCGTCATATGAATTTAGTGTTCCAACATTATGCGCTATTCCCACATATGAATGTGGAGAAAAATATTTGTTTCGGTATGAAAATGCAGAAAGTACTGGCAGCAGAGCAGAAAGAGCGTGCTGAAGAGGCAATGCGTTTAACGCAGTTACTTGAGTTCCGTAATCGTAAACCTGCGAAGCTTTCTGGTGGACAGCAGCAGCGTGTAGCAATTGCGAGAGCGATTGTAAATAACCCGCGTGTATTATTACTAGATGAGCCACTTGGGGCGTTAGACTTTAAGTTAAGAAAAGACTTGCAACGTGAATTGAAAAACTTACAACGTAATTTAGGAATTACGTTCATATACGTAACGCACGATCAAGAAGAAGCGATGAGCATGAGTGATCGTATTGTTGTTATGAATAAAGGACATATTGAACAAATCGGAACGCCGAAAGAAATTTATAATAAGCCAAAAACGATGTTCGTTGCAACATTTATCGGTGAAAATAATATTGTGAAAAACGGGGAAGGCTATGTAGCAATTCGCCCTGAAAACGTAAAGGTACGTTCGGTTGAAGAGCCGATTTTAAAAGAATACCATCTTGGACATATTGAAGACATTGAGTTTGTTGGAAATATGGAAAAGCTGTATGTACGTGACGAGAAAACATCAGAATTACTAATGGCATATCAAACTGCTGAAGAAGCAACGCAGTGGAGCATTGGAGATAATGTATACGTAGGCTGGGAGCAAGAGGACGAGGTGACCTTAAATTGAAAAAAGGGAAATTACTCGCACTACCTACAGTCGCGTGGCTGTTAATCTTCTTCCTAATTCCCCTTCTGTTTGTATTGGCATTTGCCTTCATGCAGCGCGGAGCATACGGAACAGTGGAAATGCAATTTACGTTAGAGAATATAGCTCGTGTGTTTGATCCACTATACATGGGAACGTTATGGGAAACTGTTAAGATTGCAGTTATTACAACAGTAATCTGTTTAGTAATTGGTTATCCATTTGCTTATACAATTACAATTGTTGATCGTAAATACCGTTCAATTCTTTTATTATTGGCAACGATCCCGTTTTGGATTAACTTCCTTGTTCGTTCATACGCATGGATTGTTATTTTACGTTCACAAGGTCTTGTAAACACATTGCTATTGAAACTAGGTATTATTAGTGAACCTTTAAATTTACTATATAATACACCTTCTGTAATACTCGGAATGGTATATTCTTTATTACCATTTATGATTTTACCAGTGTATGCAGCGATTGAGCAGCTTGATAAGCGTAAGCTAGAAGCAGCTTATGATTTAGGTGCAACACCAGTAAAGGCATTTTGGAATGTTACAGTACCAATGACGATGTCAGGGATTGCTACGGGTTCTATTTTAGTGTTTGTTTCTTCTATCGGAATGTTTGTTGTATCAGACGTTATGGGTGGATCGAAAGTAGCGTTAATCGGAAACGTAATTCAAAATCAATTCTTAGGAGCGCGTGATTGGCCGTTTGGATCTGCGTTATCTATGATTGTTGTTCTATTCTCTGTTCTGTTAATTTACTTATATTATCGTGCAACGAAAGTATATAAATATGATGGGAACGGAGGGGAATAGGCAAAGATGAAGAAGTTTTTAGTTTCTTATTCTTGGTTAATTTTATTGTTCTTGTATTTTCCAATGATGGTTTTAATGGTATATTCCTTCAATGATTCTCGCATTAACGCGGAATGGGAAGGTTTTACATTCCATTGGTATACAGATTTATTTCAAAAACAAGATGTTATTGATGCGTTTGTAAATAGTATGACGATCGCGATCGTAACGACGATTGTAACGACAGTTCTTGGCGTGATTTTCGCGATTGCATTACATCGTTATAAATATCGTTATGAAGGTGCTATTAACGGTCTTGTGTATTTACCAATTTTAATTCCTGATATTTTAATGGGATTATCTTTACTTATCTTATTTAGTCAATTAGGTATGGAACTTGGCAAAACAACAATTATTATTGCACACATTACATTTAGTATTTCATTTGTTGTCGTTATTTTAGCAGCACGTCTATCTGGTATGGGACGTGATTTAGAAGAGGCTGCGAATGATTTAGGAGCAACGCCGTGGCAAACGTTTCGTTATGTAACGTTCCCAGCAATTGCACCAGGAGTTATTTCAGCCGCATTATTAACATTCACATTATCAATTGATGATTTTGTAATTAGTTTCTTCGTATCAGGACCAGGATCAACAACATTGCCATTATACATTTACAGTATGGTTAAGCGCGGAGTATCACCAGAAATTAATGCACTTTCTACAATTTTAATTGTAGCTATCGTAGGATTAATGGTTCTATCTGAAATCTTCCGTAACAAAGGTGCAGATGGTGAAGAAAACTCTGGAGGACACCTTCCTTTATAATACGAACGATATAGAAAGTACGAGGGGGTAATAAACCGATGAAATTAATGAAAAGATTAGCCGGCGCAGCAATTAGCTTTAGCCTTATTGCTGGTGTACTTGCTGGTTGTGGTGAAAAGAAAGAAGAGTTAAACATTTATAGCTGGGCTGACAATTTTGATGAGCAAGTGCTAAGAGATTTTGAAAAGAAATATAATGTGAAAATTAACTATGATAAGTATGCAAGTAATGAAGAAATGCTTGCGAAATTACAAGCTGGTGGCGCGAAGTATGATTTAATTCAGCCGTCTGATTACATGGTTAAAACAATGGCAAAAATGGATTTATTAGCGCCGTTAGATAAAAAGAATATCCCAAATATCGAAAACATGGTTTCTAATTTCAAAACACCTGCGTTTGATCCAGAGAATAAATATTCTTTAGTATACACTTGGGGTGTAACTGGTATTGCATACAATAAAAAGTATGTCAAAGAAGCACCTACAAGCTGGAATGACTTATGGAATGAGAAATATAAAGGGCATGTAACTTTATTAAACGATTCTCGTGAAGTATTAGGTATGGGTCTTAAGAAAAACGGCTTCTCAAACAGCACGAAAGACGATGCGCAGTTAAAGACAGCAGCAACTGATTTACAGAAGCTACTTCCAAACTTATTAGCATTTGATACAGATAATATTAAACAAAAGTTCATTACAGAAGATGCTTGGATCGGAACGGTTTGGTCTGGAGATGCAGCATTTATCGCAAAAGATAATAAAGATGTAGAGTACGTTGTACCAAAAGAAGGCGGCACAATTTGGGCTGATACGTTAGCAATTCCAAAAGGTGCGAAAAACAAAGAGCTTGCAGAGAAGTTTATGAACTACTTATTAGATGAAAAAGTAAGTGTGAAAAACTACGAGTCAATTGGATACAGTAATCCTAATGAAAAAGCTCACCCTCTTCATAGTAAAGAATATCGCGATAACCATATGATTTTCTTAACGAAAGAAGAATTAGATCGTACAGAATGGCTTGTTGATGTAGATGATAAGTTAAAAGACTATGATCGTTACTGGACAGAGCTAAAAACAAAAGGTAAATAAGTAAGGAGGATGCGGTTTCTAAAGTAGAAATCGCATTTTTTCATAGTAGGAGGAAATCGTTTGAAGAAGAAGTTGCATCAATATGAGGGAATGTGTATCGGTTTATTACTTGCTGTATTTGGCATTGTTGCTTGGCGAGTACATGCTGGTGGCGTTACAGTGATGGATACATATATCCGAGGATTAGTAAAAGGATTACAAACAGAAGGTTCGCTTACATTTTTCTCACACTATACAAAATTAGGGTCTGCCATTGGGATTGTAACTACGCTCGTTATAAGTTTACTTGTTTTTTGGAGAAAACGTTATTATGCTGCGATGATCGTGTATCCAATGGGCATTTTAACAACACATCTTGTGAATAAAGGGATAAAAGAAATTGTGAAAAGGAAGCGTCCGTCGTTAAATGAAGCATTTGATGCGCTTGGGTATAGTTTCCCTAGTGGGCATGCAATGTTATCTATTATGACATTCGGGTTTCTTGCTTATATTATTGCGGCAAATTTGAAGAATGTGACTGGGAAATATGTTATAACGATTTTGCTGGGAATAGTAATCGTATCGATTGGATTAAGTAGAGTCATTTTAAATGTACATTATCCAACTGATATTTTAGCAGGTTACTGCGTAGGTGGTATTCTATTAATTATCGCGATTTATTGCCATCGTTTACTTACTGAGAGGCTTGGTCTTAATAAAGAGAGATAGAAAAACGTCTAGAAAAACTATTATTATAGTTCTTCTAGACGTTTTTTGTTTGCATGAAGATGTGATACAGTATAAATGACAATTGAATTATGTAAAGTAGGTGAAAATGTTTGAAAACAAATGTACATAAAGTGGATAAGTGGGGGAAGTTAGGAGCTTTTTTGTATCAGTTTCGTTATACAGTAATTGTAGCACTACTACTGGTTGCGATAGCAATCGGTATTTTCGCTCCAAAGCTACCGGGAGTATTAGGTGGCGATGGCTTTCAAACGGAAGGGGACTATCAAAAAACGAAAGAAATTTTAGATAAAGATTTTAAGAGGTCTCAAGATACGCTGCTACTGGTTTTTGAAAAAAATAAGGGTGTTTCACATGAGGAATTTCAAAAGCAAGTAGAGGGAATTGTAAAAAGTGTACCAGAGAAAGAGACATATGAATCTTTCCATCACCCGATACAAAATAAAGAAATGTTACAAGATGATATCGGCTATGCGACAATTTTATTTTCCGGGAAAACAAATAAGGAACGAATGGAAACGACATTACAATTTGCTGATAAAATCGAAAAGGAAAGTAATGCAGCATTAAAAGTAACGCCTACAGGGTTTCCGAAAATTAATCAAGAGATTAATGAAAGAACGCAAAATGATTTAAAAGTAGCAGAGATGATTGGGTTACCGATTGCATTCCTCGTATTACTATTTTCATTTGGTAGCCTTTTAGCATCAATTTTACCAATTGTAAATGGGGCACTTAGTGTTATTAGTACGATGGGCATATTATACTTTATAGGTAGCGATAAGGAACTATCTATCTTTGTGTTAAATGTTGCACCGATGATCGGACTCGCGCTATCTATTGATTTTGCACTATTATTTGTAAATCGCTTTCGAGAGGAAGTTGCAAAGCGAACGGTAAAAGAAGCGATTGCAATTACATATCAGACAGCAGGGCGCGCGATCGTATTTTCAGGATTATGTGTATTTGTTGGATTATCTGGTTTGTTTTTCTTTAAGATTGATTATATTCAGTCTGTCGCAATTAGCGGAATGATTGTTGTGATTATGAGTATTTTATTCTCACTCACACTTCTTCCGGCGTTATTATCACTAATTGGTAAACGAATATTAAAAAAGAATCAAGTAGCACATACGCCGGCAAAGGCATGGCGTAAATTTGCGCAATTTGTAATGAAACACCCAATAGCGATGATTATTGTTGTTACAACATTTATTGTTATTTGCCTATTACCATTACGTACAGCTAATTTGCAGTTCCCTGACGTGGAGGCTCTACCTAAACAAAGTGATACAAGAATTGCATATGAGAAGTACGAAGAGGCATTTAATGAAACTGCAAAAACACATGCTGATGTTACATTAGTGGTAGAGACGAAAAAAGATATGAAAGAAAAAGAAAGTTTACAAAAGGTAGAAGAAGTCGTTCAAAAATTAAAAGATGATAAGAAAGTATATGAAGTAAGAAGCTTATACGACGGGTTAACTGGTATGAAAGCAGATCAAGTTGCTGGATTATTAGAGTCGCCAGAAGCAGCAAAACTAGCCCCTGTATTTGAAGCATATACGAAAGAGAATAAGACTACGATAGAAATCTTTTTGAAAACGAAGCCGCGTACTGAAACTGCTAAACAGTGGGTTCGTGATTTTAAACAAAACTATAAAGAAACGAATGTTACGTATTATCTAGGCGGAATGACGACGTTCCAACAAGAGTTAGAAGATGAAATTAAAGATAAAGTTGCGATTGGTATGTCTGTTATATTTGGATCGACCTTCGTTATATTATTATTTGCATTTCGATCTATACTCATTCCGATTAAGGCGATTATTATGAATATACTTAGTTTAAGCGCAACAATTGGAATTGTTGTTTGGTTATTTGAAGGTGGTCATTTTGGTTTAGAAGCGAGTCCAGTTCTATTTGTCTTACCAATCTTCATTTTCGGTCTCGTCTTTGGGCTTAGCATGGATTATGAAGTCTTTCTTATTTCGCGTATTCATGAACTGTATGAAGAAACAGGAGATAATGATCAAGCAACGTTAGAAGGACTTGTGTCAACAAGTAGAATTATTACGTCCGCCGCTTTAATTATGATTGTTGTTACCGGTGCGTTCGCCTTTACTGATATTTTACCAGTACGGCAAATGGGGCTTGGTGTTGCATTAGCGATATTCCTTGATGCAACAATTATTCGTCTTATGCTCGTACCAAGTTTAATGAAATTGTTTGGAGACTGGAACTGGTGGTTACCATTTCGAAAGAAAAGAGAAAAATCATCATAAAAAATACTCATCTATAAGATGAGTATTTTTTATGAATAGCAAGACCTACATTTTGCAAATAGTATGTGATAAGAACATTACATATAAGTAGGTGAAGGCAATGTTTCGTTATTTTAAGTTTAAGTTAAATGATACAGTACAGTTTGCAGAAAACGATGGGCATATGTATCGCATTGTCGGTTATCGGTTAGAAAAAGGATTTTATCCAAAAGATGAATGGACTCATATCATTTATGAATTGCTTAGAGATTTTGATGGGTATACGATGGATGCGGAAGAAGAGGAACTTGTAAAGGTCATTCAAGTAGAGGATGAGTATTACAAAATACAAGAAGTATCGGGCTATCGTTATCCAGTAAAAATGAAGCAAAAACAACAAGTGATGAAAGTAGAAAAGATGGATGACTTATTAGATACATATAATGACTATAAAAGATTGGCGGATTTCTTTAAAGATTTATCGTATGAACAAAAAGCGGAAGAAGTATTGCAGGAAATGAAAAGGCGTAGAGCATGAGGGGGCAGTCTACTATAAGGCTGTCCTCTATTTTTGACGGTGCATCAAATTGTGTTTTCCGTTACAATGAGAGAATCAATAGAAATAAGGTGATACAGTATGGAAACGAAGAAAAAGGGCGAATGGTGCGAAATTACTGTTCCAGCGAAATGGAATGGTATAAGTATTGATTCGTTATTAAAAATAGAATGGGAAATACCGAAAAAGTTGTTACATCAGCTTCGTATGGAAAAAGGTGTTACCGTTAACGGGGAACAGAGAAGATGGAATGAGCTTTTAAAAGAAGGCGATAAGTTACAAGTTCATATGTTTATGGAGGAAGAATACGGTGTAGAGCCTGAATATGGTGAATTAGATGTAGTATATGAAGATGATCACGTACTCATTGTAAATAAGCCTGAGAACATGGATACGCATCCTGCTGAAAAAGGTGGAACGGGAACACTTGCAAATCTTGTTGCCTTTCATTATCAAATGCAAGGTTTAGAGACGAAGGTTCGTCATATTCATCGATTAGATAAAGATACGACAGGTGGTGTCGTATTTGCTAAGCATAGAATTGCTGGTGCAATTATGGATCGTTTATTAATGGAACGAAAAATTAAAAGAACATATGCGGCGCTTGTGGAAGGGAAAGTAAAAAAGAAGCAAGGAACAATTGACGCAGCTATTGGAAGAGATCGCCATCATGCGACGAGACGACGTGTTTCTCCAAAGGGAGACCAAGCTATAACATATTATAAAGTAGAGAAGTATTTTAAAAACCAAAATGCTACGCTCGTCACGTTACAATTAGAAACAGGTAGAACACATCAAATTCGTGTTCATATGAGCCATAACGGTAATCCGTTAGTTGGAGATGTATTATATGGTGGACAAACGAAATATATGTCGGGGCAAGCGTTACATGCGATGAAGATAAACTTCTTACATCCAATTACGAAAGAAGAAATTGAAGTTGATGTATCATTTCCTACAAAATTAAACAATACCATGAAAGAATTTCAAAGAGTGAATGCGTAAAGTGTAAGTTTAAATTTGAGAAAAGTAGATTTTTGCAGGATTTTCTCTAAAAGAAGCGAAGCCGTTAAGAGAAAAGAGAGGTGAGAATCACTTGATCAAATATAAATATATACTAGGAATATTTTTCGCTTGTCTTTTAGTTACTCTATGTCTCTATCCATATTTACCGAATCAGATGGCAGTACATTGGAATGAAAATGGTCGGCCGAACGAGTTTGTGAGTAAACAAATTGTTATAGCACTTATTCCTTGCCTTATTATTTTCTTACATGGATTGATGTATATTATTTCACATAATATATATAAGTTTAATGAAGACGAGCATGTCATTATAAGTGGATTTCTAAAGACGATTACTTTATTTATGTTGTTTATCCATATGCTCATTCTCTTTATTAATTTTGGAAGCATGATATCCTTTCAAACAGGACTAACAATTGGAATTAGTATGTTTCTTTTTATGCTGAGTAAGGCGTTTAAAAAAGTTCAGAGTACAGAAAAAGACCCAATCAAATTAAAAAAGATTCGTTTAGTGAGTAGGCGTATTTTTCAAGTGATGGCATGTAGTATATTGTTTTCATTGTTTTTGAACTTGAAATGGGGATTTTATGTGTTACTTAGCGTAATAAGTGGTGGTTCTATTTTGTTTATGTTCTATGCTTTATACTCATACATAATAGAAAGTTATGAAACGTAAAAAAGAGTCTTCTCATTATGGGAAGACTCTTTTAATCTATTTACTTCGTAATAAATTGTTGTGTCCAGTAGTTGCCGCTTTCTACATAGCCAACACCGATGTGAGTGAAGCCATTATTTAAGATGTTTGCACGGTGTCCAGCACTGTTCATCCAAGCTTGTACTACTTCTTCAGGTGTACGTTGGCCTTGAGCGATGTTTTCACCTGCAGATGTATATGAAATACCAAACTTCTTCATCATGTCAAACGGAGACCCGTATGTAGGGCTGTTATGATCAAAGTAGTTATTTTTTTGCATATCTTCAGATTTAATGCGTGCTACTTTGCTTAATTCAGTGTCGATTTTTAAAGCTGGTAAACCTTGTTTTGCACGCTCAGCGTTTGTTAATTCAACAACACGTTGTTCGAACTCGCTTAAAGATTTTGCTTCTTCAGCAGGCTTTTGCTCAGCAGGTTTTTGTTCAGCAGGTTTTTGAGTATTGTTGTTTTCAGCAGGCTTTTGAGTATTGTTGTTTTCAGCAGGCTTTTGAGCTTCTGGTTTTTGAACTTCTTCAGCAGGTTTTTGTTCAGCTGGTTTTTGAGTTTCCTCAGCAGGCTTTTGAGTTTCTGGCTTAGCTGTTGGTTGCTCAGTTACAACATTTTCAGTAGGTTGTTGACCAGGAATAATGCAATTTGGTTGGAAATTTCCTTGTTGCCATTGTGCTAATGACTCAACGCCCATAGATTGTAAGAATGCTTGTAATTCTTGTTGGCTCATTTGTTTCATCATTACTTTTGAATGCTGAATATTTTGAACCTTAATATTAGATGGTTGTACTGTTGCAGCTTGTGCATCTAAAGAAGATACTCCTAAAGTAAGAGCTGTTGCAGCAGCTACAGATAATAAAACACGCTTTTTCATGATGTGTGTCCCCCTATATAAAGTTTTAATTTGTTTTCACACGATTTGTTTTTGACAGCCTGTCTGACTGACAAATTCATCGTAGCATAGATTTTGCGAGAAAAAAGATGGAAAAAAATTCATAGACTTAAAATTTACCTAATTTATCCTAAGGGTGGAAAAGGGGAAAAATAAGAGAAACATAGAGTATAAAAGGAATTTTCAGCATTTTAATACCTAGTTTTAAGAGGGTGTTTTTGGATAAAGTTTCCTAAATAGAAAATGAAGAATCCTATTGTATCAATGGTTTGAGCATTTTTTCGAGGAATATACTGGATTGATTTTTACAAAACTGTAATGTTTCTGTTGTTCTTTTTTATAATAAAGTAACATATTTTTAATGTTGTAGCAGACAAAAAAGCGGCTATCTCTTTACATAGACGAAGGAGATAGCCGTTTTCCTATTATTACGTATGTTACAAGTTATTACGAGTTAGTTTCAATTGCTTCTAATAATAAATCTACAATGTGAATTCCTCTCATTTTATGAGAAAGACCCTCTCGTTCAATACCTAATTTCATTTGTAATAAACAACCTGGATTTGCAGTAACGATGGTTGCTGCCTCTGTTTCATGCACACGGTCCATTTTGTAATCTAGAAATTCCATTGATAACTCTGAATGAACAATATTGTAAATACCAGCAGAACCACAGCAGCGGTCCGCATCTTTCATTTCACGGTATGTTGCGCCTTGGATTGCTTCTAATAACATACGAGGTTCAGAAGATGTTCGCATAACATTGCGTAAGTGACAAGAGTCTTGATACGTAATAATTTGCGGCGTGAGTCGTAAGTCATTTCGTTTATGGAAATCTAGTTCTACTAGAATAGCAGTAATATCTTTAATTTTAGAAACAAACTGCTTTGCACGTTCAGCCCACTGTGGATCATCTTTTAAAAGATAATCGTAGTCTACGAGGTAAGCTCCACAACCACCAGCATTCGTAATAATATAGTCGATGTTTAAATCTTCGAATGCTTTTATATTGCGTTTCGCTAATTCTTTTGCTCCACTTTTCTCACCAGCATGCCCATGTAATGCCCCGCAGCAACTTTGTGTTTTCGGAATAATGATATCACAACCAGCTAACTGAAGAAGTTTCATCGTTGCGTTATTTGTTTCTAAAAACATCGTATCCATTAAACAACCTGTGAAGAATGCAACTTGTTTCTTCTTTGTACTTTCAGCAGGTAAAAATTCAGGACGATCTTTCATTGCTTTCATTTTAGGGACTTTTGGTAAAACAAGATCCATCGTTGCAAGTGTTTCAGGGAATAACTTCATAACCCCTGTTTTATGTGTTAGCGTTTGTAAACCAGAACGCTGATAAAATCCAATTAATCCTGTTAATGTTCTCATTCGATTTTGATGCGGGAATAGTCCTTCAAACACGACTTTACGAACAGCTCTCACTGGCATTGAGAACTTTTTATTTTGATTAATAATATCACGGGCTTCTTCTAATAAATGGCCATAATTCACACCAGATGGACAAACAGGTTCACAAGCACGACAGCCAAGGCAAACGTTTAATGTGTTTTCAACATCTTCATCTGGCTCAATTAAACCGTCAACGACCGCTTTCATTAATGCGATACGTCCTCGTGGTGAATGTGATTCTTTATATCCAGATTGAATGTAAGTAGGGCAAGTTGGTAAACAGAAACCGCATCGCATACAATTTAGTAGTTCGTCTTCACTTAATCGTTCTTTAAATTCTTTTTGAATGTTTTCTTTATTTAATGTTGTCATCGCTCAACCACCACTCTTTTGCGAGTGTCCTTCGCGAACATCTTTCCTGGATTCATAATGTTATTTGGATCGAAGGCTTGTTTAATTCCCTGCATAGCAGCAATACCTTCCTTACCTAATTTCATTTCTAAATACGGAGCTTTCATCGCGCCAACACCATGTTCACCAGTGATCGTGCCACCAAGTTCGATTGCTTTCGCAAATATTTCAGCAAAAGCTTGTTCAGCTCGGTGCATTTCTTCATCGTTGCGAGCATCTGTCATACAAGTTGGGTGTAGGTTTCCATCGCCAGCATGCCCAAACGTACAAATAGGAATATTATATTTTTTGGCAATGGCATTAATAGCTTCAACCATCGGAGCAATCTGTGAGCGTGGTACTGTTGCATCTTCTAATATAGTAGTAGGCTTTAATCTTGCAAGTGCTGATAGTGCACTACGACGAGCCGTCCGAAGTGCATCTGCTTCCGCTTCATCTTTTGCAACGCGAACATCGACCGCGTTCATAGAGCGGCAAACGTTAGCCATTTTTTCAATATCTCGATTGACAACTTCAGGTGGACCATCTTGTTCAATTAATAAAATTGCTTTTACATCAGTTGGTAAACCGATTTGTGCAAATTCTTCTACTACTTCAATTGTCGGCTGATCTAAAAACTCAAGTGTCGCTGGAATGATTTTATTTGCAATAATAGAAGAAACAGCACGTGCAGCTTCGTTAATATCTTCATATAGTGCAAGCATCGTTTTCTTCGTTTCAGGCATAGGAACAAGTTTTAATATGGCTTCAGTTACGACGCCAAGCGTTCCTTCAGAACCGATAAATAAACGAGTTAAATCGTAACCAGCTACATCTTTTGCTAATTTACCACCAGTACGAATAATATCGCCGTTTGGTAAGACAAGTTCAAGACCCATCACATAATCACGTGTTACGCCATATTTTAATCCGCGTAATCCACCCGAGTTTTCATTAATGTTACCGCCGATTGTAGAAATTTTCATCGAGCTTGGATCTGGTGGATAAAATAAGCCTTTTTCTTCTACCGCTTTAATAATATCAAGCGTAATAACACCAGCTTGTACAGTAATTGTTAAATTCTCTTCATCAATTTCTAAAATGTTATTCATATGACGGAAAATAAGGACGATACCGCCTTCAAGTGGACATGTTCCTGCGCAAAGATTTGTTCCAGAACCACGAACATATACAGGAATGTTGTGAGTGTTACATACTTTTAACACTTCAGCTACTTCATTTGTATTACGAGGAGCAATGACTGCGTCAGGCATTGCTTGGAAGTTTGGAGTGGCATCATAACTATACGTTAAACGCCCCATATTGGATGTATCTACATTATCTTCGCCAACAATGGATACGAATGAATGAATAATTTGCTTTTCTAACATTGGAAATCCCCCTCAAACTGTTAACGTAATTAGTCATAATAAAAAACGTTGTCACAGTGCTTTCATTATAATGATAAAAAAGTCGAGGGATTCTTTCTATGTATAATCATCTAAAGATTAATCTGTTTTATCGTTATTTTTTGTTTGATTATCTAATAAAAGGAGCGAAAAGTATAAAATGTTTAAGTCTTTGAATTCTTTCGGGTCAAGTCCTGTAAGCTCATCAATCTTTTTAAGCCTGTAATGCAATGTGTTAATGTGTATATGTAATTGTTCAGCTGTTTGTTTATAGGATTGGTTATAATCGATAAATAAGCGTAAAGTGTGCATAAGCTCAGAAGATGATAGTAAGTTTTCGATGGTGCGTCTTAGAAACTGTTCCCGCGTTTCAGCAGAAATATCTTGTAAGCACATTTCTAAACGTAAATCTTCATTAAATACAATCTTTTTCGTTTCAAGTGATACGGAAAGGGCTTGTAATGCTTGTTCGTATGATAAGTTCATATTGCTTGGCGTAACGGATTGTCCAATCCCGATATATAAAGGAATAGAAAACAAAGTTTCACAGTCTTGTTTTAATCGTTTTAAAAATTGATACGTTTGCTCTTTGGAGCTTGTGGCTGTAAATAAAATGAATCGATCATTTCCCCAGCGAACAAATAGATGCTCCTTTGTTAATAGATTGCGTACGTGTTGCCAAATCTTACGCTGAAGCATCGTGTCATTTTGATCGATAGAGAACAAAATAAGTTGTTTCTTCTTATATAAATCAATACCAAGTGTTTTTGCGCGATCGAGAAAGCTTGGAGACCAGTCTGTATTTTGAAGCCAATCAAAGACAAATGCTTCATAAGAACGGTGTTCAAGTTCTAGTTGTTCTAAAAAGTAGTTCTCATGAATGAGTAGTTCGGTCATCTTACGTAATATTTCGCCGTATTGTGAAATGTTTTCAGGTTCGCCTGTAATTCCAATGACACCAATTACTTCGTCATGGAATAGTAAAGGGAGGTTCATACCCGCCTTTACGCCATGCAAACGTTGTTCATCTTCTTTTGTAATAATGACAGTTTTCTTTTGTTTCGCACAGCGGAGTGCACCTTCATGAAATTGACCGATTCTTTCTATATCTGTACTTGCGATAATAACGCCTTGTATATTAATGATAATGATATTTTCTTTAATTAGTCTGCGTACTTCTCGTACAATTTTATTCGCTAAATCAGGAAAAAGCATAATTTGCACACCTCAAATTCTATTTGTTGTACATTATATATGTAAATGAAGTAAGAAAGGGAAATTTCACACTTTCCACACATTTATTTGTTATTTTACAATTATAACGAAATCATCCGAAGATGGAGGGAATCTTTTGAGAAAGTACGTTTTTCTTCTCTGTTTTTTATTTCTATTAGTAGGGTGTCAAGGAAGTTCATATACACCGATTGCTAAAGATAAAAGTGTTATTATAACAACGAATATAAAAGAAGGTAGTATTAGTTTTGTTGATAAACAAACTAAAAGGTTAATTACGACATGGGAACTTAATGAACCGATGGCAGGAATTGTACTACTTCCAAACGGCGAGGATATACTTGTATATGGTAAGCAGTTAGAGTACATGTATGTATATTCACTAGCAGAAGGAAGACAAGTGAAAAAATATAAAACTGGAAAAGGTATTGTAAATGTAATCGTATCTGAAGATAAAAAACAATTATTTGCTGCCGATCAGACTGCTCAAAAGGTAAGGTTCTTTACGATAAAAGGGAAAGAGACAGGGAGTGTGTCAACCGGAAAAGGACCAATAACGATGGTAGAGTACCATAACCAATTATCTGTATTAAACTTTTATGATACGAAACTAACGACAATTGATACAAAGAAAAAAGAAGTGATACAATCCTTTATGATTCCCCCAGCGTCAACGGGAGCAACAATTAGTCCGGATGGGAAAGAAATATGGATTGGCGGACATGGTGATGGAAATCAAGTCAATGAGAAAGTATTAGTGTATTCTTTACAAAGCGGAGAAATGGTGCGTTCTTTACATGCTCCGTTTATGCCTGTGAATATAACGAAGGATAATAAGTATGTATATGCATTAAGTCACGGTTCGAATACGCTTAGAAAGTTTGATGTTAGCACGTATAAAGAGGTGGCTTCTGCAGAAGTAGGATCGAACCCATTTGCATTTTTGAAGAGCGGAGCAGAGGGGTACGTAGCAAGCTATGATAGTGATGAAGTGTGCGTCATGGATATGAAGAATTTGAAAATAAAACAAACAATTAAAGTAGGAAAAGGGCCGTTTCAACTCATAGAGAGGGAAGGGAAGGACAATGAATAAATATAGGGTATTAGTTGTAGATGATGAAAGTGATATGAGGCAGCTTGTTGGAATGTACTTAGATAATTTCGGATACGAGTGGGGAGAAGCTGAAAATGGAAAAGAGGCTCTAAAAAAATTAGAGACGGATCATTATGATTTCGTTGTACTAGATATTATGATGCCAGAGATGGATGGACTTTCAGTTTGTAAAGAAATTAGAAAAACGTCAGATGTACCAATTATATTTTTAACAGCAAAAGGTGAAGAGTGGAATAGGGTGAACGGCTTACGTATGGGAGCAGATGATTATATTGTAAAGCCATTTAGTCCTGGTGAACTAATCGCTCGTATGGAAGCTGTATTAAGACGTTATACAAAGCAAGAGCAACAAGAAGAGATTCAGTTTGGACCGATTCTTATTAATGAAAAAAGTAGGAAGATTGAGTCTGATGGTGAACCGATTTCTCTTACAGTAAAAGAGTTTGATTTACTCTATTTTCTTTGCCAACATACGGGACAAGTATTTAGCCGGGAACAATTGCTGGAAAAGGTATGGGGATATGATTATGCCGGAAGTACAAGGACAGTAGATACGCACGTGAAAACGATGCGTTTGAAGCTTGGGGAAAGTGGAAACTACATTCAAACTGTTTGGGGTGTAGGCTATAAATTTGAGGTGTAACCTATGTTTACGATGGTACAGAAGCTTTGGCTGACAGTAGTATGTGCAGTATTTGTAACAGTTTCCTTTCTTTATTTTGTATCTTTATATTCGTATGAAAAATTATACGTTGATAATTTAAAAGATTCATTAGTAATGGAAGGGAAGCGTCTTGCTGCGCAATATGATAAGCGCGAAGGAATATCAACTTTCGAAGAGAAAGTAAGAGCATTTGATCAAATATCTAGTTCAGACGTTCTTTTCGTATCTAATCCGCGTGATTTAAGCGCATGTTTACCTTTTGATGTGCATCATCATTCTCTTATAAGTGAAGGGGACAGGCAAGCTTTATTAGATGGAAAAACTGTAACAAAGATAGGATATGAGGAACATTTTGATCGTAATATTATGGGTGTTGTCATCCCTGTTTTAGAAAATAAGAAATTAGTGGGCATTGTATATTCTTATATTCCTTTAAAAAGTATAAAAGACTTAATATATGATATGGGCCTTATTTTAGCACCGTTAGCACTTGCTATTACTTTACTGACAATATGGATTGGTAGAAAAATTATTATTGCTATTACGAGACCACTTTCGCAAATGGAACGAGTTGCCAATCATTTGGCTACGGGAGATTTCTCAGAACGAATTACGGTTTCTTCCGAAGATGAAATTGGACGATTAGGAAAAGCATTTAATAAAATGGCCAATTCTTTAGAGACAGAAGACGTAAAGCGTAAAGAGTTTTTAGCTAACGTTTCGCATGAACTAAGAACACCGCTTAGTTATATAAAAGGATATAGCGAGGCTATTTTAGATGGTGTAGCGAAGGGACCGCAGCAAGAAAAAGTAACACAGCTCATTCATAAAGAAGCAGATCGCATGCAGCGTCTCGTTCATGATTTATTAGATTTAGCACAATTAGAAGGTGAACATTTTCCGTTAAAGAAACAACCTATCGTTTTTTCACAACTGATTGAAGATGTGTTAGATACGTATGAGATTAAGTTTATAGAAAAGAAAATTCGTATTTCAACAAATTTAAATCCAGAAATCATTGTGATGATTGATGAGGATCGTATGCAACAAGTACTTCATAACGTGTTAGATAATGCGATACGGTATACAAATCAAGACGGGGATATTATGATAACGCTCAGGCAGATAGATGATTACTGTGAACTGAACATAAAAGATACAGGAATCGGTATTGACACAGAGCATTTAGAAAACCTTGGCGAACGTTTTTACCGAGTTGATAAAGCGAGAAGTCGTCAACATGGTGGAACAGGTTTAGGCCTGGCAATTGTAAGACAAATTGTTCATATACATGATGGACAGTGGCGAATTGAAAGTGAAAAAGGGAATGGAACGACGGTTAGTATTAAATTAAAAATACAGGATGAGGAGAGCATGTTCTAATTTTTAGAGCATGCTCTTTATATTGAAGACAATAGTTATACGTAAAGATATAAATTAATATGTAATAAATATCGAAATTTTGACGATTTTATGAACAAAACATTTGTACTTCTTACCAATTCGTTCTAAAATAGTTATGATGCAAAGTTCTTATAAATCGTTTCAATTGTTGTTTGGAAGATACTGAGGTGATTTAACTGGAGTACAAATCTATTAAACCGAAAAAGATTTACGAAGAAGTATCTGAAGCTATTTTAACAATGATTAAAAATGGTACGTTAAAACCTGGTGACAAACTACTTCCTGTACATCAATTAGCTGAGCAGTTTCAAGTTGGCAGATCTGCTGTTCGTGAAGCGCTAAGTGCGCTAAGAGCGATGGGCTTAATTGAGATGAAACAAGGAGAAGGTACATATGTGAAGAATTTCGATTCTTCTTCATTAACAAAATCATTAAACAATAGATTATTAATGAAGAAAGAAGATATTTTGAATTTATTAGAAGTACGAAAGGTGCTTGAAGTGGGGGCAGTTCGAGCAGCTGCGGCAAAACGTACGGAATCTAATTTGCAAAATATGAAGCATTGGTTAGATGAAATGGCAAAGAGCATTGGAGATGAAAAAGCTGGTGAAAAAGCAGATTTTCAGTTCCATATGGGAATTGCAGAGTCTTCGCATAATAACATTTTGCTTGAACTCATGAATCATGTTTCAGAGATGATTGCTGAAACAATTGGTGAATCAAGACGCATTATTTTATATGGTGAACAAACAACATCAGAACGACTTATAGAAGAGCATCAAGTTATATATGATGCAGTGTTAAAGCAAGATGTAGAATTAGCGCAGCAAGCAATGCTAGATCATTTAACAAATGTAGAACATATTGTCACAGGTAGAAACGATATAAATTCGTAATTTAATCTTTTAAAAATCTAATTTTCTGATAAGATAGAGAGAGATTAAGTAAGCGTTTTCTTTAGAAAAGGGAGAGGATAGGCCATGGTTGAGCCTATTTCTTCTTCCTTTAGTCATCTGATGACCATATGTTTGTTGGTGGAGTTGTAAAAAGGGGGAGTAATAATTATGAAAGTTACTTTATTTGTTACTTGTTTAGTCGATATGTTTGAAACAAACGTCGGCAAAGCAACAGTTGAGGTGTTGGAGCGTTTAGGTTGTGAAATTGAATTTCCAGAAGCGCAAGTTTGTTGCGGTCAGCCTGCGTATAATAGCGGCCATGTAGAAGCAGCAAAAGAAGCGATGAAACATATGATTGAAACTTTCGAAGATGCAGAATATATCGTTACGCCATCTGGTTCTTGTGCGACAATGTTTCATGAGTATCCGCATGTTTTTAAAGATGATCCAAAGTGGGCTAAACGTGCACAAAAAGTTGCTGACAAAACATATGAATTTACACAATTTATTGTAGATGTTTTAAAGGTTACTGATGTTGGTGCAAGTTTACCAGGGATAGCTACTATTCATAAATCTTGTCATATGACACGTATGCTTGGAGTAAAAGAAGCACCAGGAATTTTATTGTCAAATGTAAAAGGATTAACTGTGAGAAAGTTGCCAAATGTGCAAAATTGTTGCGGGTTTGGGGGAACGTTTTCAGTGAAGATGACTCCAATTTCTGAGCAAATGGTAGATGAAAAGGTAGATAGTGCAATGGAAACAGGTGCAGATTATTTAATCGGTGCAGATTGTGGGTGTTTGTTAAACATTGGCGGACGTATTGAGCGTTTAGGAAAAGAAATAAAAGTAATGCATATTGCTGAGGTACTGAATAGTCGCTCATGAAGGGGGAACATAAGCTATGTCTATGAAAATCAGTGAGAAAAAATTTAATGATCGCGTTGGCGATGGAATTCAAGATTCGTTTATGCGCGGAGCAGTATCTTCTGCACAAACGCGTTTATATACGAATCGCTTAAAAGCAGCGGACGAATTAGGAAACTGGGAAGAGTGGCGTGAACTCGGTGAAGAAATTCGTCAACATACGTTAGAAAATCTTGATTATTACTTAATGCAGTTAAGTGAAAATGTATCAAAAAGAGGCGGCCATGTGTACTTTGCGAAAACGAAAGAGGAAGCAGCAAAGTATATCCAAGATGTTGCGAAAAAGAAGCAGGCAAAAAAAGTAGTAAAATCAAAGTCGATGGTAACAGAAGAAATTAGTATGAACCATGCGCTTGAAGAGATTGGTTGTGAAGTGTTAGAAAGTGATTTAGGAGAGTATATTCTGCAAGTAGATAACGATCCACCTTCACATATTATTGCGCCTGCACTTCATAAAAATAGAACACAAATTCGTGATGTATTTAAAGAAAAGCTTGGCTATGAAAATTCTGATGATCCTTACGAAATGACGAAGTTTGTTCGTAAACAACTTCGTGAAAAATTTATGGATGCAGAAATTGGTGTGACAGGTTGTAACTTCGCTGTTGCAAATACTGGTTCTCTTTGCTTAGTAACAAATGAAGGTAACGCCGATCTTGTTATGTCGATTCCAAAAACACAAATTGCGGTTATGGGTATGGAACGTATGGTTCCGACAATGGAAGAATTAGATGTTTTAGTTGGTTTACTATGTCGTAGTGCAGTAGGTCAAAAGTTAACAAGTTATGTAACTGTAGCGGGACCAATTCAAGAAAAGGAAGTAGATGGGCCTGAAGAATTTCATTTAGTTGTTGTTGATAATGGCCGCTCTCAAATTCTTGGATCTGAATTCCGTTCAGTATTGCAATGTATCCGTTGCGCTGCTTGTGTTAACGTATGTCCTGTATATCGTCATGTTGGTGGACATTCATATGGTTCTATATACTCAGGACCAATTGGTGCGGTATTAACACCACTTCTAGGTGGATATGATGATTATAAAGAGCTTCCTTATGCTTCTAGTTTATGCGGAGCGTGTACAGAAGCTTGTCCAGTAAAAATTCCATTGCATGATTTATTATTAAAACATCGTCAAGTTATCGTTGAGCAAGAAGGACGTGCTCCACTTGCAGAAAAATTAGCAATGAAAATGTTTAGTATGGGCGCATCTTCAGCAGCTTTATATAAAATGGGATCAAAAATGGCGCCAGCAGCAATGAGTCCATTTACATCTGGTAACCGTGTATCAAAAGGTGTTGGGCCACTTAAAAACTGGACAGATATTCGTGAATTCCCGGCTCCAAGTAAGGAACGATTCCGTGATTGGTATAAAGATCATAAGAAAGGCGGGGACAAATAATGACAGGATTAATTCAAAACCGTGAGTCCTTTCTAGATAATATTGCAAAAGAACTTGGACGCGCACGTAAAACGGATGGTGTAGAACGCCCAGCATGGAAAAATAATGTGAATAAAGAAACGTTAAAAGATTATTCACAAGAAGAATTGTTAGAAGTATTTAAAAATCAATGTACAAACATTCATACAACTGTTGTGGAAACGACAAACGACCGTTTACGTGAAGATATTCAAAAGGTAATCGTGGAAAACGGCGGGGGACCTATTATGTTATCGGCGGATGAACGTTTTGATTCTTATGGGTTGACTTCTTTATTTAAAGAAGAGCTTCCAAAGCAAAATGTTGAAGTGAATGTATGGGACCCGGAGAAAAAAGAAGAGAATATGCGTATCGCGGAAAGAACGAATATTGGAATTGCATTTAGTGATTATACTTTAGCTGAATCTGGTACGATTGTTGTACAAAGTCATAAAGGCCAAGGGCGTTCTTTACACTTTTTACCGACTGTATACTTTGCTATTATTCCACGTGAAACACTTGTGCCTCGTATTACACAAGCAGTTGAGGATATGAACACACGTGTAGAAAATGGCGAGACAGTGGCATCTTGTATTAACTTTATTACAGGACCTAGTAACTCGGCAGATATTGAAATGAATCTTGTTGTCGGGGTACATGGACCATTAAAAGCAGTATATTTCATCGTATAAAAGAGGGGAAAGCAGGCCAGAAAATGGCCTGCTTTTTTAATAGAATAGAGATAATATGAAGTAGAAGTTCTCTCCTTTTTTTGCTATGTTCTTCTGGAAAGGAGAGGAAGGGATGTTCACTTATTTATATGCATTGTTAGTGGGGATGGTGTTTGGTTCTTTTTTTATGTTAATTGCGATGAGAGTTCCACAAGGTGAGTCTATCATTACCCCTCGTTCACATTGTCATTATTGTAAGTACATGCTAATGCCAAAAGAATTAATTCCAATCATTTCTTTTTGTATACAAGGAGGACGTTGTACGAATTGTAAGAGGAAAATTTCAATTTTGTACGTAGTATTTGAACTTATAACCGGAATAATATTTCTTCTTACTGTATATATGATTGGGGTGGAACGAGAGCTTATCATCATTTTATCGCTTTTTTCGTTACTTCTTATTATTTCAGTTACAGATTACATATATATGTTAATCCCTAATCGCATTTTAGCTTGGTTTGCTTGTTTACTCATTTTAGAATGTGCTTTTGTGCCGTTAGTTACTTTGATAGATAGTATAGTTGGTAGTGGCGTTATATTCATTTTATTATATTGCATGCAAAAGATATATCCAGAAGGGCTTGGTGGAGGAGATATAAAATTACTTTCGTTACTTGGATATATAGTGGGACTGAAGGGGATTTTTATGATTTTATTTTTAGCATCTTGCTTTAGTCTTTGTTTCTTTGGAGCTGCTATAGTATTAAAACGTATGAAAATGAGGACCCAAATTCCGTTTGGCCCTTTTATTACCCTTGGGGCAATATGTTATATGTTGGTTACATATACAAAATAGAGAGGGGATAGAAAATGAATGTATATATGGATGATCAAAGAAGTTGTCCGTACGGGTATGTTTTGGCAACTACAGTAGAATCTGCGTTACAATTTGTTCGGAGTAATAAGGTAAACATCCTCTCTCTTGACTTTAACATGGGATGGAGGCAAAAGAATGGGGCGGAATTTGTAGAAGCCTTTTGTACAGAAGGTCTATATGTTAATGAAATTCACCTTCATACAAATGATGTCATCGGTATACATCAGATGAAACAGGGAATTGCGAAGGGGAAAGAGCAAAGAGAAATTGATCCTCATATTGTCGTTAAATATGTGGGGAGTTAAAAACTCCAAAGTAAAACTTTGGAGTTTCTAATGTTTCATATGTGCTTGTAAAGGTATGATTTCCTCTGTTTGAGCTGCGACTAATTCAGTTTCTTCTTGTTCAAAAACAGGCGCTTTCTTTGTTAAGTAATGATAGACCATACCGACAAATACCGATCCGCCAATAATGTTACCGATTGTAACAGGAATTAAGTTATGAATAGCACCTGCAAAAGAAATTGTCTCAGGATGCGGTGAAACTAAAGATAGAGCAAACAGTGATAAGTTTGCGATGCTATGCTCATAACCAGATAAGAAGAATGTGAAAACAAGTAGCATCATCACCATTATTTTTGCTGTATCACCTTTAACTTGGGAAGGTAAGAAGCAGGCGAGACATACGAGCCAGTTACATAAAATTGCTTTAAAGAATAATTGCATTGTAGGTGTGTTCATTTTTCCTTCCACTACTTTATTCATTAAATGACCGTGATCGATTGCTTCGAAAATGCCAGTTGCGTAAAATAGTAAGGCAAAGAATAAAGCACCGGCTAAGTTACCTGCATAACAAGCAACCCAGTTACGAAGTGTATCAGAAATCGTTGTTTCTTTTCTTAAAGTTGCCACTGTGAAATACATTGTATTTCCAGTAAACAATTCAGCACCACCATATATAATAAGTACGAGAGCAATTCCGAAAAACATAGAAGCTGCTAAATAAGTTGCTGGTGAATCTGCAATGTGAAAAAAGTTACCTAATTTAAAACATAGAACAATAATAAAACCGATATAAATACCCGCAAGTGCTGCACGAATGAAATATTGCATCGGGTTTGTATCTAGTATTTGTTTTTTGCTTTTAGCCAGTTTGACAACATAATCTAATCCTTGTTCTAGCATGAGTAATACGCTCCTTTAGTACATCATCTATAAATACTCCTTATATGAATAAAGTACATGGATTTAGTCATAGTTTCAATAAGTTTGTGCAATGTTTCACAAAAAGGACATACATACATAAGGAAAACGCTTACAATAAATAGTATAATGGAATTTTTTCTGGACATAGAGAGGGGACAAGGGAAAAAGAAAAAGCGCTGTAATTACAGCGCTTTTTCGTCTAAATTCTTTTCTACTTTTGTTTCTACTTCTTTCGAGAAGAACCAACCGCCAACTGCGATTCCAACTAATACAATCCAGAATGTAAGCTTCCATGGTGTAGATTCTGGGAATGAATGCGGAATTACATTTAATGCAGGGTGTGCTAACGTATAAACTGCTAATTTCACACCAACCCAACCTACAATTAAGAATGCTGCAGTTTCAAGTCCTGGTTTACGTTTTAATATTTGTACGAAAGCAGTTGCTGCAAATCGCATAATGATTAATCCGATAAGTCCACCTACAAAGATAACAACGAATTGCCCTGTATCAAGACTACCAATTGTACCTAATCCTGTTTTCGGTAAAGTCATTGCTAATGCAACGGCAGCTAAAATAGAATCAACTGCGAAGGCAATATCTGCAACCTCAACTTTAAATACAGTCCACCAAAAGTTCTCTTGTTTTTTCTTTGCTTCTTTTTCTTCTGTTTCTTCATCCGTATTCTTTTTAACATACGTTTTAAATAAATGATTACCAGCGATAAACATAAGGTAAATTGCACCGATTGCTTGCACTTGCCATACATCGACTAAGAACGAGATCATAAATAACGATCCGAATCGGAAAACAAATGCCCCCGCTAATCCGTAAAATAGTGCTTTTTTACGTTTTTCTTCTGGTAAATGTTTTACCATAATTGCAAGAACAAGCGCGTTATCAGCCGCTAAAATCCCCTCAAGTGCAATTAGGATGAGTAATACCCAACCATACTCCAATAATAATGATACATCCATGTACATTCTCCTCTCATTTCTATAAGTACTAAATAAGTGAAGAATTTCCCCACTATTTAGTTTCCCCATACTCCTGCCTATTAACTTTGGAATAATTTGGTAACGAATACAAAAAAGACCTCTGCCGTTAATAGGCAAAGGTCTTGCTAGACATATGTAATGAAAATGCCAACAAAGCCGGAAGAACTAAGTTCTACGTAATGACGACTTTGTTTCCAAGAAACATTCTTGGACGCTACTCCCCTTTGGAGATATGCTGTTGTATTCTCATTATATGGATAATTTATACGGTTGTCAACCTGTTAAAATATCTTCATTCGGATATTTTATTTTCCGGTTCTTTTTACGTGCAAAGGAAAAAGCCAATGTTAAAGGTCCCATTTTCCCAAAAAACATCATAAAGATAATAATAGCTTTTCCAATCATAGTTAAGTGGGGTGTGAAATTCATACTGAGGCCAACAGTCCCAAATGCTGAAAATACTTCGAAAGCACTCATTAATAGAGGAACTTGCTCAGTAATACTTAAAATTAAAATAGCGAAAAAGATAAATGAAATAGAAATAATAGTGATGGTCAATGATTTGACAATGAGAGTATCTTTAATTGATTTTTTAAATACGACAATATCATCTTGTTCTTGTAAAAATTTAAACACCCCAAAAAACATGATTAAAAATGTTGTTAACTTAATCCCGCCACCAGTTGAAGCACTACCAGCACCAATAAACATAAGGAGCATCATTAATAGTAAGGAAGGTTTGGATAATGCAGAAATATCAACCGTATTAAATCCGGCAGTTCGCGTTGAAATGGCTTGGAAATAAGCAGCCATTCCCTCTTCAAATGGGGTAAAGCCTCTCATAGAAAGAGAATTGTGGAACTCGAATATAAAAATAAAAACAGTCGCAATAATATTAATGATTAGAGTAGAAGAGAGCATAAGTTTTGAGTGTAATGTAAGGTTTTTAAAATTTTTCTTTCTCTTTATATCTACGATTACTGTAAAACCAATCCCACCTAAAATAATGAGGGAGGAAATAACGAGATTGACAAGAACGCTATGAGAATGGGACATTAAATTATCACTCCACACAGAAAAACCTGCATTGTTAAAAGCAGAAATCGAATGAAAAAAGCTATAATAGACCCCTTTAGCAATACCGTATTTTGGTACCCATTCAAAAGAAAGAATCAACGTAGCGATACATTCAACGGTAAAAGAGAATAAAAATAATGCTTTGGCAAGACGAATGACACCGCCGATATTCGTTTGATTTAACGCTTGTTGCAGTAAAAGTCGATTTTGAAGACCAATTTTTCTGCCGAGCATAATCGCGGTTAAAACGGCAAAGCTCATAATGCCCAGTCCGCCCACTTGTATAAGCGTTAAAATGACACATTGGCCAAATAAGGTAAATACTTTTCCAGTGTCCACAACACCAAGCCCTGTAACCGTACAAGCAGAAACGGTTGTAAATAAAGCATCGAGCCATGAAATAGACGTTGTTGTAGCAATTGGTAGTTTTAATAAGCATGTACCGATAATTGATAACATAATAAAAGACAAAGTAAGAACACGGGGAGGACTCATGCGAATATTAATCCGTTTCATGTTACATATCGTTCCTTTCAGTTTGCTCTTACTAGTATGTGAAAAAGCACGATTATGTATGTTAAAAATAGAAAGAGGCAGAGAATATCTGCCTCTAAGCCATATGTTATAGGTTTATCCACGTAATTGTTGTTGAGCTAAAGCAACAAGGCGTTTTGTTACTTCACCGCCAACTGATCCGTTAGAACGAGATGCTGTATTAGATCCTAAGCTTACACCGAATTCTTGTGCAATTTCATATTTAAATTGTTCAAGCGCTTGTTCAGCACCTGGAACTAGTAATTTGTTTGTTTTTACCATGTTGATACACATCCTTATGAGTAGTCCAGTCCAGTTAAATACTTATCTGAACTGGTACCGTTATTTTATGTGTAAATAACGTACTCATACCCGGAAGTAACCGGTGTGATTAGAAGTTCTTGGATAGAAAAAAGAGTAGCAAATTTGCTACTCTTTTTTCAGTATTGTCGCTGTACCTTCCACGACAATAGCATCGGATTGATTATAGATGTTTGTTTGTAATGTAATGATTTTTTTATCATCCCGTTTTTTGATGACTTCTGCCACTACACGAAGTGTATCGCCGATTTTGACAGGAGCGCGGAATGAAACGTTTTGAGATAAATAAATCGTATTTTTGCCAGGGAGTTTCGTTCCGAGAATGGTAGAAATAAAACTGGAAACGAGCATGCCATGAGCAATACGTTCTTTAAACATTGTCGTTTTTGCAAACGAATCTAAAATATGAATGGGATTCACATCTCCAGTCAATTTTGCAAAATTGATAACGTCCTCATCCGTAATTTGTTTTGTTAATGATGCTTGGTCACCGACTTGAATCTCATCATAACGAAGCTCTGGAACTGTTTGTGCTTCTTGAAATGGATTCATTTTGTCCTCCTTCTTTTCCATATCGAAAAATGCCAGCCATCTTGATGTAGTAGGAGGAAGAAAGAGTTTTGTTTGTGCTGCAGTTAGTTGCCACATTTTTCTTACTTGATGGAAGTAAATAGATTTTTTGAGTTTTCCTCGAATTGCTTTGCGAGTTCTAGTTGTTTGGACTTGAACTCTCCCAAAAAAACTTCTAACTGTTTTTGAACCTCTTCACGTTGTGATTGTTGTTGCTCGATAAATTGCTTTGTTGTTTCTTCAAATTGCCCACTTGTTTGAGTAAGAATAGACAAAGATGTTTTCGTAGGAGAAACAGTAAGTTGGTGCATTTGAGTAGAAAGCTCATTCCATTTTTCTTGCCACTCGTTAATTTGGTCATTTAAGGAGTTTCCAGTTAATTGCTTCACGTAATCTGTATATTGGTTATTGAACTGAGCAGTGAATTGGTGTAGTTCTTTTTCTAGTTCATCTACACCTGATGTTAATTTATGCAAAGCGTCTTGTTGTTGTTTTAACGTTTCTAAAGTAAGTTGCTCTAATTGTTTCCCTGCTGAAGAGAAAAGGGAAAGAGATTGAGACCAGTTTTTCCAAAATGCATCGACTAATTCGTATGGCTTAGTTTCCATTGTTTGACCCCCAAATGTTTTTTTGCATATTGTGAACGCAGATTACTCTGCTGTACCACCAGGTGAAGATGAAGAATCCTTTTCATCCTTTTCTGGAGAAGTAGAAAATGGAAAGAATGCGTTGGTGTATAACGTGAAAAACGTCCGCAGCATATTTTGGTAATGCTCAAAAGAAGTCGCGCATGTTGTTAAATATTGCTCTCCATATTCAGTTAAAGAATAAATTCTTTTTGCTGGCCCTCCGTCGCTTGTATCCCAAGTAGAAGAAATAAGGTTTTCTTTTTCTAATTTGCGTAGTGTTCTATACACATTGCCTTGGTCAACAGAAGAGAAGCCGATATCCATTAGCATTTGAATAAGTTTGTAACCATGAAGACTCCAGTCTTTTAGACAGAGAAGTAAGAAGGGAACTAAGAAGTTTTTTGGCATGGAGTTTGGTTGTTTTGCTTGGTTGTTCTCCAAACTTTCGCGTTGTTCTGGTTCATTTTGTAGCATGATTGTGCATCACCTCATGAATCAGTTAGATAGAATTTTGTGCTTATAAGTGCAATTTACACCTATCTGTTTTTAATGTCAATACATTTGTTGGAAAATAAAGAAAAATAAAATATATACTTGAAGTTTTATTCAGAATATTAGAAAATAGTGAATAGGTTGAATTGTTTCAAAAACGAAAAAGGGAGTGTAGGTAAAGTGATTGATCAAAAATTCGATCCACTACAAGCATGGAAAAATGCTTATGAACAAACCGAAACATTTTGGGGAAAAGCGCTCAATGAAACAATTAAAACAGAAGAATATTCTGCTTGGATGGGCAGTGTTCTAGATTTGAATTTGTTTTATCAAAAAGCATTAAATGATACAACAAAAAACTATTTAGAGCAGGTAAATGTGCCTACGAAAGAGGATATAGCTAGAGTGGCTACGCTTGTTATTAACTTAGAAAATAAAGTAGATAACATTGAGGAAGTTCTAGAAGAGAAAGTGGATTCGTTAGGACAAGCTCCTACATTAAAGCGTGATGTTACGAAAGTAAAACAAGATCTTCGCACATTAGAAACGAAAGTTGATCAAATTTTAGAATTGCTAGAAAAGCAAAATGCAGTACTAGCGAAACTACAAGAACCTGTAAAAGAAGAAGTAAAACCTACGAATAAGCCAGAAAATAAAAAGTGATAATAGCGCTTGTTTATAACAGATAAAAGAGAGAGGGAGAATCTCTTTTCTATGTATAAACAGCGAAACATAATTATATAGGGACTCCATAGTATGAGTACCAAAATGATTCATAATAGTCGTTCACAAATTCATTTAAGGGGGAAAAGAAATGGTTCAATTAAATGGAAAAGTAGCAATCGTAACAGGTGGGGCAAAAGGAATTGGAAAAGCGATTACAGTAGCGCTAGCACAAGAGGGAGCAAAAGTTGTTATTAACTATAACAGCAGTAAAGAAGCAGCTGAAAACTTAGTAAATGAGCTAGGAAAAGAAGGACATGACGTTTATGCAGTTCAAGCGGATGTTTCTAAAGTAGAAGATGCAAACCGACTTGTAGAAGAAGCAGTGAATCATTTTGGTAAAGTTGATATTCTTGTTAATAATGCTGGTATTACAAGAGATCGTACATTCAAAAAGTTAAATCGTGAAGATTGGGAGCGCGTAATTGACGTGAACTTAAGCAGCGTATTTAATACGACAAGCGCTGTACTTCCATACATAACGGAAGCAGAAGAAGGAAGAATCATTAGCATTTCTTCTATTATTGGACAAGCGGGTGGATTTGGACAAACAAACTACTCAGCAGCGAAAGCAGGTATGTTAGGATTTACAAAATCATTAGCATTAGAGCTTGCAAAAACAAATGTAACTGTAAATGCTATTTGCCCAGGATTTATTGATACTGAAATGGTAGCAGAAGTACCAGAAGAAGTACGTCAAAAAATCGTTGCAAAAATCCCTAAAAAACGTTTTGGTCAAGCTGATGAAATTGCAAAAGGTGTAGTATACCTATGCCGTGACGGTGCTTATATCACAGGTCAGCAATTAAACATTAACGGCGGATTATATATGTAATGAAGTAAGAAAAAAGTGCATATCCATAGCAGGAATGCACTTCTTTTTTTAGAAGGAAATCGACCAAAAAGGAGATAGAAAAATGACTACATTCGCAACAGAATGGGAAAAGCAATTAGAGCTATACCCAGAAGAATACCGAAAAGCATACCGCCGAGTGAAAAGGGCGAGTGAAATTTTATTACGTGAACCAGAGCCGCAAGTAGGCTTAACGCCGAAAGAGGTTATTTGGACGAAGAATAAGACGAAGCTTTATCGCTACATTCCAAAACAAGAAAAAACACAAAGAGTTCCAATTCTATTAATATATGCTCTTATTAATAAACCATATATTATGGACTTAACTCCTGGAAATAGTTTAGTGGAATATCTAGTGGACCGTGGTTTTGATGTGTATATGCTTGATTGGGGCACATTTGGTTTAGAAGATAGTCATTTGAAATTTGATGATTTCGTGTTTGATTATATTGCAAAAGCAGTAAAAAAAGTAATGCGAACTGCAAAATCGGACGAGATTTCTTTACTTGGTTATTGCATGGGTGGAACGCTAACTTCCATTTATGCAGCACTTCATCCGCACATGCCAATTCGCAATTTAATTTTCATGACAAGTCCTTTTGATTTCTCTGAAACAGGATTATATGGTCCTTTACTAGATGAAAAATATTTCAATTTAGATAAAGCGGTTGATACATTTGGTAATATTCCCCCAGAAATGATTGATTTCGGAAACAAAATGCTAAAACCAATTACAAACTTTGTTGGCCCATACGTTGCTTTAGTAGATCGTTCAGAGAATGAGCGCTTCGTGGAAAGCTGGAGGTTAGTTCAAAAGTGGGTTGGCGATGGCATTCCGTTCCCAGGTGAATCATATAGACAGTGGATTCGTGATTTTTATCAAAATAATAAACTGGTTAAGGGTGAACTCGTTATTCGCGGACAAAAGGTAGACCTTGCAAATATTAAGGCGAATGTCTTAAATATTTCCGGGAAACGTGATCATATCGCCCTACCATGCCAAGTAGAAGCATTGCTAGATCATATTTCTAGCACAGATAAACAATATGTATGTTTACCAACAGGGCATATGTCTATCGTTTACGGCGGAACAGCTGTAAAACAAACTTATCCGATGATTGGAGATTGGCTTGACGAGCGTTCGAAGTAAAAATAAAAAATCCAACTAGCGTTGTGTTAGTTGGATTTTTTTATGGAAAATAACAAAACATAGAAAGGAGAAATTTATATTTTAGGAGTATAATTATGAAACTTATGACTGGTAAGTTGTTTTGGAATACAGGAGTTTCTGTACCTTGTTATCCACCGTTAGAAAATGATATGATATGTGATGTGCTTGTAGTCGGAAGTGGCGAAGCAGGTGCCCATATAGCGTATTTTTTAGCGAAAATTGGCATGAGTGTGATGCTTATTGAAAAAAGAAAAATTGCATGTGGTAGTACATTTGCAAATGCAGGTTTATTACAGTTTCTTCATGATAAATCGTTAACCTCACTTATCCATACATTTGGTGAAGAAAAAGGGGTACGAGCATATAAGCTTTGTTACGAAGCGTTACGAACAATGGAGAAAGTTGTACAGACTCTCGATATTGATCCCCATTTTATTCCACGAAGTAGTTTATATTATGCAAGTAAAAGTGAGGATGTCTCATTTTTACAAGAGGAGTACAATACGTTACAGAACTATGGATTTCCTGTTGAGTATTTTACAGAATCTAATATTAAGGAACGTTATTCCTTTACAAAACAATCAGCATTATACACACACGGTGATGCCGAAGTGAACCCGTATTTATTAGCACATAGTCTTTTGCATAAAGCAAATCAAATGGGTGCTACTATACATGAACATACAGAGGCCATACATATAAAAAAACGCCAAAGTGATTTAATTTGTTACACGAAAACAGGAAATCAAATTGTAGCAAAGAATATTATTATGGCAACGGGCTATGAAGCGCTTTTTGGGAAGAAAGAAAAAAATACAACAGTAGAGACATCTTATGCAGTTGTGACAAATGAAATAGATCAGTTTGAAGGCTGGCATGAGCGATCATTAATTTGGGAAACAGCACGGCCCTACTTATATTTTCGGACGCATCAAAACCGTATTATTGTAGGCGGATTAGATGAAGCGATGCAAATTCAAACAATCGGTGATACGAAATTATTGCATAAGCGTGATATCCTTATTAACATTGTAAAAGAGATGTTCCCGCAGTATAAAAATATACAAGCAGAGTATTATTGGGCAGCAGCATTTGGTAGTAGTCATGATGGTCTACCTATTTTAAGAGAAGACAAAAAGATACATAATTTATTTTACGCATTACTGCATGGAGGTAATGGAACTTTGTATGGAATGGTATTTGCCAAATTATTTGAGCAGTTATTTACAAATAAAGAAAGTGAAGATTTTTCTTTATTTAATCGATAGAAAAAGGTAGCGAAGTGATGGAATGAGAGATATAAAAAAGTTTTTACAAAAATTACGTCCTGTACAACTCATTGTTTTGTTTTATTTATTAGCAGTAGTTGTATCGGTAATATTACTTAGTTTACCGTTTGTTACGAAGTCTGGTGTGAAATGGACATTTATCGATGCCCTATTTACATCTGTTAGTGCGGTAAGTGTTACGGGACTGTCTGTTGTTACGATTTCAGATACATTTACTACGGCAGGGATTATTGTTTTAGCCCTTATTTTACAATTAGGCGGCTTAGGAATTATGGCGCTTGGTACTTTTGTTTGGATCATAACGGGGAAAAAGATTGGTTTGCAGAGAAGAAGATTGATTATGGCAGACCATAATCAAGGAAACTTATCAGGTCTTGTAGAATTGATGCGTTCTATTTTAATTGTAATTATTTCGATAGAACTTATTGGAGCAATACTATTAGGTACAAGATTCCTACTTTATTTTCCAACTTGGCAAGAAGCTTATTTTCACGGTTTCTTTGCGGCTGTTAGTGCAACCACGAACGGCGGATTTGATTTAACAGGGCAATCACTAATTCCGTATAAGAAAGATTATATTGTTCAAATGATTCATATGTTACTTATTATTTTAGGAGCAATTGGTTTCCCGGTATTAATGGAAGTGAAACAATTCCTTAGTAAAAGGAGACAGCAACTATTTCGTTTTTCATTATTTACAAAACTGACGACAACAACATTTTTTGCACTCGTTATCGTTGGGACAATTATGATTTTTTTGCTAGAACGAAATCAGTTTTTAGCAGGAAAGTCATGGCATGAAACAGTTTTCTATACATTATTCCAATCTGTGACGACGCGAAGTGGTGGGCTTGCTACGATGGATATACGTGAGTTGTCACAACCGACGCTTTTATTTATGAGTATATTAATGTTTATAGGAGCATCTCCAAGTTCGGTTGGAGGCGGAATACGTACAACAACATTTGCTGTTAGTATATTATCGCTATACACTTTTGCAAGAGGTGGGAGAACGGTTAGAGTCTTCAAACGTCAGCTACATGAAGAAGATGTGCTGAAAGCATCTGTCGTTATGACGATGGGGATTTTATTATGTGCGACAGCACTATTTATCTTATCTATTACGGAAAATGTACCGCTTATGAGTTTAATTGTTGAAGTGTGTTCTGCTTTTGGGACGACAGGACTATCGACAGGTATTACGCCAGATTTAACAACTGTTGGTAAACTTGTACTCATTGTACTTATGTTTATTGGTCGTGTTGGTATTTTAACATTTATACTAGCTAGTGGCGGAAGAGAACAGCCGCCCCGCTATAAATACCCGAAAGAGCGGATTATTATTGGATAGCATGAAACCATTCTACCTATGTTAGGTAGAATGGTTTTTTAGTCGTTAATTCCAAATTGAGGGTGCATGAAAGCTTCATTTTTATTATCTGCTTCTTTTTTTAGCAACTCTTGATTCTCTTCTGAAATCCACCCAATATCATTTGTAGGATGGATCCATTCATCACCAGCCATAATGGCAGGATCTACTTCATCGCTCCAATTGTTAAGCGGACTGTTCTCGGAATTATATTTACTGTCTCCGATTACAACTTCATATTGATTTATAAAAGGTTGTTGCATCTTTTTACCTGTGCCTTTAAAAGATGGAAAGTTCATTTGATGCGGGAGCGTTTCGTCTAAAATTGGTGACTGAATTTTATCTTTCTTCTTCAAAATAATTGCTCCTTTTTATAATGATTTCTTCATACGTAGTATTTCCATCTAACGGCTCTTATGTACTTGTTAACACTTGCCAGTAATAATTCTTTTATGTTGCTTCAAACTAGAGTAGAAAGTGAATTCTTGAGAGCAGGTGAATGTATTGGTAAAAAGAAAAGTGAAACAAAATGCGGCAATCAACAATAATAAAACTCCGAAAGAAAGCTTACCAGATGCAGAATTTGCATTAGAGTATGAAGGAGAAAATAGCGCGAAGTATGCAAATCGTAATTCAAAAAAGGGTAAACAAAAATGAGGCGTTTTTTACAAACGCCTCATTTTTTTGTGGGATTATAAAGGTTTTTTAATTATTTGTAAATTTAGTGTTCATTATTAGCAGAAAAATGCGAAAAAATATAGAAGTAGCAACGTATTACACAAAAACAAACAACAAACAAAAGATTAATGTTGGTTTAATACTGCTTTTACACTAGTTGTTTATATTTGAGTTGTACATAAGATTTGTAAAAGGAGAGAGAGACAGTGAAAAAAACAATCTTTAAAGCTGTAGCAACTGGAATGGTATTTTCGTTATTAATGGGGTGTGGTGCAAAGAAAGAAGAAAGTGCTGGAGCAAAAGTAAAAGATGATAAACTATCTGGATCATTAACTGTTTACACAGCGATTGAAGAAGAACTTGTACCAATTTATCTTGATTCTTTTAAAAAGAAATACCCAGATGTGAAATTGAACATTGTTCGTGATTCAACTGGAGTTATTACAGCGAAATTGCTAGCTGAAGGAAAGAATACACAAGCAGATGTTGTATGGGGAACTGCTGCATCAAGTCTATTAGCTTTAGATAAAAAAGATATGTTAAAAGGATACTCTCCAAAAGGAGCGGATCGTGTTCTTCCGCAATTTAAAGATGATAAGCAACCAGAAAAATGGGTAGGAAATACTGCATTTATGACGGGGATTGCTATAAATAAAGAAGAATTAAAGAAGAAAAATTTACCGATGCCAGAATCATACGAAGACTTAACGAAACCAGAATATAAAGGAACACTTGTTATGCCACATCCGGCTTCTTCAGGAACAGGGTTTTTAACAGTTTCCGCATGGCTACAAATTATGGGTGAAGATAAAGGCTGGGATTACATGAAGAAACTTCATGATAATATGGCAAGTTATACGCATTCAGGATCAAAACCAGCGAAATTAGCAGGAGCAGGTGAATATCCAGTTGGTGTATCAATGGTTTATAGTGCTTTGAAAGAGAAACAAAAAGGTGCACCGGTTGAAGTTGTACTGCCGAAAGAAGGATTAGGCTGGGAAGTAGAAGCGAACGCACTTATTAAAAAAGAAAACGCGAAAAATGAAAAATTAGCGCAAGCATTTTTAGATTGGGCAATTACTGATGATGTAATGAAATTATACTTTGAGAAAAATGGATTTGCGACAATTAAAAATGATTATAAACTTCCAGATGGATTCCCTAAAGATGTGACGGAAAAGTTATACAAAAAGAATGACTTTAAGTGGGCAGCAGAAAATCGCGACAAAATTTTAGAAAAATGGGAAAAAGAGTTTGGCCAAAAAGCAGAACCGAAAAAGTAAGTGAGTGGGAGAGAGAAAAAATGAGCGAATATTTATCAATTCAACACATTCAAAAACAGTTTGATGCATTTACAGCGTTAAAAGACATTTCTTTTACTGTGAAAAAAAATGAGTTTGTATGTTTATTAGGCCCAAGTGGCTGTGGAAAAACAACATTGCTTCGAATTTTAGCAGGGTTAGAAGAAGCAACAACAGGTAGTATAGCTGTGAATGGAAAAGATATTACAGCATTACCTCCTGGAAAGAGGAATTTCGGAATGGTGTTTCAATCATATGCATTGTTTCCTAATTTAACAGCACTTGAAAACATTGAATATGGCTTAAAGACAAAAAAACATGGAAAAGCAGAAGTAAAAGAGAAAGCGCTCGATGCGTTAGAACTTGTAGATTTGCTGAATGTAAAAGATAAATATCCTGCTCAAATGTCTGGCGGACAACAGCAGCGAGTAGCACTTGCACGTGCGCTCGCTCTGTCTCCGGATATTTTGTTACTCGATGAGCCGTTATCTGCTTTAGATGCAAAAGTACGTGAAAAGTTACGTAGAGAAATGCGTGATTTGCAAGAAAAAGTAGGAGTAACAACTATTATGGTCACGCATGATCAAGAAGAGGCATTAACGATGGCTGATAAAATTGTTGTAATGAATCATGCGGAAATTATGCAGATTGGCACACCAGAGGAGATTTATCAAAGACCAGCCAATCCGTTTGTGGCAGATTTTATTGGTTCTATTAATTTCTTTTCGACAAATAACGAAGAACATGCAATTCGTCCTGAACATGTAACAGTTGTACAAAATAATGGTATGAAAACAATTGTAGAGAACATGGAGTTTCGGGGATCTGTATACCGGACAGAAGTGCGAGTTATAGAGGAGGAAACACATCTATATAATGAGAAAATTGTTGTAGATATATTGGCATCAGAAGTAGAAAAATCAGCTATTAGGAAAGGAAAGCCGATTCAAATCTCTTTCTCAGAAAATCATATGTTGTCATATGGAAAGAAGGTTGTCGTATAGATGGAGATATTAGAAGATTTAAAGGTAGAAAATACGAAAAAAAAGATTAAGAGACGTATCGGTAAAGAAGAGTGGATACAAAGACTATTAGTTATTGGTATGATTCTTGCCTTTTTGATTATGCTTGTATTGCCGCTATTACAACTGTTTACACAAGCTTTTTATGATAAAGATGGAGCTTTCATTGGTGTTGCGAATTTCAGTAAATATTTCACAACACCAACGCTAGTTCAATCATTACAAAATACGGTATGGATTTCGGGCGCGACAACAATTATTGCAGTGACACTCGCTTTCGCTTACGCCTATGCGATTGCTCGTACGAATGTGTTTGGGAAGCGTGTATTTCAATATGTCGCGTTGTTACCATTATTCGCACCAACGATGATGCACGGTATCGCACTGACATATTTATTTGGTAATCAAGGGTTAGTAACGAAAGGAATGTTTGGTTTGTTTGAAGGTATACAAATCCCTTTATATGGACCAGTAGGAATTGTAATGGCTGAAGTCATGTATACATTTCCGCAAGCCTTTCTTATATTATTAATTGCATTTCAAGGCTCTGATTATCGATTATATGAAGCTTCTAATATGTTGGGAGCGAGTAAAACAAAGCAATTTTTCACTGTTACTTTACCTAGTGTAAAGTACGGATTAATTAGTGCGATGTTTGTTGTGTTTACACTGAGTTTCACTGATTTTGGTGCACCAAAAATTGTTGGTGGGCAATATAATGTACTCGCTACTGACGTATACAAACAAGTAATTGGACAACAAAATATGCCGATGGGTGCAACTGTCGGAATGATTTTATTAATCCCAGCTATATTTGCGTTTGCAGTTGATCGTATTACGCAAAGAAAGCAGGCTAATTTCTTATCTTCCAAAGCAGTACCTTACAGAATAATAAATAATAAGAAACGAGATGTTATTTCATTTGTATATTGTAGCGTAATAACACTTATGATCATTCTATTATTTGTGGCAGTTGGTATTGCTGCAAGTGTGAAAGTATGGCCGTATAATATGAGCTTTACATTTGAGCATTTTAATTTTTCTAGTTTAACAGGAGATGGACTTGAAGCGTTTAAAAATAGCGTAATTGTTTCAGCAATTACAGCGGTTATTGGAGCCGTCTTAACATTTATGTTCGCATATGCGATTGAGAAAATAAATCAGCTACAATTTTTACGAAAAGCAGGTTACTTTTTCTCTATCGTCCCTTTAGCAATACCAGGTTTAGTACTTGGATTGGGATACGTCTTTTTCTTTAGTCAACCAACAATCCAAATACTTGGACTATCAGTAACGAATCCGTTTCATTCTTTATACGGAACAATCGCTGTGTTAGTACTAGTCAATATCATTCATTTTTATTCTGTAACATTCGTTACGGCAACGACTGCTTTAAAGAAATTAGACCGAGAGTTTGAGCTTGTTTCGCAGTCGATGGGCATTCCGTTTTATAAAACATTCTTTAGAGTAACAGTACCAATGTGTTTACCAGCCATTCTAGAAATGGTGATGTACTACTTCGTAAATTCAATGGTAACTGTGTCAGCAGTTGTATTCTTATACGCAGCTGATTTTAAACTAGCTGCCGTATCAATCGTAAATATGGATGATGCAGGAAATGTAGCGCCAGCAGCTGCAATGAGTGTACTTATTGTTGTTACAAATATTGTAGTAAGAGTTGTATATGAATGGGGAACGAAAGCACTTCGTAACCGAACGTCACAATGGCAAAAAAGATAAGTGAGAAAGGTGATGGATAGAATGAAAATTGAAGCGGTTATTTTTGATTGGGCAGGTACGACAGTTGATTACGGATGTTTTGCACCACTGGAAGTGTTTATGGAGATTTTCCATAAACGCGGTGTTGCAATTACAGCGGAAGAAGCTCGTAAGCCAATGGGGTTATTGAAGATTGATCATGTAAGGGCACTTACAGAGATGCCTCGTATTGCGAGTGAGTGGAATCGTGTTTTTGGACAATTACCAACAGAAGCAGACATTCAGGAGATGTATGAAGAATTTGAAGAGATTCTCTTCGCTATTTTACCGCGCTATGCGTCGCCAATCCATGGAGTAAAAGAAGTGATTGCTTCTTTACGTGAAAGAGGAATTAAAATTGGTTCAACGACTGGTTATACGAGAGAAATGATGGACATTGTAGCAAAAGAAGCAGCGCTACAAGGATATAAACCTGATTTTCTTGTAACGCCAGATGATGTTCCAGCGGGTCGTCCGTATCCGTGGATGTGCTATAAAAATGCGATGGAACTTGGTGTATATCCGATGAATCATATGATAAAAGTTGGAGACACGGTATCAGATATGAAAGAGGGAAGAAATGCTGGTATGTGGACAGTTGGTGTAATTCTTGGCAGTAGCGAACTCGGTTTAACTGAAGAGGAAGTGGAGAATATGGATCCAGCAGAACTTCGTGAAAAAGTAGAAGTAGTTCGCAATCGTTTCGTTGAAAATGGGGCGCACTTTACGATTGAAACGATGCAGGAACTTGAAACCGTAATGGAACATATCGAGAAACAAGAACTTATTATTTCATAAAAGGGGAATAGAATCATGACTGAAAATCACTACTTATTATTAACGCCAGGACCATTAACGACAACAAAAACTGTAAAAGAAGTTATGTTATACGATTGGTGTACGTGGGATGTTGAATATAACACGATGGTACAAGAAGTAAGGGCTAAACTTGTATCGTTAGCGACGAAGGAAGAAGCGAAATATACAACTGTTCTAATGCAAGGAAGCGGTACGTTTTCAGTTGAAGCAGTGATTGGTTCTGTCATTCCAAAAAACGGAAAGCTTCTTGTTTGTACAAATGGTGCGTACGGTAAGCGAATTGTACAAATAGCAGAGATGTTACATATAAATGTGGTGGTCAGTCAAACAGAAGAGTGGGAACCTACTAATATTGTAGAGATAGAAAAGATATTGCAAGAAGACAAAGAGATTACGCATGTTGCAGTTGTTCATTGTGAAACAACAACAGGCATTATAAATCCAATTGTAGATGTATGTAAATTAGGAAAGCAGTACGGAAAGGTTACAATTGTTGATGCAATGAGTAGTTTCGGCGGGATTGAAATAGACATTGCTGATTTGCAAATTGATTTTTTAGTTAGTAGTGCGAATAAGTGCATTCAAGGTGTTCCGGGATTCGGATTTGTTATTGCAAAGCGTGCTGAATTACTGAAGTGTAAGGGGCAAGCTCGCTCTTTATCTCTTGATTTATATGATCAGTGGGAAACGATGGAAAATCAAAATGGAAAATGGCGTTTTACATCACCTACACATGTTGTACACGCTTTTTATCAAGCATTGCTTGAATTAGAAAAAGAGGGCGGAGTAAGCGCACGTTACAATCGATATTACAACAATCAAAAACTACTAGTGTATAGAATGGGAGAAATCGGATTCAAACCACTCGTAGATGAAAAATATCAATCTCCTATTATTACATCTTTCATTTATCCGGAAGGGAACTTCGAGTTTCAACAGTTATATAATGAGTTAAAACGCTATGGATTTGTTATTTACCCTGGGAAAATTTCGAAAGTAGATACGTTCCGCATTGGAAATATTGGTGATGTACATGAGGAAGACATAAATCGCTTAGTTGATAGTATCACTAAAGGAGTTGTTATAGGTTGAAAGTATTTTGCTTAGGTGGAGCAGGTAAAATTTGTCGTGAAGCCATTTTAGATTTAGTGCAATTTTCATCTTTTGAGACGATTACAGTAGCTGATTTTAATGAGGAAGAGGGCCTTAAAGTAGTAGAATGGCTCAACGATCCTCGCGTAGATTTTGTTAAAGTAGATGTAATGAATCACGAGGATACGGTTGCAAAGATGAAAGGCTATGACATTGTAATGGACGGTACGACGATAAAGCTAAATGGATTGTCTACTCGATGTATTGCAGAAGCAGGTTGTCACGGTGTGAATTTGAATGGATTTGGTGAAGAAAATGATTCGCATTCTATATTTGTTAAAAATGGAAAAACGTGTTTACCTGGTTTTGGTATGACGCCAGGTGTAACGCAAATGATGGCGATGCATGCAGCAAATCAGCTAGATACTGTAGAGTCAGTTCGTGTAAGTCACGGTTCATATCGTCCAATTGCTTTTTCTGCATCCATTACAGAGACAACGACATATGAATATGATCCACATTTGCCATCGCGTACAGTGTATGAAGATGGTGAGTTTAAGCAAGTACCTCCGTTTGCGCGTCCGAGAGAAATTGAATTGCCTGCGCCTTACGGTAAAACAACGCAGTATATCATTCCGCATTCTGAAACAATGACGTTAGCAAAAGCGCTAGAAAATAAAGACGTCAAGCTGATAGAGACGAGAGGAACTTGGCCAAAGCAAAATATGCAGCTCGTACGTGCTTTATATGATTATGGTATATTGCGTAATGATCAAATTGAAATAAACGGGAAAGACATTGGGATTATGGATTGTATTTCGAAGTACCTATTGCAATCGAAAGAAGGACAAGAAACAGAGGTTTACGGTTATGCACTTCATGTAGAAGTAATAGGTATGAAAAATAATGAGAAACAAGGGCACGTATTATATCATACACACCCGTTATCTGATGGATCTGTTGTAGGATGGGGAAAATTAAGAGCGTATACGAGAAACGTCGGTATTCCATTTGGGATTGCTACAGAGTTAATCGCAAAAGGGAATGTAAATAAAGTTGGTGTTGTGACGCCAGAGGAAGCTTTTGTAAATCCACAAATTATTTTTGATGAACTAAAAAAGCGTGGCATTCATATTCATGAAGAAGTTTTCACTTACAAAGAAAGTTATAACTTTGTATAAGTAAAGCAGTGTATGAGGTAGAAATCAATGGGGTGAGGTTATGTCTGTAGTAGGTGAAGAAAGAAAGCGAACCATTCTTGAGAAGGTAGAGTTTAAAGGGAAAGTAAAAGTTTCAGAATTAGCGAGAGAGTTTGCTGTCTCAACAGAGACGATTCGTCGTTATTTAGAAGAATTGGATCGTGAAAAGAAGTTGAAGAAAGTGTATGGTGGAGCAGTCCAACTTCCGGGAGCCGGAATAGAGGCACCAATGTTAGAACGAGAGATGCTGCATATAGAAGAGAAGAAGAGAATTGGGTATAAAGCAGCAACGTTTGTGGAAGATGGAGATGTGATTGCAATTGATGACGGAAGTACACCACTTCAAATGGTACCATATCTGGTTCATCGAAAAAATTTAACGATTGTAACAAGTTCATTTCCAGTAGCCACACAATTAATTTCTTCTATTAATAAAAAAATGTTTCACGGTGAAGTTTTATTTATTGGTGGGAAAGTATCTCCAAAGCATTCACGCGTATCAGGATCTATTTCCCAGCAAGTAATACAGCAATTCCATTTTCATAAAGCATTCGTTTCGATTGATGGATTATTGCCTAGTTTTGGAGTTTCTAGTTTTGAATTAGAAAAGGCAAAACTGTCAGAAGCGATGATGAAATTAGCGGAAAAAACATATATTCTATGTGATCATACAAAGATAGGCGTAAAAGGGAATTATCGAATAGCAGCATTTTCTCGTATTCAGCATGTTATTTGTGATAAAAAAATGCCCTATAGTTTTGAAGAGGAAATTAAAAAGCATAATATTCAATGGACAATTTGCTAAATAAATTGAACTCCCACCTGATTTTTAGGTGGGAGTTTTACTGCCTGCAAAGAGCGGAATAAAAGATTTGTATTTATGCAAAAAGTGGACACATTTTCTCGTCTCTTTCATATAATTTACCAATACAAAAAAAGTTGGTCGAAGGAAAGAAGGGGGAACATGTCAGAACGAATATATAATAAACTTGTATTGTACGCGAATATTTTGCAGAAAATCGGTGTAATTAATGAGAAGGAAAAAAGTGAAATTCTTCATACGATAGGTAAAAAATCCCTTTGAATAAAGGGTTTTTTATTTTTTATCTTTGAAAATATAAATCTAATGTAATATTCCCATTGACAATGATAATGATATTCATTATCATTTAATTGTAGGTAATTGATAAGTGTTATCAATTATAAAAACTATATATGATAGGGGATATTATTTTGAAAAAAAACTATATGAAGGCGTTAGTAGTAGCAACGACATTAGCAATTCCATTTGCTGCTTATTCTACTCCAGCATTGGCAGCAATAAAAATTGAAGCAAACCAATCAGTAGCAGCAGCGAGTGATCGTATGTATGATACTGAGATTAAAATATATAAGGATCAAAAAGATGAGCCATCAATGGTTTCTCAATATATAAAAGATCCTAAAGTAACAATTGCAGCCGGGAAAAAAATTGTTACTGTAACAATGCAAGATAGTGATTATTTTCAATATCTTAGAATAGAAGATAGAAACCAACCAGGTGTATTTCATGATGTGAAAGTTTTGTCAGAAGATAAGAGGAAGAATGGAACGAAAGTAGTTCAATTTGAAATTGGCGAGTTTGAGAAGAAGCATAATATGCAAATGCACATACTTATTCCGGCTATTGGATATGATCACAAATATCAAGTTCAATTTGAAATTAAAGATCCAACTATAGGTGACAAAGAAACAGAGAAACCAGATGATAACTCCAATTCAGGCAATACAGAAACGGATAATCCAGTTGATAATCAAAATATGATAACAGATAACAAATTAAGAGAACTTGTTAATAAAAAAGTATTTAATAGAAAAGATTTAAATACACCAATTACGAAAGAAGAGTTATTACAAGTAAAGAACTTGTTTTTAAATACGAATGAGATTCTTGATTATAGTGCATTAAAATATATGCCAAATTTAAAATCTTTAACAGTTGCGAATGCGAAGATAACAGATCCGTCGTTCTTTGCGAACTTAAAGCAATTAAATCATTTAGCTTTGCGTGGTAATGAATTTTCAGATGTAACGCCACTTGTTAAGATGGATAATTTAGAATCTCTAGATTTAAGTAATAATAAAATTACAAACGTTGCACCGTTAGTTGAAATGAAAAATGTAAAAAGTTTATATCTATCAGGCAACCAAATAGAAGATGTAACAGCATTAGCGAAAATGGAACAACTAGATTACTTGAATTTAGCAAATAATAAAATTACGAATGTTGCTCCATTAAGCGCGTTAAAAAATGTAACTTACTTGACTTTAGCTGGTAATCAAATTGAAGATATTAAACCGTTATATTCATTACCTTTAAAAGACTTAGTATTAACACGTAATAAAGTTAAAGATTTATCGGGCATTGATCAAATGAATCAATTAAGTAAGTTATTTATCGGGAAAAATCAAATTGAAGATGTGACACCACTTGCTAAAATGACTCAACTTACAGAATTAGATTTACCTAACAATGAATTAAAAGATATTACGCCATTATCCAGTCTAGTAAACTTACAAAAGCTTGATTTAGAAGCAAATTATATTTCAGACTTATCGTCAGTTAGTAAGTTGAATAAGTTAGTATATTTAAGTTTTGTTGCAAATGAGATCCGCGATGTTAGACCAGTAATAGAACTAAGTAAGAAAGCTTATATCAATGTTCAAAATCAAAAAGTATTTTTAGGGGAAACAGAAGTAAATAAAGAAGTAAAAGTACCTATATACGAAAAAGATGGTAACATCTCTACAAAAATTCGTTTGAAGAGCGAAGGTGGTACGTATAGTAATGATGCAGTTAAGTGGAGTACATCAGGTGAGAAAATATACGAATTTGGTGTGAAAGATCCATTTGCTGATACAGGAATCTTCTTCACAGGATCTGTAATTCAAAATGTGGTAGAAAGCAAAGGGGATAACACTTCTAAAGAAGACAACACTTCTAAAGAAGATGAAAAAGTAGAAGTAGTAGAATTTAAAGATGTACCAAAAGGACATTGGTCAGAAGAAGCAATTAACTATTTAGCGAAAGAAAATATTTTCAAAGGATATGGAAATGGACAATTTGGATTTGGGGATAATATTACTCGTGGACAAGTTGCGTCTTTAGTACAAAGGTACTTGAAATTAGAAAATAAAGTAGAGCAGAAAGAGAGATTTACAGATACGAAAGGGCATATGTTTGAGCAAGATATTGCTACAGTTGCGCAAGCTGGAATTATGCAAGGAGATGGTACTGGGGAATTTCGTCCAGATGGAGTATTAACTCGATACGAAATGTCTGTAGTATTATATAAAGTATTTCAGTTAAAAGAATATGGAAATAATAAAGTGAATTTTAAAGATGTACCAACTGGTCACTGGGCAGAAGAATATGTGACATCTTTAGCGGATAATAATATATCTAAAGGTGATGGAAAAGGAAACTTTTTAGGTGATGATTTCGTAACACGTGAACAATATGCACAGTTTTTATATAATGCAATAACGAAATAAAAGATGAGAAAATACGTTATTCTTTAATGTAAAAAGAATAACGTATTTTTTATGTATAAAATGAAATAGGCAATCGACAGGTGTATGGACATATGAATGGCCCATTTTAAAGAAGAGCTGTGAAACTATATTGACAAAAAAGCGTTCTCATGTGATAATTCAATTAAATTTTTAGAATAATCAAAAAATACTCCTTTTACATAGAAAGGATTTGAACATTATATAAATATTACGCCGGGGGTGACGAAATGTTATTTTTTCTAAAAAAATGGAATGAATTGAAAGATGTGAAATCTGAATTAGCACTTCGTGATTGGTTTTATGGTACAAAAATTAGTTTATCACTCTGTACGTCAAAAGAGCCGTTAACTTTTTTAGTAAACGTTGAGGGAAGAGATAAAGGGCTATTTTCAGAAGAAGATTTTATTGTTGTAAATTGTATGTGTGAGCCAGTATTTGAAAATGAAGAAAAACCAGCTGCGGAATCATTTATGCATGCGGATATTTATAAAAAAAGTAGTGCAGAATGTATTTTACAAGTGCAGACTGTAGATAGTCATTTAATATCAGAGTTATACGGAGAAGAAGGGGAAGTAACATTCGATAAACGTAGCGTGGAACGTGTTTTTGGAAAAGAAGGTATAACAGAAATGACAATTCCCATTGTAGAAGATGAGAAAAAATTCGCTGATTTATTAGAAAATGATGTGCCGAATTTTATTGAAGGTGGAGGAGTAGTTCTCGTTCATAATTATGGCATGATCGTGTGGGGGAAAACTCCAGAAGAAGCGAAAAAATGGCTAGAGGGTATAGAATATTTAATGAATTACCATGTGAAATTGTTAATGATAAAAGGTGCGAAGAGCTCTGTAATATAAAATGTTTGTGGTGTCGTTCGTTACAAGTCAATAAATAAATGAAAGCGTTTTAAAAATGATTTTACTCATAAAATATAGGTTTCCTTATTATATATAGATTACATGTTGACATGTAAGGAGGAACATATTTTGCGAGTTAAATATCATTTTCTGCCAAAACAGCAAGTAACATTTTGCAAAATGAAAGATTCAGGTGAAGAGGCTTTGCAAATTATGAATGAAACGGGATTTCGAGCAATCCCTGTAGTAGCAGAAGATGAAAAGAAATTCATGGGGATAATTTATAAAGTAGATCTTTTAGAAAAGAAGTGTGATGGTGGATTAGAGAAATTAAGTACGGAACATATGCTGGAAGATTCCGCTGCATTTATTTTTGAAAAGGATTCTTTTTTTAGAGCATTTTATGTTATTCGTCGCCTTCCATTTTTAGCTGTGTTAAATGATTATAATGAATTTGTCGGTATCTTAACGCATTCTAATATATTTGATGTTATTGAAGATTCATTCGGTATGCGGACGGGTGGTTATATATTAACAATTGCAACACAAGATTGTAAGGGAACGATTAAGGAACTTGGGACATTGTTGAAAGCATTTAATATCGGTGGATTATTTACGCTAGATAACGGCGATCAATATATTCGCCGTGTTATCGTAAATATAACAGATGAGTTAAATGAAAAAAAATTAAAGCAATTAATCGGAAAAATAGAGAAAAAAGGATTCAGGGTGAGTCATGTAGATTATATTTAAGGTGAAAAGGAAAAGGGACCAATTTGCTATATGCAGATTGGTCCTTTTTTATTTTGAGTAATGAATCTTATTTTGAAACAGGAGGTGGAGATAATGCTAAATCAGATAAAAAAATAAAGTCTGCATGTGCGCGAATTTTAGGAATAGAAGTTTCTATTACACGTGATGTAATTTCACCTGGAGGCCCAACATGTCCGATAGCTACCATAATCGGTTTTTCTTGAAGTTTTTTTATGAGTAATTGGGCTTGTTTTGAAATATGTGCGGCTGTATACACATCATCAAAAAATAATTGATTTTCAATAATAGGCACTCCTAATTCTTTCCCGATTTTCGGGACGACACTCTTAGGATTTGTTTTGCTATCTAAATAAAATAAACCGTGTTTTTTACAAGCTGCAAGTATAAGTCGTACAATTCTTTCGTCCGCGGTCACTTTTGATCCCATATGATTGTTCATCCCAATTGCATGCGGTACTTCTTGAATCGCTTGTTCGAGTCGGTTATTTATTTCTTCATCGCTTAAATCAGTTGTAATTGCTTTTGGTCCAAGCCATTCTTTTTTACCTTTAATAGGTTCCATTGGCATATGTATAATAACTTCGTGCCCTTTCTTGTGAGCCGCTATCGCATCTTCCTTTGTGGAAGGAAGAAAAGGCATAACGGCAACAGTCAGTGGAATAGGAAGTGATAACATTTTATCAGTTCCCTTCATATTATTGCCGAAGTCATCAATGACAATAGCTACTTTGTTTGTATGTGCCTTTGCTTGAACAGGAAACAAGAAAGATGGTAAGAACATAGTAAGCATAAGAAATGCAATTGTATATTTGCGCATATAAATATTTCCTTTCTATTTTATCCTACTATTTGCGGGCAGTGGGGAGTGAACACCCTCAATGATTAAATTTTCACTTTATCAATCATCATTATGTTTTGCGTTTTTATATAAATTAAACAAAAAATGTCGAAGAAAAGTATATGGAAAATAGAGAATCCGCTATTTAATAGGTGTTTATAAAAAAAGAAGGTGAAAAAAATGTCTATTATTGCGAATGTATTTACAAAGATAGAATAATTTGTAATAATTCTCAAAGTGAGGGTAAAGATTTGTAAATTACAGGGAGAAAATGTTTAATTTTCTGATTCTTCAAATTCAAATATGATTAAGTAGTTAAAAGGTCGATGGAGAAGTGAAGTTGAGAGCATGGAAGTATAATAAGGGGGATATGAATGTTTACTGTAAAAAGGAAGTACACATTAGAAAAGCTTTCACGTGATATTCATATGAAACGTGAAGAGATGATTCAATTAGGTTTAACGAGTGGGTTAAATAGTATGGAGACAATTCAAGTTAGTCAAGAATTGGACAAGCTTATTTTACAGTACCAGTGTTATAAAGAGAAACAAACACCAAGATGGTTATCGATTATAAAGGTACCTATTTTTCAAATTGGGTATGAAGGGAAATCGAGTAATTTTTGGCGAATGCTTGTGGCTGGTTTTATGAAATAAGTATAATTACCCTTTTGGGATAAGGATAATTATACTGAGTGTAACGGAATTTCGATATGAACTGTTGTTCCTTCGTTTTCTATACTGTCAATAAAAATATGCCCATTGTACATCTCTACAATTCGTTTACATATAACAAGTCCAAGACCTGTTCCAGTATCTTTATTAGTAAAGAACGGATGAAAGAGGTGTTTTTGAATATGTTTTGGAATCCCTTTTCCAGTATCTATAATTTGCAATTGTGCGTGCGTTTCATTGTTTGTTACGACAATGGTGAGTGTGTCACCAGAAGTCATGGCTTCAATTGCATTTTTTGTAATGTTTAAAACCACTTGTTTCATATGGTCTTTTGAGCAACGGATATGAACAGGATGGTCTGGCAAATGTAAATGGAATACAATGTTATGTAGATTCGCCTCAGATTGAATAATTAACGTTACCTCATTTAGAATGGTTCTCACATCATAAGTTTGTTCAATGATAGCAGTTGGCTTTCCGAGAATAAGAAATTCGCTTACAATTTCATTAATCCGTTCTATTTCTTGTTCGATGATGGAAAAATAGAACTGATCTTGTTCATCTTTATATTTCTCTTTTAATAGAGCGACGAGCCCTTTAATTCCGGTAAGAGGATTACGGATTTCGTGGGCTGTACTAGCTGCAAAAGTTCCAACCAATTCAATTTTTTGTAGTTCATTTTGTTGTCTTTCCAGTTTTGTTTGCCGTTTTAACAACATATATTGAGCGAGTAAAAATAAAATTGACATTAAAAATAAAGTAGCTATACATTCTACGGAAACCCACTGGTATAAAGTTTTTTGATGAATAGGTAACGGAGAAACAGAGACCTTCCAATCTAATCTTTGAAGTGGAGTAGTAAGCATATTTGAATGAGCAGCACTTGTTTCGTTATTATCATCGGTTAGAAAAACTACATCATATTTATCGGTTACTTCAAAATGGTATTGCGGCTTAATGGCATTTAAAGATGATGAAATGTAGTCAAAGCGTAAACTTGCTAACAATAAGCCTGAGAACTCTTTCTGTTTATTGAAAATGGGAGAAGCAATCATAATAGCTTGATGTCCAAGAACACGATCTGTAATGACGGATGATACAGTTGTTTTCTTAGTTTGTAATGCGTTTTGAATATATTTACGATCTGAGACATCAACAGGTGGTCGGTCGCCTTCCGATGCGATTGTAATGACGCCTTCTGGTGTAGCGTAATATAGACCAGAAAAACGTGCATCGTTTCCATCTGTATCATGTACAATTTCTTTAATTCCATTTATATTTCCAGTCTCGGTTCCTACGACCTTTGCGAGCATTTCTAATGCGGAAATTGCTTCACCAAGGTGATGATCTAAATAGTCTCTATATAAAAAGAGAACGGTGTGAGCAGATAGTTTGTTTTCCTGTTTCATTTTATACGAATGATACGAATAAAATGTAGCACCAATCCCTATCGTTGGTAGGATGACAAGCAATATATATAAAACTATGCTGTGGAATTTGACTTTCAAATTTCGTACTCCTTCTTTTTTATTATCATTATATATAAACTATGTTAAAATTGTCATGTTTTTATTCAAGAATCATGCATAATATGTTTGGGGAGAGGTAATGAATGAGTGAATGCTCATTCGGGAATTACATGAAGTACTAAGCTGTTTTTTCTTTTTATTACTGAGAATTTAAGTGAAGGGTTGAAAGTTGTATGACATCAAATAATGAACGAGAAGATATTTCTCAATCTTTAAAAGTATTTATTGCATTATCTCGTGTACATCGTTCTGTTATGGATACTACAAATAAGTCTATACAAAGTAACGGGTTAAATCCAACTGAATTTGCTGTATTAGAACTGCTATATCATAAAGGTGGTCAACCACTTCAGCAAATTGGTGAGCGTATTTTAATAGCTAGTGGCAGCATTACATATGTTGTAGATAAGCTAGAGAAAAAGGGACTAGTAAAGAGAATTCCGTGCCCGAATGACAGACGTGTTATTTATGCACAACTAACTGAGTCGGGAGAGAACTTTATTGCTTCTATTTTTCCAGGGCATGAGCAAGTTATACATCAGTCTTTTGAAATGTTAACGAAAGAGGAAAAGGATGAATTACTTGATCTATTAAAAAAGATTGGAAAGTATGAAAAATAATAGTATGTTCCAAAGGAGCTTTGGATAAAGAAATCCAAGGCTTTTTTGTTTACATGTAATTATGACAGCATTTGCCGTATTTTGCTGAAGAATAAGAGGAGATTTGTAAGTAAGCATTGAATTATAGTAAGGATGCATATAATGGAGAGGAGGCTCGTTCATGTCATTTAAAGACTATGAATATAAACGGCCACATATTGAAGAATTAAAAGAGAAGTTTACTGTTGCTTTAGAGAAGTTTGATAACGCAAAAACTGTAGAAGAACAAAAGCAAGTCATTCATTCAATTAACGAAATTCGCAACGATTTTGGTACAATGGGGAATCTTTGTTATATTCGTCATTCTGTTGATACGACAGATGCTTTTTATAAGGAAGAGCAAGATTTCTTTGATGAATTCTCTCCAGTTGTACAAGGATATGGTACAAAGTATTATAATGCGTTAATTCATTCTCCATTCCGTAAAGAATTAGAAGCGTATTATGGGAAGCAATTATTTGCCCTTGCGGAGTGTGATTTAAAAACATATTCTGATGAAGTCGTGAAAGATTTACAATTAGAGAATAAATTGTCTTCACAATATACACAGTTATTAGCGTCTGCAAAAATTGACTTTGCAGGAGAAGAAAGAACGTTATCACAGCTTATTCCATTTATGCAAGGGAAGGAAAGAAGTGAACGTAAAGCAGCAAGTGAAGCATATTACGGTTTTTTATCTGAGAATGAGGAAGAGTTAGATCGTATTTATGATGAGCTTGTTAAAGTGAGAACGAAAATTGCCAAATCTTTAGGTTTCAAAAACTTTGTTGAACTTGGATATGCAAGAATGTACCGTACAGATTATAATGCGGAAATGGTGGCGAATTATCGTCAGCAAGTACTTGATTATATTGTTCCAGTTACAACCGAATTAAGACAAAGACAAAAAGCACGTATTCGTGTAGAAAAATTAGCATATTATGATGAGAACTTTGAGTTTTCTACTGGTAATCCAACTCCAAAAGGAGATGCGGATTGGATTGTTAATCATGGGAAAACGATGTATAAAGAGTTATCGGCTGAAACGGATGAATTTTTCAATTTCATGCTAGATAATGATTTATTAGATTTAGTTGCGAAAAAAGGAAAAGTTGGCGGTGGATATTGTACATATATCGAGAATTATAAAGCGCCATTTATATTCTCAAACTTCAACGGAACATCTGGCGACATTGACGTATTAACACATGAAGCTGGTCATGCTTTCCAAGTATATGAAAGTCGTAAGTTTGAAATTCCAGAATACAACTGGCCAACGTATGAAGCTTGTGAAATTCATTCTATGAGTATGGAATTCTTTACATGGCCATGGATGAAGTTATTCTTTGAAGAAGATGCAGATAAATATTACTTCTCTCACCTAAGTTCAGCACTTCTGTTTTTACCGTATGGTGTATCTGTTGATGAATATCAACATTATGTATATGAAAATCCAGAAGCTTCGCCAGAAGAGCGTAAGACAGCATGGCGTAATATAGAGAAAAAGTATTTGCCGCATCGTGATTATGAAGATAATGATTATTTAGAGCGCGGTGGATTCTGGCAACGTCAAGGGCATATTTATAGCTCGCCGTTCTACTATATCGACTACACGTTAGCACAAATTTGCGCACTGCAATTTTGGAAACGTGCAAGAGATAATAGACAAGAGGCGTGGGAAGATTATGTGAATCTTTGCCAACAAGGTGGAAGTAAATCGTTCTTAGAATTAGTAGAAGTTGCAAATTTAACATCACCATTTGCTGAAGGCTGTGTAAAAAGCGTCATTACAGAAATTGAAGCATGGCTACATGCGATTGACGACACAAAATTGTAAAAAACATGCGCTTTTTTTCACATGTTTAACATCGACATAATGTGAAAATGATGAGATAATAAAAGAAAATTCAGAATACTAAAGAGGTGTTTCTAATAAGGAGCACCTCTTTTCACCAACAAAAAGGGGGGAAAGAAGTATGCTTCAATCTAATATGGATGTGAGTTTAGAAAGTTTGGTGAACTCATTACAGTCTACTCGAAGCACGCTATTATCAGAAATTGAAATGTTAAATGATACAGAAGTGAATGTAAAGCCACGCCGTGATAAATGGAGTATTATTCAAATTTTGCATCACTTGCATTTAGTTGAACAATCTGTCACGTCTGCCCTTGTATATGCTTTACAAAAAAATGAAAGAAACACGACTCCATTTAAAGACCTCCAACTTACGCTTGATCGCACACATAAACGAGAAGCTCCTCAGCAAATGCAACCAACAGAAACGTTAATGAAAAAACAGCAAGGAATTCAATTACTAGAACATTCACGACAAGAACTATTACACGCGCTTCATAGTGTTATAGATGAAAAAGATCTATTTGAAAATGGATTAAAGCATCCTGTTTTTAATGATCTGAATTTGTATCAGTGGATTCAATTTCTTGATTTGCATGAACAAAGACATCTTACGCAGTTAAAAGAGGCGAAACACGCAATTTTACAAAGATAATTAGGAAGAAGTGGGAGACCACTTCTTTTTTGATATGTGCATAGTTTTCTTTCTTATTTTGGAATACTAGATGGAGAAAGGAAAGAAGGAGTTGAAAAGTATGTCCAAGAAAAAGAAAGAAGAAGAGCGCGCTTGGAAAGCACGTAAAGAAAATCAAAAACCACATGGAAAAGTGAAAGCTTTTGCTGAATTAGTTGAAGGAACAGAAAAAACGTGATGATTATTTCATCACGTTTTTTGTATGAGTGGAAAAGTTAATAAGAAGGTTGTACCGATTCCTTTTTCACTTATAATATCAATTTTTCCATTCATAGCTTGAACAACACTGAATACGACCATCATTCCAAGTCCAGTCCCTTTTTCTTTTGTTGAGTAGAAAGGAGAGCCAAGACGCTTCACTTGTTCGGTATCCATACCGACTCCTGTATCTTTTATATATAACTGAATATGTTTATGATCAGGAACTAATGTGAAATAAAGATCACCGCCTTTTGGCATGGCCTCAATGCAGTTTTTTAAAATATTTAACAAGCATTGATTTAGTTTTTGTTTTTCTCCCGCGATAAAAAAAGAAGTGCTTTGCTTTATATAATGTGTACGCACATTTGCTAAATTAGCAAGCGGTGTAATTAACGATAATGCATGTAGTAGTTCTTCTTCTAACTGTAATCTTTGTTCTTTTTCAATACTTGGTTTTGCAAAGGTTAAATAATCTGTAAGAACGTGGTTTGCTTGTTCGATTCCGTTGATGGCTATGTCAATATATAATTTTCGCTCCTGCTCAGTACATGTATCTGATTGTAAAAGTTGCAAAAATCCTTTCGTTGAAGTTAATGGATTGCGAATTTCATGAGAGATAGACGCTGCCATTTCACCAATTAAATGAAATTTTTCAGCATTCATAAGTTCGTTTTGGAGACGCACTTGAGTTTGTAATATGTGTAGTAAATATAAAATAAGGATCGTACCAAGTATCGTACATAACTCATACACAATAATATGTGGTATATAATCAGCCTTGTTTGTAACCTTTGAAAGGAAGAAAGGTATCCAACTAAATCCGTATGTGAGACTGTAGATAATAGCAAGTATTATTTTTATACGATTAGAAGTTCGATTGAAAAATTTGTATGTAAATAATAGGACAATAAATAGAAGGATAGAACCGATAATCGATGGGAAAACACCTATTCCTCCTAATAAGAAGCGGTATATATTTAATACAACTAATATAGATCCACCAGCAATAGGACCTCCGGTTAATGTACCGACAATTAATACGATATGACGCATATCAAATTGAAATCCATAATTTGTTTTTGCTGCGAAAGTGATACATAGTATAGTAACGAGGCAACATAATACAATAAATATTGCTGAATTTAATTTAGGAGAACGTTTCCCTTTTTGATTCCAAAATAAATGGTATACGAGCATTGTAACAAGGATGAATAATATATTTAAAAAGAGATAAATAATAAAGGGTTTCAGTGGGATGCCTCCTCTCTTCTCACATTAAATTAATCATACTATAAAATGAAAGAAATGAAATGAGAAATAGCGGAAAAATCAGAAATTTTTTCTGGTAGTATACAATATGTTACAATAACCTTTGTCAATGAAAGAAGGAATTCCGTGCAATGCACGGGAGAGGTTCGCGAACTCCCTCTATAAAAAACTATGGAAACAACAATATCTTTAGGTATTGTTTTGTTTTTTTATTGTGACAGTTCAAGAACGTTCTTTCTTCTTATTCGTAGTAGAGAAGGAGAATGAGTGAAATGAAAAAAGAAAAGGCAGTTGTTGTTTTTAGTGGAGGACAAGATAGTACGACATGTTTATTTTGGGCAATAGAGCAGTTTGCAGAAGTAGAGGCTGTAACGTTTAATTACAATCAACGTCATAAGCTAGAAATTGATTGTGCAGCGGAAATTGCAAAAGAGCTAGGAATTAAACATACGGTACTAGATATGAGTCTATTAAATCAACTTGCTCCAAATGCGTTAACGAGAACCGATATGGAGATTACACATGAAGAAGGTAAATTGCCATCGACGTTTGTAGATGGACGAAATTTACTATTCTTATCATTTGCTGCTGTATTAGCAAAACAAGTTGGAGCACGTCATATTGTAACGGGTGTATGTGAAACTGATTTTAGTGGTTATCCAGATTGCCGTGACGTGTTTGTGAAATCGTTAAACGTTACTTTAAATTTATCCATGGATTATCCGTTTGTGATTCATACACCACTTATGTGGATTGATAAAGCGGAAACATGGAAATTATCAGATGAACTTGGAGCATTCGAGTTTGTTCGAGAAAAAACATTAACATGTTATAACGGAATCATTGGTGATGGTTGCGGTGAATGTCCAGCATGTCAACTTCGTAAAGCAGGATTAGATACGTACCTACAAGAACGCGAAGGAGCGAGTAACTAATGGATAATTTCTTTGGATTTCGCATTGTAGAAAATTTGCAAAAAATGGACGAGGATATTCAGCGTAAACAGCTCAAATATCATAATAAAAGAGTAATGGTCAGCAAGGAATTTACATTTGATGCAGCACACCATTTACACTGTTATGAAGGAAAATGTAAAAACTTACATGGTCACACATATAAAGTTGTATTTGGGATTAGTGGATATGTAAATGAGATAGGTCTTGCGATTGACTTTGGAGATATAAAAGAAATTTGGAAGAATGAAATAGAAATTTATTTAGACCATCGTTATTTAAACGAAACGTTACCAGCGATGAATACGACTGCTGAAAACATGGTCGTTTGGATTTACGAAAAGATGGCAGAAGCATTATTAAAAGATAATCGTGCGAACGAATATAAAGGAGCTCGTGTTGAATTTGTTCGTCTTTTCGAGACGCCAACTAGTTATGCGGAAGTAAGACGGGAGTGGATGCTCGATGAGTAAAATCCCTGTCTTAGAAATATTTGGTCCAACTATTCAAGGTGAAGGAATGGTTGTAGGACAAAAGACGATGTTTATTCGTACAGCTGGTTGTGATTATAGCTGCGCTTGGTGTGATTCTGCTTTTACGTGGGATGGATCGGCTAAAGATCATATTAGACAGATGACAGCAGAAGACGTTTGGAATGAGCTTGTAGAAATTGGTGGCGAAAATTTTTCTCATGTTACGATTTCAGGTGGAAATCCAGCATTGCTGAAAAATATTGAGTTTCTTCTTTCTATATTAAAAGAGAATGGAATGCGAACAGCAATCGAAACGCAAGGGAGTAAATGGCAAGATTGGTTACTTCAAATTGATGAGATAACGATTTCTCCAAAGCCACCAAGTTCGAAGATGAATACTGATTTTCAGAAGTTAGATGCTGTTATTCAGAAACTAGCAGGAAAAGATATTAGTTTAAAGGTAGTAGTATTTGACGATTATGACTTCGAGTATGCAGTTAAGATGCACGAACGTTATCCAGATGTACCATTTTTCTTACAAGTAGGGAATGATGATACAAAAACAGTGGATGATGCGATGCTGATTAAGAAATTATTAGATAAGTATGAGTGGCTGATTGATAAAGCTGTAAATTGTAAAGAGATGAATAATGCAAAAGTATTGCCGCAGCTTCATGCCTTAGTATGGGGAAATAAACGCGGAGTATAATGAGAAGGGATGTTTAAAATGGCAGGAAGATTAGATGAAGATTTAAAAGATGTAACATTATTAGGAAATCAAAATACAAAATATTTATTTGAATATAGCCCAGAAATTTTAGAGGTATTTGATAATAATCATCCAAACCGTGATTATTTTGTGAAATTTAATTGTCCTGAATTTACAAGTTTATGTCCGAAAACAGGCCAACCAGACTTTGCAACAATTTATATTAGCTACATTCCAGAACAAAGAATGGTAGAGAGTAAATCTTTAAAGCTATATTTATTTAGTTTCCGCAATCACGGTGACTTCCACGAAGATTGCATGAACGTTATTATGAATGATTTAATTAAATTAATGGATCCGCGTTACATTGAGGTATGGGGGAAATTCACACCACGTGGAGGGATTTCAATTGATCCTTACTGCAACTATGGTCGCCCGGGAACGAAGTATGAGCAAATGGCAGACTACCGCATGATGAACCATGATCTATATCCAGAAACAATTGATAATCGTTAATATATAATAGAAAGAAAGGATCTGTATGTTATACAGATCCTTTCTTTCTATTATATTATGCATTTTGATTAATGACAGTATAGTTTTTATGACTTACAACTGTAAGAGGTTCCATATCTAGTTCTCTAAAATTTTCCATAATTGTTATATCTACAATAACGGAGTTTTGATTTACTTTTTGAACACGGCCTTGCATTCCACCTTTAAATTCGATGATATCTCCAGTTTCTGCGATCTGCATAAGCAACTCTCCTTGTTACAGTTTTCCCAAAAAAAGAATAAATTTGGGTTTTTTATTTCCTCCTATTTTGAACCATATTTCCTACTTTGTAAATGTTTCCAAAGTAAAAATTCGAAAAATATTCACTTTTTGTAAGAAAATATACGAAAAACCCATGTTATTAGGAGAAATAATGGTAGAAATGCATGTATCTTTATATAGGGGTATAATAAAGGTATAAGATAACCTGCTAAAGTGGGAGAAATTAGAGGCGGTAAAATGATGTTTGAATTTGTGGGGAGTGCTATAGCTTTAACTTTGTTTTTATTTTCTTATATACATTTAAAAAAGATTCGTCATCATGAAACGACTACATATTTTGATGGGATGGATGGTATACATGCTTCAATCACACATGAGAGTGGCGGGGATATGTAAAGGTGTATAACTTTCTTTTTTTGCGTGGTATGATATATAAAAATAGTACATAATAGAGTTCGTAAGTGATGAATGGAGAGTGGAAAGAATGAAGATTTCTTTTATTCGTCATGGTCGCTTAGATCGTACTATAGAACCAATGACGGTTACATTCTTTCATGAATGGATGAAAGGATATGACTTACATACTATAACAGAGAAAGCACCTATACCATTGGAAACAAGGGAAGCGGTTGAAGCAGCAAAATTGATTTTAACGAGTGATCAAAGGTGTGCAGTACAGTCAGCAGCTGAATTAGTGGATTCTTTATCTTTTATGCAAAATGCTCTTTTTAGGGAAGCTGAAGTTCCGACGAGTTTTTATGCTCCAAAATGGTTAAAATGTAAACCTAACGTATGGATGTTTATCGGACGAACAGTATGGATACTTGGTTACCATAAAGATGTTGAGTCTTATAAGGAAGTAAGGGAGAGGGCAAAGCAAGCGGCTTACTTATTACACCGTTACGCTCTCGTACATGGAAGTATTGCTCTTGTAGGTCATAATTATGTGAATGTAATGATTGGTACGGAACTGAGAGCAATGGGATGGTCTGGTACGCCTATTTTGCATAGAGAGCCATGGGGATGTACAACATATACGTTTCATGAGGCGATGAATGGAAATATATTAAATACGAATTTAACATAAAAGCACACGATGTATATACATCGTGTGCTTTTTTTTAAGATATAGAAATTTGGATGTTCAATGGTTTTACAAGGTGTGCATAAGGTTCGCCTACAAGCATAACGATTTGATCTTTTTTATAACCTAGTTTTTCGTATAGTGAATAGGCACGTTTGTTTTCTAAATTAACAAGTAATGCGATTTTTTCATGTTCCTTTTCAGTTGCATGAATTTCAGCAGCTTCAATTAATTTAGAACCAATTCCTTTTCCACCATGTGCACTTGAAACTGATAATGTATCAATGTAATATTCATCAAGTTCAGCTTCTTTTTCTAACGTAATCGATTCATCTTTATGTAATTCTCTTAAGTGATGTACAATTGGTTCATCAAGCCTTGTTGCCTCACTACCGTGATAAGCGACAATAACTCCAACTGCACCCCCGTCTTGCTCATATACAAAACAGTTTTCATAGCTCAGTCGATTGCCCTCTTTTGAGAACCATGTTTCAAGTCCTAGTAATACTTCGGTCTCAACTGTGCTACCTGTGATTTTTTCAGCAATTTCGTGCAGAGCATTATACAATAAAGGAGCTATTGCCGTTGCATCTGTCTTTTTTGCTTTCCGAATCATAGTATCCCTCCTAATTCTATTTATATATTGTAGCATAGTGGTATGGAACTTTGCATAATTGAATGTCGAAATGTTTGATATAGAGAAGTAGCTATGTTAGTATATGATATTTAGTGGACATATAATAAAGAGATATCTTTTGAAAAATAATGAAAATGAAATGAAGGTATAGCATCTGGATAATTTTACAGTTGTTGACCTATAGAATATAAGATAAAATAAAATATTGCATAGAGGTGAAATACATGGATAAAGAATTAGCAAATACAATTTTGGATCAGCTGAAAAATGGTGAAATAAAGGAGTATGTTGTTACGAAAGATGTATTTTATACGTTCAGAGAAGTTGTAGTAAGTAGGGAAGACTTTAAACATATTATTGGGAACGCACAGCGCGGCGGACAAGTAATTTATACATATTCAGAAACGCCACGTTCGTAACTAGAAGAATATAGGGGAGGAGAATTATGGGCGATTTTAAACAAGGCATATTACCGCATTGGGATTATATGTGGAAAGATAGAGCCGGTAATCGATTTATGGGGATGGTTATGTATCCAGAGAAACGAAAGTGTTCGGCAAAAATGCTTCAGAAAATAAAAAGAGCATATGAAGAGGCTATAGAAATTAAAGTAACTGTACAAGTTCAACATACATATCAGTACGTAGAAGGAATGATTGTTTACTTTGATGAAGAAGCTCCTGTATGTACAATGATTGATAAAGATGAAAATCCACATCATATTTTTGTAAAAGATATTTTGCGTATTGAGCACTCTGAATAATCTTTTCATAAATAAGTTGAATTTCCATAATAATTATCTTTTTCTATAATAGTTATCTTTTAGTATGTAACGCGAACCGAAAGTATATGTATAATATTTAATAAAGTAAAATTGATAAATGTAATCGTTTTTTAGAACAGATTATCGTTTCCTGTCTGTTCTTTTTTGCGTGATGCTGGAGAAATATATTCCTCCAGCATTTGCCGTTTTATGACAAAATACATTGGAACCTTTTTTAAAAATAAGGTTAAATTCGTTGACAACTTTTTTGAAAAGCACTTTATTGACATGAGTTTTAGAATGTTGTTTCATAGTCATTGTATTGAAAAAAATCGACTGTCTTGTCGAAAAGTAAAAGTTAAAAAAAGAAAGAATTTATACATATATCTTGTGTCTTATTTTGAAACGTAATACAATATATAGAGAAATCAAGAACAACATATAGAGAATATAGATTGGAGAGGGAGGGGTCGGAAATGTTAGTTGCATATGATTCCATGACAGGAAACGTGAAGCGTTTCATCCACAAATTAAATATGCCGGCCGTTCAAATTGATGAAGATCTAGTAATAGATGAAGACTTTATTCTTATTACGTATACAACAGGTTTTGGCAATGTACCAGAACGTGTTTTAGACTTTTTAGAGCGCAATAATGAAAAATTAAAAGGCGTATCTGCAAGCGGCAATCGTAACTGGGGAGACATGTTCGGTGCAAGTGCTGACAAAATTTCTACTAAATATGAAGTGCCTATTGTATCAAAATTTGAGTTATCTGGAACAAATAACGATGTAGAATATTTTAAGGAAAGGGTGCGGGAGATTGCGACACATTGAACTGAATAATGAAATCACGCAAATGCAGGACGGTTTTTATCAGCTTCATAAGGATAAAGAGGCATTAGAAGTCTTTATGGAAGAAGCTAGAGAGAATACCGTTTCTTTTAATAGCGTGGCAGAGCGAATGGAGTATATGAAAGAACATGATTACTATTACAACGTTCTGGACGAGTATAGCTTGGAGGAAGTAGAAGAGGTATATAACATCGCTTATGGTGAAAACTTCGAGTTCCAATCTTATATGGCAGCATCTAAGTTCTACAAAGATTATGCGTTAAAAACGAATGATCAAAAACAATACTTAGAAAGCTATGAAGATCGTGTAGCAATTGTGTCATTATACTTAGGACGCGGTGATGTTGCGAAAGCAAAACAATTCGCAAGCATGATTGTCAAACAAAACTACCAACCAGCGACACCAACCTTTTTAAATGCGGGAAGAAGCAGAAGAGGAGAAATGGTGTCTTGTTTCTTGTTAGAGATGGATGATAGCTTAAATTCAATCGGCTTTAACATTAATACTGCAATGCAATTATCGAAAATCGGCGGAGGAGTAGCTTTAAACTTATCTAAGCTACGCGCACGTGGTGAGCAAATTAAAGGTATCGACAACGCTGCAAGTGGTGTAGTGCCCGTTATGAAATTGCTTGAAGATTCGTTTTCATATGCGAATCAACTTGGCCAACGAAAAGGTGCCGGTGCAGTATACTTAAACATTTTCCATTGGGATATTATTGAATTCCTTGATACAAAAAAAATAAATGCCGATGAGAAGAGCCGTATTCAGTCTCTATCAATCGGAATTATCGTTCCAAGTAAGTTCTTTGAGCTTGCTGAGAAAAACGAACCTTTCCATGTTTTCGCGCCTTATACGGTGTATAAAGAATACGGAAAGCATTTAGATGATATTGATATCGATGAAATGTACGATGAATTAATGAGCAATCCGAAAGTGAAGAAGAAGCCTCTAGATATTAGTGCGCGTGACATGCTTATTAAAATTGCTATGATTCAGCTTGAGTCTGGTTATCCGTACTTAATGTTTAAATCAAATGCAAATAACCAACATCCATTGAAGGATATTGGAACTGTGAAGATGTCGAACTTGTGTTAAATATGTAGCACCTTCTAGTAGAAATGCTAGTCGAAAACTCCGTTAAACGGGGAAAGCCTCAAATTTGAGGTAACCTACCGTGCTAAATCTTATCTTAGAATGAAAATATAAAAGTTCAGAATGTATCTTATTATTTTGTATAGCAGAGTTATGGGACAACATAAAGTAATAAGAGACTTTCTGAAAGATTAAGATAAGTAAAAGCCTAACGACTATCCCTTATGGGAGTAGAGCGCAAGCGATTGGCGTTCGAAAAGCGGAGCACCTAATCAGGTAATGCTGTAGGTGGTGATATAGTCTGTCCTGTATGGTGACATACAGCAGTTGCATGAGCAACGGACTGAGGAGTAGCGGACTCAGTTGAACATTCGAGACAGAAATCTTCCAGCTTCAAGAAACTTCTGAAATTAACGATTACGGTACAGATGACATTATCCGTCGTGATATTAACTGTAACTTAGGATCGTTAAATATCGTAAATGTAATGGAAAATAAAGAAATTCGTGAAGCCGTTCATGCGGGAATGGAAGCTTTAACAGCTGTTTCTGATATGACGATTATTCCGAATGCACCAACTGTGAAAAAAGCAAATGATGAGCTTCATTCAGTTGGACTTGGCGCAATGAACTTACACGGATATTTATCCAAAAACAAAATCGCATATGAAAGTGCAGAAGCGAAAGAGTTCGCTCGTACATTCTTTATGATGTTAAATTACTACTCTATTGAGAAAAGTATGGAAATCGCTAAAGAAAAAGGCGAAACATTTAAAGACTTCGATAAGTCTGATTATGCGAATGGCACATACTTTGAAAAGTATGAAACGACAGATTACAGCCCAGTAACTGAAAAAGTTCAGCAATTATTTGAAGGAATTCACATTCCAACAAAAGAAGATTGGACAAGTTTAAAAGAGCAAGTGAAGAAGAATGGATTATATAATTCCTACCGTCTTGCTATTGCTCCAACACAATCTATCAGTTACGTTCAAAATGCAACTTCAAGCGTAATGCCGATCGTAAGTCAAATCGAATCAAGAACATATGCGAATGCGACAACATATTATCCAATGCCATATTTATCAAAAGATACGTTCTGGTACTATAAATCTTCTTACGATATGAATCAGTTTAAATTAATTGATTTAATCGCAGAAATTCAAGAACATATTGACCAAGGAATTAGTACAATTCTTTACGTTAATAGTGATATTTCAACACGTGAATTAGCACGTTACTACATCTATGCACATAAAAAAGGTTTAAAGAGTCTGTATTATACGAGAACACGTAAATTAAGCGTGGAAGAGTGTGTGGCTTGTACCGTTTAATATAAGAAGTGAGACATGATGAGCAGGGTTTTCTGAACCCTGCTCATGCTTAGTTATCAATTTTTCATGTTTATTTAGAGAAGGGGCGATTGAATGCGTGCGGTAAACTGGAACAAAAAAGAAGATGATTTTAGTTTAATGTTTTGGAAGCAAAACATCGCTCAGTTTTGGACAGAAGAAGAAATCGCAGTGTCTTCTGACAAAAATACTTGGGCGCAATTATCAAAAGAAGAGCAGGTTGCTTATAAGCGTGTATTAGGTGGCTTAACACTTTTAGATACGAAACAAGGCGGCGAAGGGATGCCACTTGTACTTGTTCATCTTGAAAATTTACAAGCAAAAAGTGTATTAGCTTTCATGGGAGCTATGGAAGAAGTACATGCGAAGAGTTACAGTCATATTTTCACAACGTTAGCTACTGAAGAAGAAATCGATGATATTTTTGAATGGGTAGATAAACATCCATTACTTGAGAAAAAGGCTGGTATTGTTACTAGTTATTATCGTCGTTTATTAAAGCCTGAAGTAACGAAAAAAGAGTTATACATGGCGATGGTAGCAAGTGTATTCTTAGAAAGTTATTTATTCTATAGTGGATTCTTCTATCCGCTTTACTTAGCAGGTCAAGGTAAATTGACGGCAAGTGGTGAAATTATTAACTTAATAATTCGTGATGAATCAATTCACGGCGTATTCGTCGGTATTTTAGCACAACAAATCTTCGCAGAACTTTCTGCAGAAGATCAGCAAGAAGTGCAAAAAGAAACGCAAGAGTTATTAATGGAACTATATGAAATTGAAATGGCATACACAGAAGAAATTTATACTTCTATCGGTCTTGTAGAAGATGTAAATCGTTTCGTTCGTTACAATGCGAATAAGGGACTTATGAACTTAGGACTTGAGCCGAAGTTTGAAGAAGAAGAAATTAACCCAATCGTTTTAAATGGTTTACGTACAGATACGAAAAACCATGATTTCTTCTCTGTAAAAGGAAATGGTTACGTAAAAGCAACGAACGTTGAAAAGTTAGCTGACGATGACTTCGTGTTTAATTTTTAATATATGATCATAAAGAAAAGCTGTCTTATTCATTGATAAGACAGCTTTTCTTTATGATTTTGTTTACATAACACTATTATTTTCATATAACGAGTTCTGTTTAAAAAGTTCTATTCAGCTAATGGATAGAACTTTTTTGTAATTTAATGGGTATTTACAAACGTCTTGTATCAGTGTATTATTTAACTAGTACACCGATACAAAAGGAGGGAAGAAATGAAAATAGAGTTTTCTCCAAATACACCAATTTACATTCAGGTAATGGAATACATAAAAAAAGAAATCGTAACAGGACATTTATTGCCTGGTGATAAAATTCCCTCTGTACGTGAATTAGCGAGTGAATTACAAGTAAATCCAAATACGATTCAGCGTACATTTCAAGAGCTAGAGCGGGATGGGGTTGTTGTAACACGTAGAGGAATGGGACGATATGTAACGAATGAAGGGGAGAAAATTATGGAGCTGCGAAAAGAGATGGCGAAAGAATTACTTCATTCTTTTATAGATGGAATGGACAATTTAGGTTTTTCAGAAGAAGAAATTCTTACAATCCTTCGTTCTTCATTACATGAGAAGAGGGAGGAGAGCGAATGACAGAGCTATTAAAAATAGAAAACTTATGGAAGAGATACGGGTTAAAAGCAGTGATCCGTGAATTAAACATAGAGATTACGGAAGGGAAAATTATAGGGCTTGTTGGAGATAACGGGAGCGGGAAAACGACGTTATTGAAAATGATTGCTGGTCTGCAGCACCCTTCTGAAGGGAGTATTACAATCGCTGGTAAAAAGGTAGGATTAGAAACGAAAGAAATTGTTTCTTTTATGTCGGATAAACCAGTATTTGATGATTGGATGACGGTTAAAGATTCCTTATTTTTCTATAGAGACTTTTATAAAGACTTTGATATTCAAAAAGCGGTAGATACAATCGCCGAATTTAAAATACCGCTAGAAGAAAGAATTACAGCTTTATCAAAAGGTATGGTTGAAAAACTACAAATTATTTTAACGTTTTCTCGGAAAGCGAAGTTATACGTATTAGATGAACCGCTTGGCGGGATTGATCTCGTTTCTAGGGAACACGTACTGGAACTTATTTTACAGTTTTATCGCGAAGATTGTACCATTTTAATTGCAACACATTTAATTGGAGAAGTGGAAAACATTTTTGACGAAGTAATCATTTTAAAAGATGGTGAAAGTGTACTTCATGAAAATGTAGAGGAGTTACGCTTCCGGCGAGGAAAAGCTGTTACGGATTTGTTTAAGGAGGTGTTTAGTAGATGAAGGCCAGTTTAATATATATGTACAATGCGAATAAAAAACAAATTTTTATTTCGTTATTGTCATTCATATTTATTGTAGCTGTCGCTTTTGTAAGTATGGGGAATTATATTAAACAAGAATCAGGAGAAGTAAGGCAAATGATTATTATTGCTTTAGTATTCTTAGTTTATATGATTTTTGCAGTATTAGTATTTCTGCAGGCGATATCTGCGTTCGGGAAAATGACCGAAAGTACATTATTTCGATTAACACCGATATCTGGTAAAAAAATTGTTTTAGCAATATTGTCATATGCGGCAGTTAGCTTCATGTGTTTTGAAGTAATAGGTGCTATGTTTGTCTATAGTATTTCGATGAAAGTAATAAAAGGTACAGAACTCTATGGATTGTTATTTACGGAAAGTACAATTGAGATAGATATAGTAAAACAATTATTTAGTAGTGTGTTATATGTATTTAATTTATCAAGTATATTGTTAGTTTTACTTTTTACAGTAGCTGGTGTGAAAGTATTTTCTTTGAAAAAGAAAAAAATGGAGTATGTAATTATTTTCTTCTTATTTTTACTAGTAACGAAAGTAATCAATCTGATATATGAAATGCTGGGCCGACTTGCGCCTACACCTACTTTTATTAAAAAATCAGTTTATATAGATGAATCAGTGGATATAAATCTCATACTATATCCAGAAAGTCTTATGAATTTATATAGTATTACTTTTTCAATCGGTATATTTGTTTTACTTGTTTATATAACAGGTCGCATAATCGATAAAAAATTAGAAGTCTAAAGGAGGAATCGGCATTGGGAAACGTAGTAGTAAAGTTAGAGAATGTTCGAAAAAAGATTGGTGGAACGGAAATTATCCGTGGTTTATCATTTGAAGTTCGCGAAGGGGAAGTGTACGGGTTCCTTGGACCGAACGGTAGTGGTAAAACGACGACGATTCGTATGATGACAGGTCTTATATCAATGACAGAGGGCGATATTACAATTTGTGGTCATAGTATTCGCACGGAGCGTGAAAAAGCGCTAGAGCAAATTGGAGCGATTGTAGAAAATCCTGAACTATATGATTATATGACAGGAATGCAAAACTTAAAGCATTTTGCGAACATGGCAATTACACCGATTAGTAAAGAGCGCATTGCTGAAATTGTAAAGCTTGTTGAATTAGAGCATGCGATTCATAAAAAAGTGAAAACATATTCGCTTGGTATGAAACAACGTTTAGGAATTGCACAGGCATTACTGCATCAGCCGAAAATCTTAATTTTAGATGAGCCGACAAATGGATTAGATCCAGCTGGTATTCGCCAAATTCGTGATTATTTACAACGTTTAGCGAAAGAAGAGAATATTGCTGTAATCGTATCAAGTCACTTATTAAGTGAAATTGAACTCATGTGTGATCGCGTCGTTATTATTAAGCAAGGTGAGTTTGTACAAGAGTACAACTTACATGAACAAGCAAAACATGATGAGGCAGTAGTTGTAGCGTTTGAAGTAGATCAAGTTCAGAAAGCAAATGAAATCATTAAAGGTAAGGCGCAAGGAAATGTCATTGTAGTATCTGTAATGAAAGAAGAAATTCCGCAGCTTGTAAAAAAACTTGTGAATGACGATGTGCTTATATACGGAGTTACTGTTCAAAATAAAACGTTAGAAGATGAGTTCTTAGCGATTACTGGGGGAGTGAAAGCGTAATGTTTAAATTAATTCAAAATGAATTTTTAAAGTTGCATGCGAAAAAAGGTATGTATATTTTAATTGGTGTCATTGCAGTGTTGGAGATTTTGGGAGTTTTAGCAATGCTGAAATGGGGAGACGGAACTGAATTTAAAGGATCATATTTAGATTTTGCAAGTTCAGAGATTAGTTTAATTACTTTGTTTGCAACAATTTTTGGAATTACGATCGCTTCTCGTATGATTACTGATGAGTTCCAAAAAGGTACAATTAAGCAGTTATTAATTCGTCCAAGAAAACGAATGACAGTTTTATTCTCTAAATATATTACAGTGTTACTTACTCTAGTATTTATCATATTTGCTAGCACGTTAATTGCAATGATTATTGGATTAATTGTAATGGATGGTAGTAAAACAGAATTAACGATAGGAATCGTAATGAAATCTACTTTATATCAAGTACTTTCACCGTTCTTCTTTGCGACGCTTGCATTTTTCTTAGCGAACGTATTTAGAAAATCTGTATTACCATTAATTATTACGATGTTCCTGTTCTTCTTACAAGGACCAATTAATATGGTATTAATGATGTTTGCAAAAGGTGTAGCGAAGTTTGTGATATTCTTCCATTTGGATTTAAGAGCTTACGACAGCAATAAATTAATTAGTGGCGGAGTAGAACCTACATTTACAGAATTTACGTTCGCAACTTCATTATTAGTTGTAGCTGTATACTTTGTTGTATTACTTGTAGCATCAGGTGCATTATTCCAAAAACGTGACGTATTATAATAAAAGAAATCCCCGCTTGTAAAAACGGGGATTTTTATTACATAACTTTCTCATAGATTGCAACTTAAAGAACAGTGATATGGTATTTTAAGAGATATGTTGTTTGAAAGTATTTGAGAAAAATAGGAAGAATTTCAACTATATTCGAATTATAATTTAGTTATTCGACCATTTATTTTTATTATCTTTGGGGGTGTTCTATATGCACTATGCATTTTCACGTATAAGACTACGTAGCTTTTTTGGATGGATGATTATAGGGGTGTTCCTTACGATGATCCCATTAGGCCTATCAAATGTTTCTGAGAATACGATGGAGGTTATTTCACAAATAACTGTGTTTTTTGTATTTCCGTTATTTTGGTTATACGTAAAAACAAATAAAAATAATGTTGTATTTAACAGTTTTTTTGATAAGCCAGGACGTTTACCGTGGGGATTAATTGTATTAGCAACGATAATGGGAATGATTTTCTCAGTCGGTATATCTCATATTCAATTTTACATATTAGCACATACGTTACCGAATTTCTTAGTTACTATGTTAGAAGATGGAACTGTTATTAATACGAGTAACATATATATGACGATATTTACTTTCATTTCAGCATGTGTATTAGCACCTATTATGGAAGAGGTTATTTTTAGGGGATTCTTTTTACAGCGAATGGCTTATAAATGGGGGATTAAAAAAGCTGTCATTATATCTTCAATTATTTTTGGTCTAGGACATTTTGATGTTATTGGTGCGTTCATGTTTGGTGTTGTGATGTGTCTCTTATACATAAAGACGAAAAATATATGGACGAATATCGCTGTACATGCTCTAAATAATTTGATTGCAACAAGTATGCAATTTGTCGGTGGAGAAGAGAGTAGCGCAATCTCAATTCCTGAATTACAAGCGCAAAGTAATTTATGGATTGGTATCGGTCTTACAGTTGTTGGATTACTTTGGTTAATTCCTTACGTTTGGAAACAATGGCGTACAGTAAAAGAAGTGGGTGTGCCACTGATGCGCTTCATAAATGAGGAAAAAGTAGTGAGTACATCACAAGAAAATGAAGTGTATAGTCAAGTGATCGTAACAGATAGATTGATGGCTGTAGAGCTACCAGATGAGGCTGTAAATAAGCTCCGGTTAGAAGAAAATGATTATGTAACAGTATCTGTAGAAGAAGATAAAATTGTTATAAAGAAAGCACATGATAGATAATTAAAAAGTAGCTCCTAAAGAGCTACTTTTTAATTTGTAATAATTTCTACACGAAAATTATTACCGTTCTTTACATATTTAATATCTGTAACAGTGCGGACTGTTTTTAAAATCTCCACTTTTTCACCAATTCGAGGGATAGTCGGAACATTATCCCAAATGCCAAGCAAACCATCTAATTGTGCCGTTTTTTCATAAAACCAGATTTTCAATGTAAAGCTCCTTTCTCGAACTTTATGTATTTTAATACATGATATATTATTTTTATTCTTATTGTAAGGTGTTTTTATATATTTTATGAATAAAAATGAATTAATCTTCTGGGAAGATATGTTCAATATCAGGAGTAAGAGACACTTCTGATAATACGATATGAGAAACTGTCGTTGCATATGAAGAAACATCATTGATAAAATCTTCAAGTTCAACGAGTGAAGGAACAGAGATTTTTACAATGTAGCATAAGCTTCCTGTTACGCGGTAACAAAAACTTGCGGATGGATAAGATTGGATAAATTGTTGCATACGTGTTGTATCACCATTTTTTAAAGTGATTTCTAAAATACAATCTAAAACAAGTCCTGCTTTTTTATAATCGATATCGATTGTGTATTTTTGAATAACGCCTTCACTTTCGAGTTTACGAACACGTTCTGCAGTAGACGGAGCAGATAAGTTTACTCGTTTCGCCAATTCGCGCATGGAAAGGCGACTATCATTATATAATTCATTTAAAATTTTTCGATCAACACGATCTAATTGCATTTGTAAATATACCTCCAGTAAAATGATGATTTTTGTAAAGGGAAAATATAAATTAAGATTCATATGAAATGTGAAGTGAACTTTATTTATTTTACAATAAAACAGAAGGAAATAGGAGGGGGAAATGATGGAGAGAATTTCATTATCAAATATAGGAGATACAAAATTTCAAAAGTTATTAGGGTATAATCCGGATCTATTACATGCATGGAGTCTGGTAGAGAATACGCTGTATAGTAAAGGAACTCTTTCGGCAGAGTTGAAGGAGCAAGTAAGAAGAACATTAGCGTACGGGAATGAATGTCCGTATTGTATGGCAAAGGGAAGACCTGATGATATGCAAAAGGTAGAAGAAATGAGTGTCGCAGTTGCTTTTGCACATACATTTCTTCATGATAAAAAGGCGATAGATGATAATATGTTTCATGTATTGAAACAATATTGGACAGAAAAAGAAATTGTAGAGCTTTGTGCATATATTTGTTTTATTACTGCGTCGCAACAACTTGGTTTTCTGTTTCAATTACAGCCGAATGAAGGAGAAAATGATGACGAATCAAATAGCACTTATCATAATTGATGTACAAAAGGCGTTTCAATTACCATATTGGGGCGAGAGAAATAATCTTTTTGCTGAAGCAAACATGAAAATTTTGTTAGAAGAATGGAGAAAAAGGAAGCGACCAGTTTTTCATATTCAACATGTAAATAAAGAAAATGCTCAGTCGATGTTTTATGAGAGAGCCGAAACGGTCAATTTTAAAGAAGAGGTGAAACCACTACCAGGTGAAGTGGTTATTCAGAAATTCGTTAACAGCGCGTTCATTGGAACAAATTTAGAAGAGCAATTAAGAGAGAACAAATGTAATGCAGTAGTGGTTGTAGGATTAACGACAAATCACTGTGTGGAGACTACGACACGAATGGCAGGGAATTTAGGATTTACAACATATTTAGTGAGTGATGCGACGGCTACTTTTAACCGTAAAGGTCTAGATGGTAAAGAGTATAGTGCAGAAGATATTCACAATATGACACTTGTAAATTTACATGAAGAGTTTGCTACGATTGTGACGACAAAAGAAGTATTAAAATTATTTTAAGAAAATAATTGCGAATTATGTAGAAAAAAATAAGAATATTTCGTATAATCTAAGTACAATCATTTTGAAAATAGGGGTGGCATCATATGGAGCAAATTCCGGTAAAGAGAATAGAAGAAGTACTTGTTGTAGCAGGGGATGATAAACAAAAGCAAAAGGAATTTTATGAATTGCTCTTATCTACTGAGTTTTATGTTGCTGGCTCACTAGAAGCAGAGGACGGGGCAACAGAAGGGATACTTCGTTTGCGTCATTTCCAAGGAGAGGGTAGATGGATCGTTCCGTTCTTTACACAAATGGAATTTCTAAAAGACGTGCTGCCAGAAGGAACGCCCCTTATTACGATACGCGGGAAAGAATTATTTGGTAGCATTGAGAAAGATGCTACAGCCGTATTAAATGTTGGCACTGATATAAGTAAAACATTTATTCCAGAAGAGATTGCAGATATCGCATCTGGACGAATTTTTAATTATTATAAATAAAAGGAAAAGCTGAATCGCTTTTCCTTTTTAATTTGAACACGGAGTGGCTACGCCAGAAGAAATAGAGAGTATTTTATTATTTGTATTTATTGTCGCTGTAGCTCCAAGAGGAATACCGATGTTTGGGTTTATATGTCCAATCGGTAAACCGAATAGGACAGGTATATGATATGGTGCGAAATATTCATATAGTATGGTTTGCAATGATTGAGATGGTTTAGAAGGAGTGCAGTCGTGACAACTTGTAAAAATAACACCACTACATTCATTAAACTTTCCAGATAATAATAGCTGATTTAACATACGATCAATGCGATACGGTTCTTCTCCAATGTCTTCAAGCAATAAAAGTTTATTGGCTGTATGTACCTCGTAGGGTGAGCCAATTATGCTCGTTAGCACTGCTAAATTCCCTCCAACTAACTGACCCGTAATTGTACGGGAAGAGCTAGGTACGATACATTCTGACGCAGATAAAATGGTGGAATAAGGATGGAATAGTTGATTGAAAGAAGATAAAGAGAGAGAATCTACACCTTTTCCTAATTCTTCAACCATTGGGCCATGAAAAGTAACGAGCTTTGCATAACGTGAAAAGGCAGTATGTAAAGCTGTAATATCGCTATATCCCCAAAAGATTTTTGGATTCCGTTGAATGATTTCATATTGAATGTGAGGGAGGAGACGAGCACTACCGTAACCACCTCGTGCGCAGAAAATGGCCTTTACTTCATTGTTTGTAAATGCTTCATGTATATCATCAAGACGAACTTGATCACTTCCAGCTAAATATCCATATTTCTCATAAACACTCTTCCCGATTACTACAGATAAACCCATTTCTTGTAATACGTTTACACCTTTTAATACATTTTCAATTGTTGGTGGGCCGGACGGTGCAATAACCATTACTGTATCACCTTGTTTTAACGCATTTGGATACATCATTGTTTTCAGCCTCCTTCTCTTTCAATATATTCGCTTCATATGAAGTTCAACCCTTGTAAAAGAAGGGGAAAGTTTGTCAAATAAAGAAGATATAAGGGGAATAGGAGGAGAAATGATGTTTACAAGTCGAGTAATAGATATATTACAAATTAAATATCCCATCATTCAAGCAGGTATGGCAGGTGCGATTACGACGCCAAAACTTGTTGCAGCTGTAAGTAATAGCGGAGGATTAGGAACGCTTGGAGCAGGTTATATGAGCCCTGAACAAATTCGTGAAGCGATTTATAAAATAAGGCAGCTAACAGATAAGCCTTTCGGTGTTAATTTACTGTTAACGAAAGAGATACAGATCGAAGAAGAGAAGATAAACTTAGCAAAGGTATTACTTAGCGGAGTGAATAGAGAATTAAGTATAGAGGGAGAAGAAGCGTTAAAGCTTCCCAAAAGCTATAAAGAACAATTACAAGTGTTATTAGAAGAAAAAGTACCGGTCATTAGCTTTGCATTTCAAACGTTAGAAAAAGAAGAAATAGATGACTTAAAAAGGAGAGGAATAAAAGTCATCGGAACAGCTACTCATGTGACAGAGGCAAAAGTACTTGCTGAATTAGGAGTAGACATTATTGTCGGGCAAGGTAGCGAGGCAGGAGGGCATAGAGGAACGTTTATCGGGAAAGAACAGGATGCTATGATTGGAACGTTTGCATTAATTCCACAGTTAGTAGCAGCAGTTCCGCATATCCCAATTGTTGCAGCAGGTGGTGTAATGAACGGACAAGGGCTTGTTGCGGCATTTACACTGGGAGCAGAAGCTGTTCAAATGGGATCAGCCTTTTTAACGAGTGAAGAAAGTATTACGCATGATGTGTATAAAGCTGCAGTTTTACATAGTACAGATACGAGTACAACTGTGACTCGTGCGTTTTCCGGGAAATATGCACGGGGTATTCGTAATGAATTTATAGAGAAGCATGAAGGGAAAGAAGGAGGGCTTCCGATGTATCCAGTGCAAAATGTATTAACCTCTAAAATACGACAAGAAGCAGCTAAACAAAATAAAGGAGAATACATGTCGCTTTGGGCGGGACAAGCATCATCATTAGCACGAATAGAATCAGCTCAGCATGTAGTGGAGCGAGTTATGAAAGAAGCAGATAACGTAATCGAACAATTACAAAATGTATATAGAAAAAGACCACTTGAATAATTCAAGCGGTCTTTTCATTAGTTTGCTTTATAAAATTGTTGGATGGCTTCATCGATATAAACCCAGCCTTTCCAACCTAAGTGCATATGATCTTTTAAGAAGTATTTATCATACTCATGATTTGAGAAGTCGGCAATTGGATAGCCAGCTTTCTCAATTTGCTCATGAACCTTCTTATAGTACAATTCGCGGCGTTCTTTCGGGAAGCCAGCGTAATCGTACCAAGGACCTTTTACAGGAACAGAAATGAAGAGTGGTTTTGCACCAGATTGTTTTAATAAATCAAGTACAATTTGTAAATCTTCATATTCTGGCGACTGATCATAAGCATCATTTTTTAAGTAGCCTTCACGTTGCTTTAATTTCTTCTTGATTTTGCTGTTGAAGTAATCATCTTCGATACCATATTCGTTCGATCCTGATTCTACTGCACCAGTTTGATCTGCATGTTTACGAGCCTCTTCCCAGTTCATTTGTTTTAATGAAGGGTCAAGTTTTTCTTTATGCGGTTTAATATCAAACATTGCTGTAAATAAATCTTTACGATCTAAAATGTTACGGTAAATATAAGCGAAAGGTTTAGCAGCAAGTGCTTTTACTTTATATTTCGTATCATCGTAGGCGATACCTTCAAGCGAAATTTTTAATAAAGTTTCTTTCTTAACGATTTCAAAGTTTAATAAACGTTTTGCAATTTGCTTTTTCATTTCAGGTTTTAAATCATCGTTGAAAATGAAGTGATAACCTTGTTGTTTTGAAAAGTTAGGTGCAAAGTGCGTTTCATCAATACCTTGTGGTACAAACCATTGCGGAGAAAGAACGAATACCATTTTCTTATCTTTCAATTGATCCATTGTAGATGCGAAGTTTAACACATGTACAAGGTCTTGTGTTCCCCCGCGTCCGAGTAGGAATGGTGTGAATCCTTCAGGCTTTACTTTGAAATAATTTGATGGATGAAAAGCATCCATACGTGCGAATTCCGATGATCCATACATCGGAAGGTATTTCGGGTCTGCTAACATCTTTTGCTGTAAAATCATACTTTGAATCTTTTCTTCTTTTAAAGAAGTCGCAGCTTGTTCTACTTTTTCATCACTTAAAAGTGGAAGTAGGAAGCGAGTTGGGATAAGTAAGAATACAGCAAAAAGGGCCAATGCTAAAAGCATCGGACCAAATTTTGCTTTGTTCATCGGATTTCTTCCAACTTCTTAATAACCATGTTTGGTGTAGCCCACTCGTCACGATCAAAATCAGAAATAGAAACTTCAATATCTAAACGCTCTTGGAATTCAACTAATAAAGATACTACAGCGAAAGAATCAAGAATACCTTCTTCAAATAATTGAACATCTAAGTTTTCTTTCACAATATCGTTTTCACATACTTCTTCTAAAATATCTAATACTTGCTCTTTGAATTCTGCCATTTTTAAAATCTCCTTTATATCCGAAATATATTATATGTGCAACTTCTTAATAGTATAAGAAGGGTGCATTAAAAGTATCTGTTAAGGTGTCCAGAGAAAATTAGGAACCCGAAACATACAACGTGGAATGTAATTACAATCGCAAGGATGTGTGTAAATTTATTGTTTGGCCAAAATTTATGCTTCTTGTTTTTTCGTTCGAAAATATCGAATAGAATAAACAGTGCGGCATGATATAGACCATAAATAATGTATTGATACACATGCTCACCAGTAATATGCCAAATTCCCATGATGAAAAAGTTCAAAAATGCACCGATATACGAAATTGTGTAACGGTTTTTAATTAACTTTTTCTTCGTTGCAAAAAAGACGAAACGCATGTAAATAAAGTCACGGAACCAGAATGATAAACTCATGTGCCAACGGTTCCAGAAGTCTTTAATATTACGACTAATGAACGGTTTATTAAAGTTTTCAGGCGTTTTAATACCCATCATATAACTTACACCAATTACAAATGAGCTATAACCAGCAAAGTCGAAGAATAAATATAAGCTATAGCTATACATGTAAATCATATTGGATAGGATTGTATCTTGCTGAGCAAATGCTGGGTCCATAAAATATTGCTTTATTAAGTAAGCGATAATAAATTTATACAAGAAACCTTGGAAAATGCGGTTTAATCCTGTATATAGTAAATTTTGATATTCTTCAGCGCTAGGTGGCTTTTGAATATCTTTTTGGAATCTACGGTAACGATCGATAGGTCCTGTTGAAATCGCCGGGAAGAATAAAACGAATTCCCAAAAATTAAAGAAGGAAAGTTCCTTAATTAATCCATCGCGAACTTCAAATACCATTTGCACTGCTCTAAATGTTACATAAGACATCCCTAAAAATACAATAAACTTTAGTTCAGGTGCAAACGGTGCGATTTTTGCCAAAATAAGTGGCAAAATTGATAAAATAACAGCTATACAGAATGTGAATGTGCTATTATTTTGTTTTCTTAAAAGTAAATAGCCTTTAATTAGGGCATATTGCCAAATAATAAATGCGGCTAACATAATCGCTTGCTTTGGCTTATCCGAGAAGATAATAGCAAGCATTACTAATGTTAAAACGGCATTATATTTACGCAACATTTTACCTTTAAATCCAGCTATGATAGTAGGTATTAATAAAATGCCCACTATAGCGAAAAAATAAAATGATCCATATGCGGTCATGCTGTAACCTCACTCAATAATTTTTTGCGATCTACCTTTCCATTTGGTGTCATTGGAATAGAAGATTGATACATGAATTTACGTGGAATCATGTAGTTTGGTAATCGCTCATTGAGTTCTTTTTTGATTGCAGATGTTAATTTGAATTCTTTTTCAAATGAATGTTCTCCAGGAACAACAACCGCTAATAAATAATCGTATTTCTCACCTTTTTTAATTGGAACGATAACTGCTCCTTCTACGTAAGAACACGCACGAAGATGATGCTCAATTTCTTCTAATTCCATTCGATAACCATGCAGCTTAATTTGGAAATCAAGACGACCATTATAGAATAGAAGACCATTTTCAACATAGCCAGCATCGCCTGTTTTATAGGCACGCTCACCGTCAATCATAGTAAATGCTTTTTCTGTTAATTCAGGGCTTCCTAAATATCCAACGCTTACGCTTGGACCGACAATTACGATTTCACCTTTTTCACCATCAGGTGCAAGAGTGCCATCTTCTTTCACAATAAGAAGGCGACAGTCTGATTTACAGTAGCCAACTGGAAGTGATTTGTATTGATCAAGCACTTCTTCTGTAACGTGAATACCTGTTACAGCGACAGTAGCTTCTGTTGGACCGTACGTATTCATAATTGTTGCTTTCGGGAAACGCTCAATTAATTTTCTAGCTACTTCATTTGGTAATACTTCACCGCAGAATAAGAATGTTTTCATGTTTGGTAGCATACTCTCAGAGAAAGATGCTTCCATTAAACACATCTCTGCGAAAGATGGTGTTGAAGTCCATACTTGTATATCCGATTGCTCTAAAGAAGCAAACAAGTCTTTTGGACGTGCAATCATATCTTTGTCGATTGCCCAAAGTGTACCACCTGTTACTAATGATGGGTAAATATCCATGACAGATAAATCGAATGAGAAAGGTGCTTGGTTTAAGAATACTTGTCCTGTTTGTAAGTTGAAATCTTCTACAGTCCATTTTGTAAAGCTTACAAGGCAGTTATAAGTAATCTGAACCCCTTTCGGATTACCTGTGCTTCCTGATGTGTAAATAATGTAGAAGTTCTCATCACCTTTTACCGCATGTTCAGGATTTGGAGTGTTCCCTTTATGAGTAAAGAAAATATCTTTTAAGTTGTCTTCACTTACAATGCGAACTGGTAAATCAGTTACAGTTACTGCTGCTGCTGATAAAAGTAATTTCGCACCAGAATTTTCAGCGATACGTTGTACACGATCAGCTGGGATAGATAAATCTACAGGAATATAAGCATGTCCAGCTTTTACACATCCTAAAAAGTTAATAATCATTTCAGGTTGCATATGGCCATACACCATAATTGGTGAACGATCATCTGGATACTCAGAAGAAATCCAATGTGCTAACGCATCAGAATCTTCCTTTAATTGTTTGTACGTAATTTTCGCATCTCGCCAAACAAAAGCAGTTTGATCAGGCGTTTCAATAGCCCACTTTTCAATTTGTTCTAATAACTTCATAACGTTCCCACCCTAAAATTCGTTGTAAATAAATGTACTTGTGTTTGTATCATGGAATCCATACAACCAAAGTAATGCAAATAAAATTGCAAGGTAATAAACCGTCTTTGCAACCCATTGTGTGAGTGGTTGAGACCATATCTCTTTTAATCTTTCCATGTCTGTCCCTCTCTTAATGAAATAATAGCTCTTTGTAGGTATCATGTCCTACATTATTGTGAAAAAAACAAACTTCCACATTTTAGGTAAAAATAAGTCAAAAGGCTCTTTTCTGATATTAGCACTAAATACTAAAAAAGAAAATCCCTAACTTAGCAATTATATTACATTAAGCATGAATTTGTAATGGGTTTGACATGTAAATAGGAAGTAGATTGTGTGAATACATAAAAGTGGACTATAAGAATACGTAAAAATAGAGTATTTGTTTTCATTAATCATTTGAGACAGAGTAAAGTTTACAATTTCTAGCTCTTTTGAAAAGGAGGAAATTATCATGAATAGAGTGTGGAAGAGTCTAATTTCGGAAGAAAATATCGTGAAATGGAGAAGGCATTTTCATAAGTATCCGGAATTATCATTTCATGAAAAAGAAACTTCGCAGTTTATATATGATACATTATGCTCATTTTCTTCTTTTGAAGTAACAAGACCGACGAAGTATAGTGTACTAGCAATTAAAAGAGGAACGGAACAAGGGAAAGTGATTGCGATTCGAGCTGATATAGATGCTTTGCCAATTCAAGAGGAGACAAGTAAATCTTATATGTCTGTGAATAAAGGAATAATGCATGCATGTGGGCATGATGCTCATGCAGCTATTTTGTTAAGTACAGCAGAAGTGCTATCAAATATAAAGGAAGATTTTGCAGGTGAGATTCGTCTATTCTTTCAGCATGCAGAAGAAGTGTATCCCGGCGGGGGACAAGAAATGGTTGAGGCAGGTGTAATGGATGATGTTGATTATGTAATAGGTTTACATGTTATGTCTGGATTGGAGAGCGGGAAGATAGGAATTGCGTATGGGCCGTTGATGGCGGCACCAGACGTATTTACAGTCGAAATTCAAGGGAAAGGAGGGCATGCGGCGAGGCCAGAAGAAACGATAGATCCTATTGCTATCGGAGCACAGATTATTACAAATCTACAACATATCGTATCAAGAAATACAAGTGCTTTCATGCAAAGAGTCGTTTCAGTTACGCAGTTTCATGGGGGAATGGCTGATAATATCATTCCTAGTGCAGCAACTTTAATGGGAACCGTTCGTTCATTTAATCAAGCATTAAGGGTAGAAGCAGAAGAGAAAATTGAGCAAATCGTGAAAGGCATTACAAAAGCACATGGAGGGGAGTATACATATACGTATCGATATGGATATGATCCGGTTATTAACGATGAATATATTACGAAAGTAGTGGAGGAAAGTGCACTACATTTGTTTGGAGATGAGTGTGTTGTGAAGCTTGAACCTTCTATGGGAGGAGAAGATTTTTCAGCATATTTAAGAAAAGCACCGGGTTGTTTCATTAAACTAGGAACCGGTAATGAAAAGATAGATACTTGCTATCCGCATCATCATCCAAAATTTGATGTAGACGAATCAGCTCTAGTTTATGGAGTGGAACTATTTTTAGAGACAGTGATAAGACTACTAAAATCATAGAGAAATAAAAAAAGGCAACTGCGCTCTATCGCAGTTGCTTTTATTTCTTTCCGTCAGAGAGGGCTGAGAAAGAACTATGCTCATTTATAGTATATGAATAGCTAACGGACAAGCTTGTACATTTTAATCATTTTTTTAAAAATAGTTGTTGACATTGATAATCAATGTCAATTAATCTAAATATAGTTGAAATTGATAATTATTATCAATAGGATGGATGCGACATGTTAATGAGAAAAAAATTTCACCTTCTGCGGAGGGGATTAAAAGATAAAAATAAAGATGTTGATCAGCATATGGAATGGCAACGAAATGTAATTCGGTCTGAATATGTAGATGAGAAAAAGAGCATTCAAACAGAAAAAGAGATACAAAGTAAAGGGAGAGGTTCAGTTGAGTAAGTTAGTGATGATTTTTGCAAGTATGAGTGGAAATACAGAGGAAATGGCTGATCATATTGCCGGTGCAATTCGTGAAACAGAGAACGAAATTGAAGTTATTGATATTATGGATTCACCAGAAGCTTCTATATTAGAACAGTATGATGGAATTATTTTAGGAGCATACACTTGGGGAGATGGTGACCTTCCTGATGATTTCTTAGATTTTTATGACGCAATGGATTCTATTGATCTAACTGGGAAAAAAGCGGCAGTATTCGGATCATGTGATTCGGCTTATCCGAAATATGGCGTGGCGGTTGACATTTTAATAGAAAAGCTACAAGAACGCGGGGCAGCAGTTGTGTTAGAAGGACTAAAAGTAGAATTAACGCCAGAAGATGAAGATGTAGAAAAATGTTTACAGTTTGGAGCTGAATTTGTAAAACACCTTTCTTAATGGCAGAAGGGAGATAAAGAGCAAGTGCATGAGAAAATCGCGATCAAAACGATGACAGATTATCATTTGTATGATTTTATGCGTTGTCCGCATAAATTTTATTTTCGTCATATAAAAAGAAGAGAACCTTCTTCGTTTGAATGGCAACAAATCGCACAAATGATTGTGAATCGAATTATTAACGAATATTACACGCTACCTGCGAGCCAACAAACGAAAATTGTACTTTTAATATTAATAGAAAAGTATTGGAAAAAAGTAAGGATTAATATGTTTGCTTCGAAGACGGAGTATTATATTGTGTTAGCAAAGCTAACGGATCACTTATTACAGTTTGTTGAAAGAGATGATAGTCAGACACCGCCGTTATTTTTATATGAAAAATTTCAAACATACATGGAAGAGTTAGGTGTCCACATGTCATTGACTATAGAAGTTGGTGAGTGGAGTACTGAGTCGTTTGTAATTAAAAAGTATGTTGTCGATGCGGATGAGGAAATGCTTGCTCTTTGCCAAAAGTTAATGACAGTATTCAGTTATAAAGCTTTCGGCATTCTTCCAGGAAAAATTGAAGTTATTAATTTAATAGAAGGAACTAAGTATGAGTACATTCCGAAACAGGAAGATATAACAGCTGGAATGGCGGATTTATCTAGAATGAAAGAAATGTTGCAACAACCTGAGCACTACACAGAGCGTCATTTTCGTTCTGAGTGTATGAGTTGTGCATTTCGTAACGAATGCCAAGGAGAAGAAGTAAAGAAAGAAGCGAGGCAGAAGAAAAATATCGTACATTAAAGGATGCAAATTTGCATCCTTTTTTGTTGTTGACATGAAAAGCTTTTCATCATTTACCGTATGTTTGTAGCCGATTAATAAAGGGAGGAATAATCAATGAAAGATGAAATGAAAGTATTTCAATGGTTAAAAGAACAAAATGCTCCTTTTGGGATTCAACTGCAAATTTTACAAGCATTTCAACTGTATAAAGTCATTGTTGAAATGGATAAAAAGTTAATGATGTATGAGGAGAGAGAGTATAGGGAGAGAATGTAATCTCATCCCTGCAATATCGTTTTTAACTGTTCTATACCTGCTATGAATTTAAGTTCATTTTTTGTTTCAAAGTTATAAATCATATTATGTAGTAAAGGGCTGTATTGATAAAAGGTAATGATGCGGTGAATGAGTAATGGATCATGGTGTGAAATAAGCATACTGTATTGTTCATATACTGATGTAGTAAATTCATGTCCGAAATCATAAAATAGCCCTGCAAAATCAAAAGCAGGATCGCCAATTTGTGCGTCACCAAAATCAATAATACCTGAGATAGTTTTATGCTGTTTGCTAAATAAAATGTGATGATGTGTAAAGTCAGCGTGAATGATTGTATTTTGAAATGTGGATGTAGCTAGACGGGCAAAGAAATTCTCGAATAAACGATTTAAGGCTGATTTCTGGAACGAAGTAAGATTGTTAGTAACATACTGATTTAATTTAGTTTGTAGCTCTTTCCAGTAGGCAACTGTTTTTTCAATAGGGAATCCTAACGCTGTAACACTTTTTAGAGGAATACTATGTAGAGCCGCAAGAAAAGTAGCTAATTGTGTAATAATTACTTTCCGTTCTTTTTCATCTAAATTCACAACTATTTCTGTTTTTAACGGTTCACCATGAAGGAGAGTATAGTAACTACAAAGCGGAATAGTATTAGTATCCTGTTTATAGAGTAGGTGATACTTTGGAACCTTAATTTCATGTAGTGAATAAGAGAGAAGTGTGCATAGTTCTTTTTCTAAAGGAATTCGCATCGCATATTCCTTTTTTCGTGGGAAACGAAACAGTAGCTCATCATTTACTATAACCGCTGCATTATCCCATCCTTCTTCATTTTGTTTATATGAATGTATGGAAAGATTAGGCAAAGCTTCTTTTATAAATTGTTTGTAAGAATCCATAATTGTTCCTCGTTTCTGAGTTAAGTTATTCTACTTTATGATATCAGAATTTTCTTTCTATATGTTAAAATATAACTATCATTATGAAGAGGGGCGGGAGTGTTATGAAGAAAAGACTATTAATCACTTCTTTATGTATCGCTTTTGGACTGTTTTGGTCATATAAAGAGGTGGTTTTTGCTAACTATAAACCGATTGATCAGTACGGATTAAATAAGGAATTAAAGAACAAAAGTATAGAAATTTTAAATCATAATGAGATGAAAAAGGTAGGAGAACATTTTGTGACAGAGCAACTAGCAGTGTTTGAGTTTAATAATAAAGAAGATGTGAAACAAAAAGGTGAAGAACTATTTTTAACTAGAGGGTATGAACGATTAATAGAAAATTATTATCCAAATCGTTTTCGGGATTTAGAGTATAAATTTACAGACGAGGACATACGGGAAGTGACGGATGAAAGTTTTTTCTATCAAGCTGCAGCGTACGTGGCGGGTACTGAAAATGGTAAGAGAAGCGAAATGAAATTGAATTATGAAATAAAAATTGTAAAGGTTAATAATATATTTAAGGTGTTAGAACAAAAACAGTATGTACAATAAAGTGAAACATGAATCAGTGCTACAAATAGCGGGATAAAAAATCCCCCAGTTCTTTGAGGGATTCTAAAGGTTTTCATTTTGTTGCCCAAGTTCTTTTTGAGCAATATATAAATTTCCTTGCTCGACTTGTTTCTGAGTAAGAACAGAATCACCTGCATACCCTTTTTCTGTTTTTACAGTTCTTTTTGAACGATTGGACTCTTGTTTTTTCATATAATAGATCACCTTCCATTAAAAATAAACGAAAATGATAAGCACAAGTAATACAGCAGCGAAAATGGTAATACCCATTAAAAAAGAAGTGTTTTTATATTTAGGTGGCTTATGTACATCTTGCCGGTATCCAGGTGAAATTTCAGGGGCGAATTCTTCATCGAATGATTGCTTTTTTTCTTTTTCTTTTTCTTTTTCGTCCATATGTATCCACCTTTCTTTTTCATTATGTTATACGTTACAAGAAAAAATATGCATAACGAAAACAGCCACTATATCATTAGCGGCTGTTTTGCGTTGTATATTTTCTCTGAACTTGAAAGAGACGGATAAGCAGGAAGGTTGCTCCAAATGCTAGACCGATAATAAGACCAATCCAATATCCTTTTGCTGCCCAATCGGTATAGGTTGCTAATATGTAGCCAAGAGGTAGACCGATTACCCAATAGGCGATCAATGTCATAATTAAGGCGACATTTACATCTTTATAACCACGTAGTGCCCCTTGTACAGGAGTTGCAATTGCATCTGAAATTTGAAATAAAATCGCAAATATAAGGAATTCTTTTGCTAAATGATGAACTTGTATATCTGTCGTATAAATCGAAGCAATTTCATCATCAAAGAAGTAAAGAAGAATTGAATACAATAGGGCAAATGCAAGTGCTAAGCCAATCCCGATAAATCCATATTGTTTTGCGTTATTATATCGTTTTGCCCCAACTTCGAATCCAACAGCGATGGTCATTGCCATTGCTAAGCTTAAAGGCGTCATATATAGCAAGGAAGCGAAGTTCATAGCGGCTTGATGGGCTGCGATTGTTGTTGTACTAAAATTGCTCATCATAAGTGTTACCGCAGCAAAAATACTCGTTTCAAAAAAGATAGCAAATCCGATAGGGACGCCAAGTTTTAAGAATTCTTTCCAACTCGAAAGAGAAGGACGATATAATTGTTTAAAGATATTGAAAGATGCGAAAGGCTCTTTCGTCCGAATAATAATAACGGTAATAATTAAAATGCACCAATAGGTTGCTGCAGAAGCAATTGCTGCTCCGACACCACCGAGTTTTGGAAAACCGAAGTTACCGAAAATTAATACATAATTTAATACTACGTTAATGGGTAATGATAGTAATGTAATGATCATCGTTGTACGAGTTTTTCCTAATGCATCAATAAATCCACGTAAAACAGTGTAAGTAAATAAAGGGATAATTCCAATTGCGATAATACTTAAAAATTGTGCCGCAATACGTTCTACAGGTTCGTCTAATCGCATGCCATTTAAAATAGGTGAAACAGTAAAGAAACCGATAAGGATAACGACGAAGCTAGCACAAATTGCTAAATAAACTGCTTGTATGACAACGTGAGGAACATCCTCTTTTTTCTTAGATCCAATGAGTTGTGCAACAATTGGAGTAGTGGCCATCAAAATTCCTGTTAATCCCGTACTAACTGGAATCCATATACTTGTTCCGATAGCAACACCTGCTAAATCAATAGGGCTTGCATGTCCTGACATTGTCGTATCGAAAAAACTCATTGCAAATAATGACATTTGCGTAACGAAAATCGGGAAAAATAGTAATACAAATTGCTTTAATTTTTGTGAGAATGAATTAGTTTCTTTCATAAAATCCCCTTTCCGCTAAAAAAACCAAACTCTTACTATCATACAATTTAATCAAAAAATAGAAAAGAAATACGCGCATACAACATGTAAATTCAATAAAAAAAGGATGCACTTTAAAAGGGGATAAGGTATTATGATAAGGTGTGAAAAATTACATATTCGTTATTAAGGAGGCACTACTTGTGGCTGATTGGTTAATTGGTATAATCATGGGTGCTGTTGAAGGGTTAACAGAGTTTTTACCAGTATCATCAACAGGGCATATGATTTTAACAGGACATTTAATTGGATTTGACGACGATAGAGCGAAAGTTTTCGAAGTTGTTATTCAATTGGGATCGATTTTAGCAGTTGTTGTTATATTTTGGAAGCGTCTATGGTCTTTAGTAGGTATAGGGAAAGTAACAGACGGACCATCGTTAAATTTATTACATATTATTATCGGAATGATTCCAGCCGGCGTACTTGGCGTATTATTCCATAGTGCGATTAAAGAAGTTTTATTTGGGCCAGGCCCAGTTGTTATTAGCTTAGTGGCTGGTGGTATTTTAATGATTGTTGCTGAGAAGTTTTCGAAACCAAGTACAGCAAGAACATTAGATGAAATTACATATAAGCAAGCATTTACAATCGGAATGTTCCAATGTTTAGCGCTTTGGCCAGGATTTTCTCGTTCTGGTTCTACAATAAGTGGTGGTTTATTAGCTCGCGTGTCACATACAGCGGCAGCTGAATATACATTCATTTTAGCAGTACCAATGATGGTAGCTGCAAGTGGATTAGATTTAATTAAAAGCTGGGATATATTAAGTGCAGCTGATATACCGTTATTTGCAACAGGATTTATTACAGCGTTCGTTGTTGCAATGCTTGCAATTGTTTCATTCTTAAAATTATTATCTCGTGTAAAACTAACACCGTTCGCTTACTATCGTTTCATTTTAGCTGCGGTATTCTATTTCTTCATTATGTAATAAAAAAACTGCCGAGTTCGGCAGTTTTTTTATTTTACTACTTTTTCCATCATGCTTTCCATTACATGTTCCCATAGAGAAGTATCATCAGCTAATGTAGCACGGAAATTAGCGTACATTTCTTTTTGTTTCTCTTCGAATGTTGGATCTTCTTTTTCAGGCAATGTAGCGCGCATTGAAGTCACTAACTCTTGTACTTTTGGAGCACGTGGTCCCCAAATGGCTTGTTCGTTTCCATCTTTATCAATGAAAATAAAGATTGGAATCGCACGTGCTGTTCCATTTGTTAAATATTGATCCATTAATTCCAAGTTTTCATCGCGAATTAATAATGACATATCAATATTTGCAACTTCAGAAATTCGTTTCATAACAGGTACGCATAAAAGAGCATCACCACACCAATCAGCTGTTAATACGATAACACGCCAGCCATCATTTTGACGTTCTTCTAATACAGGAAGTAATTCATTTGGAATTAAAAAGTTATTGTAAATATGCAGTAGTTCGTATTGATTTACTTTCATTTCATTCACATATGTATCAAAGGACATGCCTTTATCAGCCCATTGTTGTAAGTTCATAAGTAACACCTCTTTAGTATAATTTGTTTTCATTGTACCAATTTTTATATAGAAAAGCTTGTATTCTTACTCTTTATTGTCGCTTAATAATTTATTTAATAGGAGAAGGAATAGTACGACACATAACTCAGCTATGTTGGACAGTTGTACGCTCTCTATCCAGTCGTCGGCCGTATGTATAACAAACCAATCTAACGTAATTTCAATGATAGAGAGCAGGGCGATTGAGAGCCAATTGGGCATACTTGTTATCATTGGATGTAGGAGCACTTTAAAGAAAATGAATATAAAATGTGTAATACCATCTAATAAAAGAATAAGTAAAAAAAAGAGTAGTAGAGCTGTTCTTGATGAATATTCTATACCTGTAATTTGAAAGAGTCCTACATATACAAAGAATATAAATGCAAAGAATATAATGAGAATAAGAATAACAACACTAATAATAATAGTCTTATCTTTTAGATTAAGATTAGAAAATTTGTCTTCTTCGCTCACTACTCCAACTCCTTTTTCTGGAAATTCAACTTTATTGTATCATGAAATATATATTAAAAAACTACGAATTATGGGAAAATAAAGTGACAAAAAGTAAGATTTCATGTAAAATTATTAATAAGGTTTTTATTTAACCAAATGAAATAAAAGGGGCTGTCAAAGTTGTCTCAAAATCGAGAACAATTAATGGAAGAACTATCGACAAATGTTTTTGCTATGTTCCGCACGTTGCGTAATGATATTGGAAAAATATTTGGTGGTTACATACCGTGGAATGAGTTCATCGTCCTTAGAATATTGAATCGTACGAATAAAGAAATGGTATCACGTGTAGCGAATGAGTTAAATGTGTCGAATAGTCATATTACAGCTGTTACAGAAAAATTAATTAATAAAGGTTTTGTAACTCGTTCACGTTCTACGTCAGATCGTCGAGTTGTATATTTGGAGATTACAGAACAAGGAAAAGATTTAGTTGCGAAAATGGAAGACGCGAAAAAACAATATTTACAAGAAAGATTTTCTACGCTTTCAGAAGAAGAAATGAATATAATGATATCTATTTCTAAAAAACTTATTTAAGTTATTACAAGCAAGAAAACGCTTACGTAGTGATGGAGAAGACCTTCCTTATATGAGGAAGGTCTTCTTTCATATGTAAAAGATTATAAAAAAGAAAATATGTAACATACTACTAGTAAAGGAAAGGGGGCAAAAATATGACAAATCGAAATGGTAGTAAAGGGAGCGGAAATCAAGGCTCACCGAGATCAGGGCAATTTCAGCAAGAGTTTAGTGCTGAATTTGAGACTGGTAATGATAACAAAGGAAAAGAATATCGTTCGAAAAAAGGAAGTAAATCAAAAAAGGAGTGAATCATTTCACTCCTTTTTTGATTTAAGATGCTGCAGATTGATCAGTATTATATTTTTCTTCTGATTTTGCGACAATCATTGCGCAAATTGCATCACCAGAAATATTTACAGCTGTTCTTGACATATCTAGAATGCGGTCAATACCGATAATTAGGGCAATACCTTCTACTGGTAGATTTACTTGATTTAAAACCATCGTCAGCATTACAAGTCCAACACCTGGTACACCAGCAGTACCGATACTAGCTAGTACAGCAGTTAATACGACCATAGCTAATTGTGGTAATGTAAGTTCAACGCCATATACTTGAGCAATAAATACAGTTGCTACACCTTGCATAATAGCTGTACCATCCATATTAATCGTTGCACCGAGTGGTTGGACAAAAGAGCTGATCGCTTTTGGAACTCCAAGCTTCTCTTGTGCTGTTTTCATTGCAAATGGAAGGGACGCGTTAGAACTAGATGTACTAAATCCAATTGCCATTACTGGTCCGAAATGTTTAAAGAACCGGACAATACTTTCTTTTGCTAATACCTTTAATAAGCCGCCATATACAAAGACCCCGTGAATAATGAGTACTAACATAACGACAATCATATACTTGAACATCGCAGCGACGCCTGCAAGACCCATTTTACCAACGGAAGAAGCGAGCAAGCCAAATGTTCCGATTGGAGCTAATTTCATAACGAGATTAACGAGATACATCATTAATTCGTTGCCCTGTTCAAGTAATGAATGGATACCTTGAACTCGTTTTCCTAAAATAGCTATACCGAGTCCAATCAATACAGCGAAGGCAATAATTTGTAACATGTTTCCATCAGCCATTGCTTTTGCCGGATTATCTGGTACGATATTTAGCAATGTATCGACGAAAGATGTTTCGGTTTTTGCACCTTCATACTTAAGCCCTTCTGTTTTAAAATTACCGCCAGCTCCCGGCTTTATAATAAGTGCAAATGTAACCGCGATAGAGATGGCAACTGCTGTTGTTACGAGGAAGAATGAAATTGATTTTAAACCAATTCTTCCGAGTTGCTTCGGATCTCCAAGACCAGCAGCTCCCAGTACGATAGAAATAAATACAACAGGAACAACTAGCATTTTAATGAGTCGAATAAACAATTGACCAAGTGGATTGAACACATATTGATTTAATGGATCAAAAATGGATGGAGCAGCTAAATTTAGAGTGAGTCCGACAACTAGACCGAGAAATAATGCAATTAAGATTGCTTTTGTTTGTTTCAATAAAATCCCCCCTTATTTTTTGTAAAATAGCTTTCTACATTAATTGTACCGAAAAAATACCTATTTTGACAATATTTTCTGAATATTTCGTATAAAAATATCTATTTTAATGTAGAAGGAGTTAAATTTTGTATTTGAAAAACAAAATAGGCCATCACATTGGATGGCCTAGGGAAGGGGACAATTTATGTCAATTTAATTAGGGATGGAAGCTACTCAAAGACACTGGGGAATGTCTTGTAAATTAGGGAGGAATAGCTTCGATACATATACTATAAAAGGTAAGTGTGACCGTGGTGTGAACATAGAGTGAAAGAGAGAGGGAGTTTTAAATAGAAGATAGAGTAAACAAAAAAATAAGACCATCACATATGATGGCCTAAGGAAGGGGACAATTTATGTCAATTTAATTAGGGATGGAAGCTACTCAAAGACACTGGGGAATGTCTTGTAAATTAGGGAGGAATAGCTTCGATACATATACTATAAAAGGTAAGTGTGACCGTGGTGTGAACATAGAGTGAAAGAGAGAGGAAGTTTTAAATAGAAGGTAGTAGAATAGACAAAAAATAAGACCATCACATATGAGATGGCCTAAGGAAGGGGACAATTTATGTCAATTTAATTAGGGATGGAAGTTGTTCAAGACACGGGGGAATGTCTTATAAATTAGGGAGGAACAACTTCGATACGTATACTATAAAAGGTAGATGTGACCCTGATGTGAACATAGAGTGAAAGATATGAGGAGTTAAGAAATGATACATACAAAATGATTGTTGCGAGATTTGTAGAATAAGAAGAAATATAATAGAAAGTGTCTTGTCATAAAATGAAGTGAAATTCGAGTATAAATAAAAGTTGTAATCTATGAAAAAAAGGATTATGCTCAACTATATTGTAAGAATATGAGGTTTATCCGACTATTTGAAGGCTCTTAAAAGCCTTTATTTATGAAGGAAAAGCTGCACTTTATTAAGGGAGTTAGTGATATGGAAGTAACAAAAAGACAAGGGCTGTATAATCGTTTTATACGATTAAACCCACCACAAATATTAGCATTAGGTTTTTTCTGCTTAATTGTGGTGGGCGGTTTGTTATTAAAGTTACCATTCGCAACGAAAGTACATATTAGTTGGGTAGATGCTTTCTTTACGGCAACGTCAGCAGCAACTGTAACGGGTTTGGGAGTAGTAGATACTGCCAGTACGTTTACGATGTTTGGCGAAATTGTTATTATGTTTTTAATTCAAACAGGTGGTCTAGGTCTTATGACGATTGCCATTTTAATTGTTTGGGTATTAGGTAAAAAAATTGGTTTACGCCATCGCTTATTAATTGGAGAGGCATTTAATCAGACAAATATAGGTGGTCTCGTAAAATTAGTAAAACGTGTCTTTATATTTTCAATTTGTATTGAGTTTATTGGAGTTATCTTTTTATCGTTTCGCTTTATTCCAGAGTTTGGCTTTGGAAAAGGTATACACTATAGTATTTTTCACGTTATTGCATCTTATAATAATGCTGGATTTGCTCTATGGCCGGATAATTTAACAAGGTATGTAGGAGATCCTATTATTAATATTGGGATTTGCTCTTTAATCGTAATAGGTGGTCTCGGTTTCACTGTATTAATTGATATATGGTATAGCCGTAGTTTTCGAAAACTATCACTTCATTCAAAAATAATGATTGTTGGAACAGTAGCGCTAAATGTTATAGCGATGATTGTGATTTTTGTATTGGAATATAATAATGTGAAAACGTTAGGGAATTTATCTTTAAATGAAAAATTATGGGCTTCTTTCTTCCAAGGTATTACTCCTCGTACTGCTGGATTTAATACAGTTGACTACGGGGGTATGGAAGAGTCATCTATATTATTTACAATGGTTTTAATGTTTATTGGTGCAGGAAGTGTATCAACGGGTGGAGGGATTAAATTAACAACGTTTGTTATTTTAGTTACATCTGTCCTTTCTTTCTTTAGAAAGAAAGAGGAAATCGTTTTATTTCAGCGCACAATTAAAATATCGACAGTAACGAGAGCTTTAGCAATTGCTGTTGCCAGTCAAATCCTCATTTTTGCAGCAGTATTTGTATTAATGCTTACAGAAAACTTCAGTTTTATTCAGTTACTATTTGAAACAATCTCAGCGTTTGGTACAGTAGGTTTAACGATGGGGATTACTGCCAAGTTATCAGCGTTTGGAAAATGTATTATTATGTTTGTTATGTTTTGTGGATTAATCGGACCGTTAACACTTGTCTTTTCTTTAGCACGACCAGCAAAACAAAAAATAAAATATCCATCAGAAGATGTATTTACAGGATAAGGTATCCCGCATAAGCGAGATACCTTTTTCTTTTTAAAAAAGGGAGAACAATAAACCGATAAGCGCTACTCGGAATAAAATTGCAATGAGTGCTGCAATTCCGCCGACAATCGCAGCGATACCACCAGTTACAGTAGCTCCGCGATTATAAGCGTAAATCCCTAGTAATACAGAAACAAGACCAAATAATGTTGGGAAGGTAAATAGTGATAAGATAGATAAGGCAAGAGCGATAAAGCCAGCAGTTGATCCAGCGGCAGACGATCTTACATCATCTTTATTATCTTTTTCATCGTAATCATAATCAATGCGCTGTGGTGCAACCTCAGCTGCATATTCTTCTTTATAGTCACTATCTATTCTATCTCTTTTTTTATACTCATCAAATTTCTCAGTCAAAGTCATGACTCCTTTCATAACAAGGTTCAATAGTAGTATGTATCTCTTTATCTTTTTTATCCCGCTTTAATGGGCAGTAAGACCCCCACCTCAAAATTCAGCGAAAGCAAAGAAGTTAGGTGGGGGATCAACTGCCCATAAAAGTCCGATTGGTGAGGGCTAATAATCAGTGGGGGATGAAGAAAACCCCCACTGATTAAAGTTTCACTTTATCCGAGTATGTACAGGGAGTAATATCCATCTAGTAGGAGGAAATTGTTTTTTTGAAATAGGAAAAGTTAGTATGACTTCCTCTATTTTGGAAAGTATAAAAAGGAATAATGAGGAAAGGGTGCAATACATAATGGAACATCCAATTGAAAATTTAATGAAAACAGCAATGACAAATTTAAAAGAGATGGTAGATGTAAATACGATTGTTGGAAGTCCAGTTTCAACAGCTGATGGAAATGTAGTATTAACAGTATCTCAAGTGGCTTTTGGTTTTGGTGCCGGTGGAAGTGACTTTAAAGGTAATTTTATTTCCGAAAAACATAATAACGGACAAGGACAGCATAAAGAGAACAAGCAAGCTCATCCGTTTGGAGGCGGAAGCGGGGCTGGGGTTTCTATTAGCCCAGTTGCCTTTTTAGTAGTTGGTTCTAACGGTGTGCAAGTATTGCACCTCAATAGTAGTACGCATTTAATTGAGAAGGCTTTAAATACTGTACCAAGCACTGTAGATAAATTTGTAAATAATCGTCAAAAGTGAACTTGCATTTTTTAGGAATTATGATATATTAGAAAAAGTGTGCTTTATGATGATCGGAATAATTGAACTGTAAATATATATGATGTGTGGAATAAGGGAGAGGAATTTATGATTAATATCAAAAACTTAGTAGTTGGCTTATGTATGTTAGTAAGCGGCTTTGTTGTATATGTAATAAAAGAAAAAGCTCCATTCTAAAACAGACAAACCGTTACTGTCTGTTTTAAATTTGTAAAAAATGTTGACAAGTTATGATATTGGTGTTATAATTTTAATTCGTGTCTCGGTTACAGCTAGTGTAAAGTAAATAAATCTTATGAATATAATACGAAAAGTTTGCGAAAGATCGGGTAGTCTTACCAACAACTTTTGTGAACAAACCCTATAAATTATAATTGTAGGCTTTATAGGTATACTAGTGAATCAAGGAGCGGTCAGTGGAACCGTAATGATGAGAGAGAGGTAGGGCTTTCATCCAGTATATGTTACTTTCCCGTTAGGTGAATATAAAAAAGAGGACTCCTTTTTAAAAGGAGTCCTCTTTCTATTTTTATAATAAATTTAAGTGCGGCTCGCAACTTGCTGACAAATTTCATCCGTTGTTAAACCGTGAGCTGTAATTACCGATCCCTTAATTGATGCATCTGCGATCCCCATCATATTGGAATCTTGTCCAGTTACAACACAACAATCGCAACCTTGTGCATCCTGTTCTGAATTAAGGGTAACAATTTCATGTCCCTGTTGCTTAAGAGCGTGCTGAACATCTGTTAATGAGTTTTCAACGCCGATTCTAGCCATAATTCTCACCTCCTACCATCTAGTTGCTAGTATGCTCAAGTACATCGCATATATTTATGCAAAGACGGTAGGAAGCATATATTTATCTGTTATTTACGGGTAGTCTGATTAAAGTATCACTTTATTTAGTCGTTATATACACCAGTAAGCATTTGGCTTACGAATTGATCGTTTAAAGTATCTTGGGCGGAAGAAGTATTTGAATGGATGTCGATTGAAGCAATAAAATTGTTATGTTCTTTATTATTTGGTTCTACCTCTACATAATTATCGAATTTACAAAAACCTTTCGTATCCATTAGATCAAATAGTTGAAGCATTTCTACTACCTCTTGTCTCGTTCCTTTAATTTGTACACACGCCATATTGATTTCCTCCTTCATTTTGACAAATTGTTTTTTAAAAATAGGATTATGATTCCGAAATGAAAAATATGAATGTTATTTTTAGACAGCGTTATTTTTATTATTTTCCCCCTTTTTCAGCAAAAGTCGTTGTATATTCCCGAATTTGTAAAAACGGACGTCCGTTTATTGAATACAATAGATTCGTATCAATTGAAGAAAATCCTTCTTTTAAACAAATATTTTTTTTAGTGGAAATTGGCGAAAAAAATTTTTTGACTTTTTGTAAACGTTAACAATGTTGTTAAATCAATATAATTAAAGATGTACGTACGAATAAAAATTATAAATTTTCTAAAAATTCACTTGATTTATTTAGAAAGGAGAGTAAACTAGGAAACAATAAAAAATTCATAGAACATAGGAGGCGCTTTCCAGTGAACGAGCAATGGATTTTCTTAAATGGAGAATTTGTTCCAAAAGACGAGGCAAAAGTATCAGTATATGATCATGGTTATTTATATGGAGATGGAGTATTTGAAGGAATTAGAGTCTATAGCGGTAATGTTTTCCGTTTGAGAGAGCATCTTGTCCGGTTATATGAATCAGCAAAATCCATCATGTTAGAAATTCCATATTCTTTAGATGAAGTAACGAATATTGTTGTTGAGACGATTCGACAAAATAAATTATCTAATGGATACATTCGCCTAGTTGTATCGAGAGGAGCAGGAAATCTTGGGTTAGATCCTGATTCTTGTAAGAAACCGAATGTAGTAGTAATTGCAGAGCAACTATCTTTATTCCCGCAAGAATATTATGAAAAAGGGATTCCGGTTGTAACAGTTGCAACGCGCCGAAACCGTCCAGATGTATTGTCGCCTCAAGTAAAATCTTTAAATTACTTAAACAATATTTTAGTTCGCATCGAAGCGAAATTGGCTGGAGTACAAGAAGCGCTTATGTTAAATGATCAAGGATACGTAGCTGAAGGCTCAGGAGATAATGTATTTATTGTAAAAGGAAATAAATTAATTACACCACCAAGTTCTGCTGGAGCGTTAGAAGGTATTACACGAAACGCTATTTTAGAAATCGGTGAAAAACTTGGATATGACGTTAGAGAAGAGTTATTTACAAGACATGATGTATATGTAGCCGATGAAGTATTTTTAACAGGAACGGCTGCGGAAGTAATTGCTGTTACGACAGTAGATGGTAGAACGATTGGTTTAGGGCAAACAGGTCCACATACGAATCGTTTATTAGAAGAATTCCGAAAGTTAGTTATAGAAGATGGAGAGAAGATCTACGAAGAAAATAAAGTTGGATAACAACTTTTTATAACATAAGAAAGCGTTGAGAGGGAGGAGTAGTTGATTGTGAAGCCTCACAGAGAGTCGGTGGTTGCTGAAAACCGATGGTTCACGTCGACGAACATCGCCCTTGAGTGCTAAGCTAAAGCATTTGTCTAGGCTTAGACGGTAGCTCCGTTATTAGCTAGACTCATTTATGGGTCACTGAGGCAAGAGTATTCTTGCAAAGAAGGGTGGTACCGCGAAATCTTTCGTCCCTTCAGCACATAGCTGGAGTGTGGACGTAGGATTTTTTTTATTGATAAAAGTTTTAAAAAGGGGGTTTATAAGAACAATGTCTTCAAAAACGGAAGAGAAACTGGCAACTGGTGCACAGCTATTGTTAGAAGCGCTAGAAAAGGAAGGAGTAGAAGTGATTTTCGGTTATCCTGGTGGTGCTGTTTTACCTCTTTATGATGCACTCTATCACTGTGAAATTCCGCATATTTTAACAAGGCATGAACAAGGTGCTATTCACGCTGCTGAAGGGTATGCCAGAATTACTGGCAATCCAGGGGTTGTAATTGCAACGAGTGGACCAGGTGCTACAAATGTGATTACAGGTCTAGCAGATGCGATGATTGATTCATTACCACTTGTAGTATTTACAGGGCAAGTAGCAACAACATTAATTGGAAGTGATGCTTTTCAAGAAGCGGATATTATGGGGCTTACGATGCCGGTGACAAAACATAACTATCAAGTGCGAAAGGCTTCAGATTTACCTCGAATTATTAAAGAAGCATTTCATATTGCTAGAACAGGAAGACCAGGCCCAGTCGTTATTGACCTTCCGAAAGATATGGTAGTAGAGCAAGGAGAACGATGTAGTGACGTACAAATGGATTTACCAGGATACAACCCAAATTATGAACCGAATCTACTCCAAATAAACAAACTATTACAAGCAATTAGGGCTGCAAACAAGCCGTTAATTTTAGCTGGAGCAGGTGTATTGCATGCGAAAGCATCGAAAGAATTAACAAGTTTTGCTCGTAAATATGAAATTCCTGTTGTGCATACATTACTTGGTCTTGGTGGGTTTCCGCCAGATGATGAACTTTTTCTAGGGATGGGAGGAATGCATGGTTCTTACACAGCTAATATGGCGTTATACGAATGCGACTTACTCATTAATATAGGTGCGAGGTTCGATGATCGTCTTACTGGAAATTTATCTTATTTTGCTAAAGAGGCGACTGTTGCGCATATCGATATTGATCCAGCAGAAATCGGAAAAAATGTTCCGACTGAAATCCCTATTGTTGCAAGTGCTAAGCGAGCATTGGAAGTATTACTTCAATCAGAAGGGAAGAAAGAAAATCATCATGAATGGCTCTCTTTATTAAAGAGTAGAAAAGAAAAGTATCCACTATCTTATAAACGAAATTCGGAGAGCATTAAGCCGCAATACGCAATTGACATGTTATATGAAATTACGAAAGGAGAAGCCATTGTAACAACAGATGTTGGGCAACATCAAATGTGGGCAGCACAATATTATCCGCTCAAAACTCCAGATAAATGGGTAACTTCAGGAGGACTAGGAACGATGGGATTCGGATTTCCAGCCGCAATTGGTGCGCAAATTGCAAAGCCTGATGAACTAGTTATTGCAATTGTCGGTGACGCCGGATTTCAAATGACTCTGCAAGAATTAAGTGTCTTAAAAGAACATTCTTTACCCGTTAAAGTATTAATTTTAAATAATGAAGCGCTAGGAATGGTAAGACAGTGGCAAGATGAATTTTATAATCAAAGATATTCGCATTCTTTACTACCGTGCCAACCAGATTTCGTCGCTCTTGCGAATGCGTATGGCATAAAAGGAATTCGCATAGACGATCCACTTCTTGCAAAGAAGCAAATACAGCATGCGATTGAATTACAAGAGCCAGTCGTAATTGATTGCCGTGTACTTCAATCAGAAAAGGTAATGCCGATGGTTGCGCCAGGGAAAGGTGTTCACCAAATGGAGGGAGTGGAAAAAAGGTGAAGAGAATTGTTACAGCAACAGTTCGAAATCAAAGTGGTGTGTTAAACCGAATTACAGGTGTTATGACACGAAGACATTTTAATATTGAAAGTATTTCAGTAGGTCATACGGAATCATCGGACATATCGCGGATGACGATTGTTGTACATGTTGAAAATGAACAGCAAGTGGAGCAGTTAATTAAACAACTTCATAAGCAAATTGATGTTCTGAAAGTATCAGATATTACAGAAGAAGCGATGATCGCAAGAGAACTTGCACTTATTAAAGTAGCAACTTCAGTAGCAAGAGCAGAATTATATAGTTTAATTGAACCGTTTCGAGCCGCTGTAATAGATGTTGGGAAGGATTCCATAGTGGTGCAAGTAACAGGTACGCAGGAGAAAGTAGAAGCGTTAATTGAATTACTTCGTCCATACGGTTTGAAAGAAATTGCAAGAACAGGTGTAACGGCCTTTACGCGTAGTATGAAAAAGCAAGATAAGCAAGTTATGTTAATTCAATAATCATTTAAATATAGGGGGAAATGAAAATGGCGAAAGTTTATTATGAGAAAGATGTAACGGTAAATGTATTAAAAGAAAAGAAAGTAGCAATCATCGGATACGGCTCGCAAGGTCATGCGCATGCACAAAATTTACGTGATAATGGATTTGATGTTGTAGTAGGTTTAAGAAAAGGGAAGTCTTGGGATAAAGCGAAAGAAGATGGATTTTCTGTATATACAGTAGCGGAAGCAGCCGGAAAAGCTGATGTAGTAATGATTTTGCTACCGGATGAACTGCAACCAGAAGTATATGAAGCGGAAATTGCGCCAAATTTAAAGGCAGGAAATTCTCTCGTTTTTGCACACGGATTTAATGTTCACTTTGATCAAGTGAAACCACCAGCGAATGTAGATGTATTTCTAGTAGCACCAAAAGGTCCAGGACATCTTGTGCGCCGTACATTTGCTGAAGGTGGAGCTGTTCCTGCATTATTTGCAGTATACCAAGATGCAACAGGAGTTGCGACTGAAAAGGCACTTTCTTATGCCGATGGAATTGGAGCAACGAGAGCTGGTGTACTGGAAACGACATTTAAAGAAGAAACAGAAACAGATTTATTTGGAGAGCAAGCAGTGCTTTGCGGCGGAGTAACTGCGTTAGTAAAAGCTGGCTTTGAGACGTTAGTCGATGCGGGTTATCAACCTGAACTTGCATATTTTGAATGTTTACATGAACTAAAACTAATCGTTGACCTTATGTATGAAGGTGGACTAGAAAATATGAGATATTCAGTTTCAGATACAGCGCAGTGGGGCGACTTCGTATCAGGGCCACGCGTTGTAACTGAGGATACGAAGAAAGCGATGGGTGCAGTGCTAGCAGAAATTCAAGATGGTACATTTGCAAGAGGCTGGATTGCGGAGCATAAAGCAGGAAGACCAAATTTCCATGCGACAAATGAGAAAGAAAATGAACATGAAATTGAAGTAGTTGGACGTAAATTACGTGAAATGATGCCTTTCGTACAGCCGCGAGTAAAGGTAGGGATGAAATAATATGAAGCAGATTTTGTTCATGGATACGACGCTACGTGATGGCGAACAATCACCAGGAGTGAATTTAAATGAACAAGAGAAATTGCAAATTGCAAGGCAATTAGAGAGACTAGGGATTAATGTCATGGAAGCTGGCTTTGCAGCAGCTTCCGAAGGGGATTTTCAATCGGTAAAGCGCATCGCAAATACCATTCAAAATGCTACAGTTATGAGTTTAGCTAGAGCGAAGGAAAGTGATATTCGAAGAGCATATGAAGCTGTGAAAGGAGCTGTATCTCCTCGTTTACATGTATTTTTAGCTACGAGTGATATTCATATGAAATATAAACTTTGTATGTCAAAAGAAGATGTGTTAGATAGTATTTATCGCTCGGTTACGCTTGGAAGATCTTTATTTCCGACAGTGCAATTTTCTGCAGAAGATGCGACAAGAACATCAAGAGATTTTTTAGCTGAAGCAGTAGAAGTTGCGATTCGTGCAGGAGCGAATGTAATCAATATTCCAGACACAGTAGGTTATACGAACCCAGAAGAATACTATTCCTTATTTAAATACTTACAAGAATCCGTTCCTTCATATGAAAAAGCGATTTTCTCTTGTCATTGTCACGATGATCTTGGGATGGCAGTAGCAAATTCCTTAGCTGCGGTTGAAGGCGGAGCACTGCAAGTAGAAGGAACAATTAATGGAATTGGAGAAAGGGCAGGGAATGCGGCGTTAGAAGAGGTTGCGGTTGCACTTCATATTCGAAGAGATTTCTATAAAGCGGAGTCTTCTATGACACTACAAGAGATTAAATCGACAAGTACGTTAGTAAGTCGTTTAACAGGTATGATAGTACCGAAAAATAAAGCGATTGTAGGAGCAAATGCATTTGCTCACGAGTCAGGCATTCATCAAGATGGTGTTTTAAAAGAAGTGACAACATATGAAATTATTGAACCAGCGCTAATAGGCGAATCTCAAAATCTATTTGTACTTGGGAAACATTCTGGACGTCACGCGTTTACGGAAAAAATGAAAGAGCTTGGCTATGAATTTACAAACGAAGAGCGTGATGCGGTATTTGAAGCATTTAAAAAATTGGCTGATCGTAAAAAGGAAATTACTGAAGAAGATCTACGCGCGCTTATGCTTGGTGAAGCAGCATTTGCAGCACAACAATATAACATTACGCAATTGCAAGTACATTTCGTATCAAATAGTACACAATGCGCGACAGTTGTACTAAAAGATGAGGAAGGAAATGTATATGAAGATGCAGCCACTGGTTCTGGTAGTATTGAAGCGATATACAATGCGATTCAAAGAATTTTAGGATTAGAATGTGAATTGGCAGATTATCGCATACAATCTATTACACAAGGTCAAGATGCACTTGCTCATGTTCATGTTGAATTAAAAGAAGGAACGCATCAAGTATCAGGTTTTGGTGTTGCACAAGACGTATTAGAAGCGTCGGCAAGAGCATATGTCCATGCAGCAGGGAAATTAAAATCTCTTATAGCGCTTGTGAAATAAATGTTTGATAGGTGAGAGAAGCTTTCCTCACCTATCAAATTAAGGTTATGAAAATTCTGTTAAAAGGAGTGTTAAAAATGGAAAAACGTATCGTTTGTTTAGCTGGTGATGGTGTCGGCCCGGAAATTATGGAGAGTGCAAAGGAAGTATTGCATATGGTAGAGAGGCTATATGGGCATCATTTTCATTTGCAAGATGAGTACTTTGGTGGTGTGGCTATTGATTTAAATGGGCAACCATTACCACAACGAACACTTGCCGCCTGTTTAGCGAGTGATGCGGTTTTACTAGGAGCAGTTGGTGGACCAAGGTGGGATCGTGTGAAAGAAAGGCCAGAGAAAGGATTATTAGCTTTAAGAAAAGGACTTGGAGTATTTGCAAATGTTCGCCCTGTCACGGTAGAAAGCGCAACGGCACATTTATCGCCATTAAAAAAGGCTGATGAAATTGATTTCGTTGTCGTTCGTGAATTAACAGGTGGGATTTATTTTTCTTATCCGAAAGAACGAACGGACGAAGTAGCAACAGATACACTTACGTATCATCGTCATGAAATTGAACGTATCGTTTCTTATGCTTTTCAATTAGCGAGTAAGCGGAAGAAAAAAGTAACATCTATTGATAAGGCTAATGTTTTAGAGTCTAGTAAACTATGGAGAACTGTAACAGAAGAGGTAGCACTTCGATATCCAGGTGTTGAATTAGAACATATTTTAGTGGATGCCGCAGCTATGGAATTAATTCGGAATCCCGGACGGTTTGATGTAATTGTAACGGAAAATTTATTTGGGGATATTTTGAGTGACGAGGCTTCAGTATTAGCTGGATCATTAGGAATGCTGCCATCAGCTAGTCACGCGGAAAAGGGCCCTTCGCTATACGAGCCTATTCACGGATCAGCACCGGATATTGCTGGGAAAAATAAGGCGAATCCAATTGCAATGCTGCGCTCTGTTGCAATGATGCTTGGGCAATCGTTCGGATTAACGAGAGAAGGGTGTGCAATTGAAGAGGCAATTTCAGCAGTCCTTAAATTAGGAAAATGTACAGCAGATATCGGGGGGACTGAAACGACAACTTCTTTTACGAAGGCAGTTATGCAAGAAATGGAAGAGCAAGCGCTAGTAGGGAGAGGAAGATAATGGGGAAAAGGTTGCTAGATAAGCTTTGGGAAAGACACGTAGTTACGACAAATGAAAATGGATTAGATTTATTATATATCGATCTGCATCTTGTTCATGAAGTAACGTCACCGCAAGCCTTTGAAGGCTTGCGGCTTACAAATCGAACGGTCCGCAGACCAGATCTAACATTCGCAACGATGGATCATAATATTCCAACGAAAGATGTTTGGAATATTACCGATCGCATTGCGAAGCAGCAACTAGATACACTTCGGGAAAATTGTAAACAATTTCAGGTGCCATTAGCGGATATTGGAGATGAAGAGCAAGGGATCGTTCATGTTATCGGACCAGAACTAGGGCTCACGCAGCCAGGAAAAACAATTGTTTGTGGTGATAGTCATACAGCAACGCACGGTGCGTTTGGCGCGCTAGCATTTGGCATTGGTACGAGTGAAGTGGAACATGTATTGGCAACGCAAACGCTGTGGCAACGAAAGCCGAAAGCGATGGGCATTGAGTTAAACGGAAAATTACAGAAAGGCGTTTACGCAAAAGATATTATTTTACATCTCCTTTCAAAGTACGGTGTAGCAGTTGGAACTGGATACGTAATGGAATTTTACGGAGAGACGATTCAAGCAATGGAGATGGAAGAGAGAATGACACTTTGTAATATGGCAATTGAAGGAGGAGCAAAAGCGGGTATTATCGCGCCAGATGAAAAAACATTTGCTTATGTAAAAGGACGTAAATATGCACCGAGAGACTATGAAACTTTCGAGGGGAAATGGTCTGAACTTTATACAGATTCAGATGCGATTTATGATTTACATATTTCGATAGATGTTACGGATTTAGCACCGTACGTTACATGGGGAACAAATCCGAGTATGGGTGTTCGTATTGATGAGAAATTGCCAGAAAAGCATGATGTAAATGAAGAAAGAGCATTTTCTTATATGGGATTAAGCCCAGGACAAAGTACGTATGACATTCCAGTTCAGCATGTCTTCATTGGATCTTGTACAAATTCCAGGCTTTCTGATTTAGAAATCGCTGCATCTGTTGTGAAAGGGAGAAAGGTAAAAGAAGGTGTGCGAGCACTCGTTGTACCTGGATCAAAAAGAGTAAGAGAAGCTGCGATGCAAAAAGGACTACATCACATATTTGAAGAAGCTGGATTTGAATGGAGAGAACCTGGATGTTCAATGTGTCTTGGAATGAATCCAGATCAAGTACCTGAAGGAGAACATTGTGCTTCAACTTCAAATCGTAATTTTGAAGGAAGACAAGGAAAAGGAGCACGAACACATTTAGTTAGCCCAGCAATGGCGGCAGCAGCTGCGTTATATGGTCATTTTGTTGATACTAGAAAGGAGAGTTATGATGGAGCCATTTCGTATTCATAAAGGTACTGCCGCAGTACTGATGAATGATAACATTGATACTGATCAAATTATACCGAAGCAATACTTAAAGAGAATTGAAAGGACGGGATTTGGAAAGTATTTATTCGATGAATGGCGTTATGATAATAACCGCCATGAAAACCCTAATTTTCCACTTAATGCACAAGATAGAAAAGGGGCAAGTATATTAATTACAGGTGATAATTTTGGTTGCGGTTCTTCAAGAGAACATGCTCCGTGGGCGCTTGCTGATTATGGTTTCCGCGTTATTATCGCCGGAGGGTTTGCGGATATTTTTTATATGAATTGTATGAAAAATGGTATGTTGCCAATTGTAATGGATAAAGAAATGCGAGAAAAACTTGCCAAAACGGATGCGAGAGAACGAATCGAAGTAGATTTAGAGAATGAAGTCATTACAACGAGTACGCACGTGTTCCATTTTACAATCGAGAAAATGTGGAAAGAGAAATTATTAAATGGTTTAGATGAAATTAGTATTACAATGCAATATGAACAGGGAATTGTAGAGTATGAAAGGAAAGTAGCTTTATATTAAGAAATAACGGAATGTTCAAAATGTATTTACATTCAGAATTAAGTATTATATACTATGTAAAAATTAGAGGAGAAAGGGAGTAAGTATTATGAATATCGTGCAACCTATTAAAATGCTTACACAACTACATCATCATACATAAAGCCCTTGAACCTAGCGTGAAAACGTGTAGGCACAAGGGTTATTCCCGTTGTACCTACACTCTACTAAAGAGCCTTGTAGGTATTTTGTCTACAAGGCTCTTTTTATTTTCGGTTTAGGTGAATGAAATAGGCATACATTAGAAAGGGAAAGGTGTGAGAGTTTAGATGACAAAATGGAAACGAGCAAACCCAAATGGAACGAGAGATTATTTATTCGAAGAATGTACGTTAATTGAAGAAGTGGAGCAAAAATTAAGACGTACTTTTTTAGAGAGAGGTTATGAGGAAATAAGGACACCTACAATTGAATTTTATGATGTTTTTGCCTTTCAAAGCAGGCCAATAGATGAAGAAAAAATGTATAAATTTTTTGATGAAAAGGGGCGGATTATCGTCTTGCGTCCAGATATGACAATTCCTTTAGCGAGAGTGATGGGAACGCAGAGGTGGGATACGCCGCTTAAACTGACGTATAGTGGGAATGTATTTCGGGCGAATGAGTCCCTTACCGGAAAATATAATGAAATTGTGCAAAGTGGTATTGAAATTATCGGGATTGATAATGTAAGAGCTGAAATTGAATGTGTCATAAGCGTCATTCAATCACTTCAAAAGGTGAAGGTGAAATCTTTTACCATAGAGATTGGGCAAGTGCAGTTATATAAATGTATTGTAAAAAAGCTCTCCATTCATGAAGAAGAAGAGAAAGTACTTAGAACGTATATAGAAAGTAAAAATTATGCTGCTCTATCAAATTTTATTAGAGAAAAGAAATTAGATCGATGTGATGAAACCGTAAGATTACTTGAGAAATTACCAAGGCTATTTGGGAATTTAGAAGTGATTGAGGAAGCAGAAAAACTCGCCTCAAGTAATGAAATGAAAATGGCTATTGCAAGAGTGAAAGAAATATATGAAGCAATTGAAAAACTAGGCTATGGATCTTACATATCAATCGATTTAGGTATGATTCAACATTTGGATTATTATACAGGTGTTATTTTCAAAGGGTATATATATGAAATTGGAGAAGAAATTGTTAGTGGCGGAAGATATGATGAGTTAATTGGGAATTTTGGGGAAATGCAGCCGGCTGTTGGACTCGCGGTGCAAGTAAATCAAATTGTGAAGGCGCTGCAAGAGCAGCAAAAACCATATGAAAGAAAGAGAATAGATATTATTATTCATTATGAGTTAAATAGATTAGCAGAAGCGGAAAGATTACGAATTTTACTTCAAAAGGACGGGAAAAAAGTAGAGCTATCTTTATTTTCTAATGTAAACGACACCTTTCAATTTGCAAGAAAAAATCAAATAGTAACGGTCGTTGAGGCAAAGAACGAATCACTAGTGGAATATGTATGGAAAGAGAAATGGGTAGTCCAGAAGGAAGGAGAAACTTCATGCGTAACATTCAAATTGCGTTAACGAAAGGAAGATTAGAAAAACATGTGATTCCACTCTTTGAGCAGATTGGAATTGATTGTTCAGAGCTCAAAAATAAAGGACGAAAGCTTGTCTTTCAAAGTAAAAATACAGATATCTCATTTATTTTAGTGAAAGCAGTAGATGTTGCTACTTATGTAGAACATGGAGTAGCTGATATTGGGGTCGTTGGAAAAGATATTTTAATGGAAAACGAGAAAGATATTTATGAAATGTTGGATTTAGGAGTAGGCGTGTGTAAGTTTTGTGTTGCTTCTATTCCTACTTATAACCCAAAGAGCTACTGGAAGAAACGTATTGCGACGAAATATCCACATATTACTTCTAACTATTTTCATGATAAAGGGGAGGATGTAGAAATTATAAAAATAGAAGGTTCTGTAGAAATCGCTCCTATTCTTGGATTGGCAGATGCGATTGTTGATATTGTTGAAACGGGAAAAACATTACAAGAAAATGGACTCATTGTATTTGAGGAAATGTATTCTATATCTGCTCGAATGATTGTAAATAAGGCAGCATTAAAAACTAAAAAAGACGAAATATTCAGTATTATAAATGTAATGGAGCGAGAAATTTTGTCAGAAAAATAGGGGGACTTGTAATGGAGATAGTTTGTGAAGATTTTCAAAAGGCGTTATCGAAAATAAAATTGCTACGAGAAAACGCTAATATAATAGAAGAAACTGTTCAAAGAAGTGTAAGCGAAATCGTTCAAAATGTAAGGGGAAGTAAGGATGAGGCCCTATCTTTTTATACAAAAAAATTTGATGGTGTAAAGATTAAAGAGTTTCGTGTAAGTGAAGAAGAAATAAAACAAGCGAGTATGTTTGTAGAGAATTCATTTTTAGAAGCGTTGCAAGAGGCGAAGAAAAACATTATTTCATATCATGAAAAGCAAAAAAGGCAATCCATATTCGATTGCGCGAGTAAAGGCATCATTAGAGGACAAATCATTCGGCCGTTAGAAAATGTAGGGGTATATGTGCCGGGCGGAACTGCTTCGTATCCTTCGTCAGTATTAATGAATGTATTGCCAGCAAAACTAGCTGGTGTGAAAAAGATTGTAATGGTAACACCCCCGAGAGATGGAGGAATTGATCCACATGTTTTAGTTGCTGCAAGCCTTGCAGGAGTTGATGAAATTTATACGATAGGTGGTGCGCAAGCAATTGCTGCTTTAGCATACGGGACGGAATCGATTCCGAAAGTGGATAAAATAGTTGGACCGGGAAATTTGTACGTCGCTCTGGCGAAACGAGAAGTATACGGAATAGTAAATATTGATATGATTGCTGGACCCTCAGAAATTGTAGTTATCGCTGATGAAACCGGCAATGCAAAATATATTGCTGCTGATTTATTATCACAAGCAGAACATGACGAGAGAGCAACAGCAATCTGTATTACAACGAATATAGAGTTAGCAAAAGAAGTAGAAAAAGAGATAGAAAGACAGTTAGAAACATTACCAAGAAGTGAAATCGCCCGTGAATCGATAAATAGAAATGGAGCTATTTTTATCGTTCCTTCTTTAGATGAGGCACTAAAGTTATCGAATGAAATTGCCCCGGAACATTTAGAGTTACATATAAAAGAACCGATAAATGCTCTAGCCTATGTGAAACATGCAGGATCTATCTTTCTTGGACCATATGCCCCGGAACCACTCGGTGATTATTTAGCGGGACCGAATCACGTATTACCGACAAGTGGAACGGCAAGGTTTTTCTCACCATTATCAGTTGATGATTTCTTGAAAAAATCAAGCTTTCTATCTTATACGGAGGAAGCGTTAAGAGATGTACAACATCATATTGTAGAACTTGCCAATAAAGAAGGGTTACATGCGCATGCGAGAGCAATTCAAATAAGATTTGAGGAGGAAGAATAATGCGTGAGTCCAGTCAAATACGTGAGACGACAGAGACAAAAATAAAATTAAGTTTGCAACTTGATGAAGGCAAGAACGTTTCTGTACAAACGGGAGTTGGATTTTTTGATCATATGCTAACTTTATTTGCAAGGCATGGAAGATTTGGTTTGCAAGTGGAAGCGGAAGGTGATGTATTCGTTGATGCACATCATACAGTTGAAGATGTTGGAATTGTACTCGGAAATTGTTTGAAAGAAGCGTTGCAAAATAAAGAGGGGATTAACAGGTACGGCTCAGCATATGTACCGATGGATGAATCTTTAGGTTTTGTCGCAATTGATATTAGCGGGCGCTCATATATTGTATTTCAAGGAGAATTAACGAATCCGAAGCTAGGGGATTTTGATACAGAACTAACAGAAGAATTTTTTAGAGCAGTCGCTCATGCTGCCAATATTACATTACATGCTCGCATTTTATACGGAAGCAATACACATCACAAAATTGAAGCGTTATTTAAAGCATTTGGTAGAGCGCTTAGAGAAGCGGTCGAAAGAAATGCCAACATTACTGGTGTAAATTCAACGAAAGGGATGTTGTAATTGATTGCCATTATAGATTATGGAATGGGAAATATTCGTAGTGTAGAACAAGCATTAAAATATATTGGAGCAGCGTACATCGTAACGAGTGATAAAGAAGAGATTTTTAGAAGTGATGGAGTGATTTTACCAGGAGTAGGTGCATTTCCAAAAGCGATGGATGTATTGGAAGAAAAAGATTTAGTGCGTGTGTTAAAAGAAGTTGGGAGTTCAGGAAAACCACTTCTAGGTATTTGCTTAGGAATGCAGCTTTTATTTGAAAAAAGTGAGGAACTACAAGATTGTAACGGATTGAATTTATTACCAGGTATCATTCGGAAATTAAAAGTTCCTTATAAAATTCCACATATGGGATGGAATGAGTTAAAGAAAGAGGGAGAAATAGAGCTTTGGAATGGAGTAGAGGACGGTTCTTTCGTATATTATGTCCACTCTTATTATGCAGATTGTTCGAATGAAATTGTGTATGGAATAAGTGATTATGGAGTGAAAGTACCTGGTTTTGTAGCAAAAGGAAATATATATGGCGCACAGTTTCATCCTGAAAAAAGTGGTGACATTGGAATGCAAATGTTGAAAAATTTCAAAGGAGTGGTAGAATCATGGAAATCTTCCCAGCTATCGATTTAAAAGAGGGACGATGCGTTAGACTTTATCAAGGAGAGTTTAGTAAAGAAACAGTAATGAATGAAGATCCGGTTGCACAAGCGATTATATTTGAAAAATTTGGAGCGAAAACACTACACATTGTTGATTTAGATGGTGCAATTGCTGGCGAGTCGTTAAACTTGTCCGTCATTGAAAAAATTTGCAAGGCAGTACGTATTCCTGTACAAGTTGGAGGAGGAATTCGATCACTTGTAGCGGTAGAGAAGTTATTTTCAGTAGGGATAGATAAAGTGATTTTAGGAACAGCTGCTCTTTATGATAAGGCATTTTTAGAAGAAGCAGTTCGTCTATATAAAGAAAAAATCATTGTTGGAATTGATGCGAAAAATGGTTTCGTAGCAACGAGAGGCTGGCTCGATGTGTCTGAAATTTCTTATATTTATTTAGCGAAGCAAATGGAGAATGTAGGTGTTCAAACGATTGTGTTTACGGACATTTCGAAAGACGGGACACTTGCAGGGCCGAATTTTGAGCAATTAGAGTTACTACAAAAAAGCGTAGGTCTGCGTCTCATTGCTTCTGGAGGAGTGGCATCTATTCAAGATGTGAAGAAATTAAATGATATGAATATATACGGCGTCATAATTGGTAAGGCACTTTACGAGAAAACGATTGATTTAGAAGAAGTGTTACAGGTAACAAAGTTATGTTAGCAAAACGCATTATTCCATGTCTAGATGTGAAAGAAGGGCGAGTCGTAAAGGGTGTAAATTTTATAGGATTACAAGACGTCGGTGATCCTGTTGAAATAGCTGCCTTATATAATGATGCGGGAGCAGATGAAATTGTATTTTTAGATATTACGGCAACGCATGAAGGTCGAAAAACGATTATAGACGTTGTAGAAAAAACAGCTTCAAAAGTATTTATTCCTCTTACAGTTGGAGGAGGGATTTCAAGTGTGAAAGATATGTACAAATTACTAAGAGCTGGAGCAGATAAAGTATCAATCAACTCAGCGGCAGTGCGAAATCCAAAGCTAATCGAAGAAGGGGCAGAACACTTTGGCTCACAATGTATTGTCGTAGCAATTGATGCTAGAAAAGTAGCAGAAGATAAGTGGAATGTATATGTGAACGGCGGGAGAGTTGATACGGGAATGGATGCTATCGAATGGGCGAAGCGCGTCGTTATGCTCGGGGCAGGTGAAATTCTATTAACGAGTATGGATGCAGATGGAACGAAAAATGGATATGACCTTCGTTTAACGGAAGAAATTTCAAAAAGCGTTTCCGTACCAGTCATCGCGTCAGGTGGATGTGGTCATGCTGATCACATTATAGAAGTCTTTCAAAAGACAACAGTCGACGCAGCACTAGCGGCATCGATCTTTCATTATGGTGAGGCGACAGTGCAGGACGTAAAGAGAAAGTTAAAAAATGCAAATGTTGAGGTGCGGTTATGAAACCTAACTTTTCAAAAGGATTAATACCGGTAGTTGTCATCGAAGAGGATACGAAAGAAGTTTTAATGCTAGCTTATATGAATGAAGAAGCGTATGAAAAGACGCTAGAAACGAAAAGAACATGGTTTTATTCCCGCTCGAGACAATCTTTGTGGAATAAAGGAGAAACATCAGGAAATGTCCAATATGTGCAATCTCTTTATTTAGATTGTGATCAAGATTCAATCGTTGTTGTCGTAAAGCAAGTAGGACCTGCTTGTCATACGGGAGAAAAAACATGTTTTCACTACAAAATTATATAGGGGGATACATATGGGAAATGCCTTTAAATTACTATTTGAAACAATTGAAGAACGAAAGGAAAATCCACTTCCTGAATCATATACAAATTACTTGTTTTCAAAAGGAGAAGATAAAATTTTAAAGAAAATTGGTGAGGAATGTTCTGAAGTAATCATCGCATCTAAAAATAATGACAAAGAAGAGTTAGTGAAAGAAATGGTTGATGTATTGTATCACTGCTTCGTTTTATTAGCTGAAAAAAATATATCATTAGAAGATATCATGGAGGAAGTGATAGAAAGAAATGGAAAGCTTTCGAAAGTAGGGGACAGAAGAGAAATAGATACTTTATAAGGGGGAAATGTAGATGAAGGTGGATTATCACATTCATTTAGAAGAAGGGCCATATTCAATAGGGTGGCTAGCTAAAATAAATGAAGCACTACAACATTATGAACCACTTAAAGAAGAAAAACATTCTATGGAATGGCTTGTGAAAACACAAGAACGCCTGCAAAGACGTGTGAAGGAAGGGCCATTTACAACGAAATGGATTGATTTATATTTAGAAGAAGCTTTGCGAAAAGGTATAAAAGAAGTTGGTATCGTCGATCATTTATACCGTTTTTATGAAGCGAAAGAATACTATGAAAGATATGTCGATATTAGTGATTCTAAGCTTGGACGTTTGCAGAAGGAATGGTTAGACCAAGTAAGGGTAGCGTCACTACATGATTTTACAAAAGCAATTGAAGAAGCGAAAGAACGATGGAGTAAAAGAGGGGTTACGCTTAAACTTGGAATTGAAGCGGATTATTTTATTGGTGGTGAACAAGAATTACAATCTTTACTGGCATTAGGAGACTTTGATTATGTAATTGGTTCTGTTCATTTTTTAAATGGATGGGGATTTGATAATCCAGACACGAAAGAATATTTTGAGCAACATGACTTATGTGCTTTATATGATACGTTTTTCAAAACTGTAGAGAGTGCGGTTCGCTCTGAGTTATTTGATATTATAGCTCATCTTGATAACATAAAAGTATTTAATTATCGGTTAGATGAGAATGAACAACTTTCTTATTATAAGGAAATTGCGCGTACATTAGTAGAAACAAATACGGCAACGGAAATAAATGCGGGATTGTACTATCGCTATCCTGTGCGAGAAATGTGCCCGAGTCCGCTGTATTTACAAGTATTAGCTAAGCATGGTGTTCCGATTACTCTCTCCTCGGATGCTCATTATCCGAATGATTTAGGGAAATATGTGGAAGAGAATATAAATACATTACGTAATCATGATATTTCTCACTTAGCTACATTTACGAAAAGAGTAAGAACGATGAGATTACTGGAAGAAGTAGTAACAATTTCAAAATGAACTACGATTTTTTGATGAAAACCCTCCTTTTTGTTCAAAATAAGAAAGAATAAAAAGGAGGGAAAGAAATGGCGAAACAACAAAATAAACAAAATGTACAAGGTGCACAGCAACAATCGTATACTTCTGAAACAACGAATACTGCTCAGTCAGTTATTGAGGAGCAAATTAGCGATACAGTTGCAGAAGGAACGATTGATGTGAAGCTCGGAAAAGCATCGCAGGAAAAAGCGTAAGAAGAGGGGAGAGTTACATCTCCTCTTTTTTCATGGAAAAGTGTCGATTTTCAAAACTATAATCAAATTCCTTGGTTTTTATATGTGGATTTCTTACAATGAAATATAAGAGATATCTTATTTTCTATAGAAGAGGTGTTAGTAGTGGCAAAAATATTAGTAGCAGGGAAAATTCCAGCAATCGGATTAGACTTATTAAAAGATCATGATGTAGAAATGTATGATAAAGAGGCGCTAATTTCTTTAGATGAATTAACAGAGCGTGTAAAAGATAAAGATGCATTATTAAGCCTACTTTCTACAAAGGTGACAAAAGAAGTGATTGATGCGGCACCTAATTTGAAGATTGTTGCAAACTACGGTGCTGGTTACGATAATATTGATTACTCGTATGCCGGAGGAAAAGGGATTGCGGTAACGAATACACCGAAAGTATCAACTGAAGCGACAGCAGAATTAACATTTGCACTTCTTTTAGCAGCTGCACGTAGAATTCCTGAAGGTGATACGCTATGTCGTACAACTGGATTTAACGGATGGGCTCCATTATTTTTCTTAGGCCGCGAAGTACATGGTAAAACAATTGGAATTATTGGCCTTGGAGAAATCGGAAAGGCAGTTGCAAAGCGTGCGAAAGCGTTCGGAATGAATGTTTTATATACAGGACCAAATCGAAAACCTGCAGCTGAAAGTGAACTGGAAGCAACATATGTAACATTGGAAGAATTGTTACAAACGGCAGACTTTATTACAATTAACTGTGCGTATAATCCGAAATTGCATCATATGATTGATGAAAAGCAGTTTAAAATGATGAAGAAAACAGCGTACATTGTAAATGCCTCACGTGGACCAATTATGAATGAAGCGGCACTTGCTCAAGCATTAAAAACGAATGAAATTGAAGGGGCAGCTCTTGACGTGTTTGAATTTGAACCGAAAATTACAGAAGAGCTAAAAGAATTAAAGAATGTAGTACTTGCTCCTCACGTAGGAAATGCAACATTTGAAACGCGCGATGCGATGGCTGAAATGGCAGTAAGAAATATTTTAGCCGTATTAAACGGTGAAGAGCCTGTAACACCTGTAAATCAAAAAGTATTGGTTACAAAATAAAAAGAAACCTTCCGGAATCGGAAGGTTTTTTTATTTTTCTTTATTTGCTCTTTTAGATGGTCTTTGTCTAAGAAATTGAGATAGCATATACAAAATATATAGTGGAATAGCGATGAATAAGAAAACAGAAAAATTACCGAACCCTGTTTGGTACATTGTAATAATGATTCCAACTAAAAATAGTGTAATAATGATGCTATATCGTGGAATTGGTACATCTTTTAAACTTGGGATACGAATGCGGCTTACCATTAAAAATGCGAACGTTACAAATACTGTAATAAGAACGATTTTTGGAATGGTATGTGAAAATAATGTTAAGAAAGCAACAAGCCCACCCGCTGCTGTAATCGGTACCCCAGTGAAATATTTCATTGAAGTAGAAGATGGTGTTACATTAAATCGTGCTAAACGATATGCCCCGAAAAGAGGGAATAATCCCGCTATGTATAGACCGATGATTCCGTAGTTGGAGAAAGATGTGTAATACATTAAAACAGCAGGTGCTGCACCAAATGTTACGACATCTGCAAGTGAGTCGAGCTCTTTTCCCATTTGTGAATCAACACGTAATAAACGAGCAACACGCCCATCAAGACTATCTAACATCATCCCGATAAGTACTAAAATAGCAGCTGATTTATAATATCCTAAAGATGCATAGCCGATTGACAAGAATCCACTATATAAATTTCCGAGCGTAAATAAGTTTGGAATAGCTGCTCTATACAAAATCTGATCCCTTGCTTTCTGTAATAAATTCTTAATTAGTGTATGAAAGTTTACTTATTTTATCATACCATAAATTTCTTCCTCATACGAAAGAAATTCCCAATTTGTGAAAGATTTCATAGAAGAATGATTTGAAAAATAAGTAAAAAAAAAAGCAACTTTTATAAAGTTGCTTCTTGTATTATTCAAATCTCGTTGTCATCGTTCCGGTTTTATACCGATTGTTAGGATCGAAACGTAATAAATCTCCATAAATGAGTTTGTCGGAGAGTTTCAATTCAGTTTTTGCTTTTTCAATATTTGGTTGACATAATGAAATGTCCGCCTCTTCACCTGTATTTCGTTTATAGCACATGTTTTTTGTATAAACATAATCTTTTGAAACGAAGCTACCATCACGCATTACCATAAGTGGGTCTTCTTCTTTAATAAATAAGTCAGTTCCAAATTCAACTGATTGATTTGTTTTAATACCAAGTAAATGAAGTAGCGTTGGTTTAATATCAATTTGACCAGATACTTTAGAAATGACTTTTCCTTCTTGACCAGGTACATGAATAATGAGAGGGACGCGTTGTAGTTGCATAGAATCAAACGGTGTAATAGCGTCTTTCCCAAGGAATTGAGCCATAGCTGCGTTATGATTTTCAGAAATACCGTAATGGTCTCCATAAATGATAATAACTGAATTATCATACAGTCCATCTTCTTTTAATTGTTTAATAAACAGTTTAAGAGCTTCATCCGTGTAACGAACAGTTGGGAAGTAACGGTTTACAACACCACTTTCTGAATTAAACTCATCAACATATTGATCTTCTGGATTTAGAAGAAATGGAAAATGGTTTGTTAAAGTAATGAATTTTGTATAGAACGGTTGTGGTAAAGATTTTAGTTGTGGAATAGATTGTTCAAAGAACTCTTTATCTTTTAACCCCCAACCGACAGACATTTGTTCTGTGCCTACGTAATCATTTAAATTAAAGTAACGATCATATCCAAGTGCAGGATACATTACATCACGATTCCAAAACGTTTTATCGTTTGAATGGAAGACAGCAGAAGAATATCCGTATTTCTTTAATTGTTCTGGTGTAGCTGTATATTCATTTGTTGCATGAGTAAAGAATACAGAACCGCGGTCTAACGGATAAAGTGAATTTTCAACGATAAATTCAGCATCAGAAGTTTTACCTTGTCCTGTTTGATGATAGAAGTTATCGAAATAAAAACTATCTTTAATAAATTCATTTAAAAATGGAGTAATTTCTTTTCCATTTATTTTTTTATTAATAACAAAACTTTGTGTAGATTCCATTGAAATCAAAATTACATTTTTACCTTTGGCAGCCCCAAATAAGTTCTTATCAACTTGTTTATCTTTTGAGTCTGTATAGTTTTTAATTTCGGAGAACCCGTCCCCACTTGCAAATACACGTTCAGCTGAAGATTTCGATTGAAGTGTAATATCGAATAGATGATATGTGTATAAACCTAAATTTTTCACGACAGTTTGACGGTCAAATGAGCGTGAGAACATTTGTGGTTTATAAATAACGGAAACAACAACCTGTAGTGCTAATAGAGCTGTTACACCGCTAAAGAAAGTTCGCTTCTCAGAGCGAGAAAGCGGCGTCTTGTCGCAAAATGCCGGGAATTTACGCGAAAGAAACATTAAAATAATCGCATCTGCAAATAAAAGTAATGTTTTATACGTAAAGAGTTCTTTTATACTTGTCCCTAAATCAGCCATATTATTTGTTTGGAATAATACTGGGAACGTAACGAAATCGTTATAAAACCCATAGAACATTGCATTTCCGAATAAAATGAATGATAGTATAAAACTGATTCCAATTATAATGCGGTTTCGGTGCTTAGATGCAAATAAAGCAAAACCGAAAAATAAAAGTAACGCAGCCAGTGGATTAATAAAAAGCATAAACTCTTCAAAGAAATTATCAATTTTAATATCAAATGCTAGCTTGTACACAATATATGTTTTTATCCATAATAAAACGACTGCAACGAGTGCAAATCGCAGTTTTGGAAACAGACGTTGTAGCATAATATACTCCTCTCTTAAAAAGCATGACAGTTCTTGTGAGCCGGTTTGAGTGGCGCCTCATTTTATATATACGAACAGTCCTTTGTTATTATGTTTATTATACTATGAGTATCATTATACGAAAATAAAAGAGAGTTGTGGGCTTTTTTATAATAATTGAGTAGAAAAAGGGCAGTGGGAGACAATAAAACGGAGTTTCTATGTATGATAATTATCGTGCGTAGAAAGAATCGTGTAACAATACGGAGGTTATAATGCGAAAATTATTATATTGTATAGTATGCAGTAGTGTTATACTTTTTGCTTCACCGAGTGTGTTGGTAGCCCAATATGATGCACCTCTTATGGAAGATGCCCTTTATTCTGTTTTATTTCCAAAAATAAATAAAGCAATTGAAAAACAATATGGGAGCTTGAAGCCGTATCAATGTCCAAAAATTATTAGTTTAAAAAAAGTGTATAGCGGTACATATTTATTTCAAGCGGCTATTGAAGTAACGAAGTATGAACGAGTCGCTGGAAAAATTGCTCCACCATTTGAGAAGGTAACGATTACATTTAATAACGACGAAGGCGAATGGGAAGTGACAAAGATTTTAGTAAAGCGCTTACCGAATGATACGAAACTAAACTGTAAAAAAACAATATAAAAAATTGTTTGACAAATAAAATGGTCCTTTGGTATTGTTAATAGCAACAATTAGATGTTTGAAAATTAAATAGACTTACCTCATCTACTCTCAAAGGTAGAGGCCGCGATAGGAAAGAGTAAGCTATGGGAGATTTAATGGAATCTGTGATCATAGGTTGAAAGGGACTATTGCCGAAATATAAGAATAACCATCTTATTCATATATTGGGACTGCATTGAATAAATGTAGTACTGTCATAAGATTTATTTTATGGAGAGCTATTTGGAGATGTTGATGCGGTTTCTTATTTTGAGGAGATAACAACTCGTTTATTTTTTCAATATATATTTTTCCTAATAAGAAACGCGTGTGAACATTGTTCCGCGCGTTTTTTGTCTATCTAAAAGCGTGCTGCAATGAATAGAAGATTGGGGTTATGAGTTTTAGAGGAAATAAGGGAGGAATTCAAATGTATTTACACGGCACAAGCCGAATCAATGGGCAAGGACACTTAGAAATTGGAGGGTGCGATACGACGCAGCTAGCAAAACAATACGGAACACCGCTTTATGTATACGATGAAGAGTCAATTCGAGGAAAGTGCCGCGCGTTTCATCGTGCTTTTAAAGAAAGTGGGTTCTCTTATCAAGTAGCATATGCAAGCAAGGCGTTCTTGTGCATGGAGATGTGCCGAGTAGCTCGTGAAGAGAATATGTCATTAGACGTTGTTTCTGGAGGGGAATTATATACTGCGCTTCAAGCAGGATTTCCGGCATCGCGTATTCATTTTCACGGCAATAATAAAACAGAAGAAGAGATCGTGATGGCTCTTCAGGCGAATATTGGTTGTTTTGTCGTAGATAATTTCTTGGAATTAGAAATTTTGCATGATTTAGCAGTGCAACACGGGAAATTTGTGAACATATTAATCCGTGTAACGCCTGGAGTAGAGGCACACACACATGAATATATTACAACAGGTCAAGATGATTCGAAATTTGGATTTGGCGTTTCAAATGGTCAAGCGATGCAAGCCATTGAACTTGCTTTACAAAAATCAAATTATAATGTGTTAGGAATTCATTCACATATCGGATCGCAAATATTTGAAACGGCTGGATTTGTTCGAGCGATTGAAGTTCTTCATCAATTTTTAGAAGAAGTGAGAGAGCGAACGAACTATGTAGTAAAAGTGCTAAATGTGGGCGGAGGATTCGGAATACGCTACACAGAGTCAGATACACCATTAACTCTTGAGACATATGTGCGAGCTGTAACAAGTGCAGTGAGAGAACAATTTACAGTATATAATTATCCATTGCCAGAAATATGGGTTGAGCCAGGCCGTAGTATTGTAGGTGATGCTGGAACGACAATTTATACAGTCGGATCTGTGAAAGACATTCCTGGTATTCGGAAATATGTATCAGTGGATGGTGGGATGACTGATAATTTAAGACCAGCTTTATATAACGCTCGTTATGAAGCTATGTTAGCAAATCGAGGGAATGATGAGAATGAGGAAATCGTTTCGATTGCTGGGAAGTGCTGTGAGAGTGGAGATATGTTGATTTGGGATATTACTCTACCGAAAGTTGCTTCTGCCGATTTATTAGCAGTTTCTTGTACGGGAGCATATGGGTACTCAATGGCAAATAATTATAACCGTATTCGAAGACCAGCCGTCGTCTTTGCAAAAGGTGGAACATCTCAAATTGTTGTAGAGCGCGAAACATATGAAAATATTATTGGGAACGATCGCATACGTATTAAAGAACTTGTTTAAATGGGGAAAAGGAGTTGTTCGGATGGGCAATTCCTTTTTTATAAAATAAAATAATTAAAATATATCGGAAAACTAGGATTGAAAAAAATCAGAATTATGATAAAATACAAATACAAAGCTTATCAAGAGAAGCGGAGGGAACTGGCCCGACGAAGCTCGGCAACCTGCTTATAGAAAGCAAGGTGCTAAATCCAGCAAAATGGAATCCATTTTGAAAGATAAGGTAAAATATATTACCGAACAGTCTTTTCGAAATGGGAAAGATTTTTTTTATGAATAAAAAGGGGGGCTGTTCGCGTGAGTGTACGGGAACATTATGAGGAAGTATCTGAGAAAATTCAAGCGATGCTTGCTGATATGAAATATGGTTCAATTACAATTGTTGTGCAAGATGGAAAAGTCATTCAATTAGAAAAAAGTGAAAAAGTACGTTTAAAGTAAAAAAGCGCTGACTAGAAAAACTAGAGGCGGTTTTAACCTATTTTATTAGGTTAAAACCGTCTTTTTGCTTTTACAGGGGGAAAAAACATGTTGACGTATGAAACGTGGGAAGAAAATGCTGTTTCATTTTCAGAAGAAGATGAAACGAAAGGCGCGCTGTCAGTATTAAGTTGGGCTTATAAAGAGTATAAAGATGAAATTGTATACGCATGTAGCTTTGGAGTGGAAAGTATGGTATTACTGCATCTTATAAACCAAGTAAATCCATCTGCTAAAGTTGTATTTTTGGATACAAACGTACATTTTCAAGAAACGTATGAATTAATTCAAAAAGTGCGGGAACGATTTCCTTCATTGAATATTATAGAAAAACAGCCAAAACTTACACTTGATGAACAAGCAAAATTGCATGGTGATAGGCTGTGGGAAAACAATCCCAATCTTTGTTGTAAGATTAGAAAAATTTTACCTTTAGAAGAATCATTGGCAAATGAAAAAGCGTGGATATCAGGATTGAGAAGGGAACAATCAGAAAACCGTAAGCATACAAGGTTTATAAATCACGATCATCGCTTTCAATCTATTAAAGTTTGTCCGCTCATTCATTGGACGTGGAAAGAGGTATGGCGATATGTATACAAACATAGCTTGCCGTATAACCCATTGCATGATATTGGATATCCAAGTATTGGGTGTGAGAAGTGTACGCTGCCTGTAGGAGAGGGTGGCGATTCGAGAGATGGTAGATGGGCTGGGAAAGTGAAAACAGAATGTGGCCTTCATTACCAATAAGATGAATTTGAAAATAAAGCTAAGAGAGGGTATAGAAAATGAGTACAGTAAACGAATTAATAAATCGAATAGACGAGACATACGACGTATCACAAATTGAAAAAGAAATTCAACTAGATAACATTGCGTTAAGTGATTTAGAGCTATTAGCGACAGGGGGATATAGCCCGCTTACTGGTTTTTTAGGAAAGAAAGATTATGATTCGGTTGTAGAAACGCTTCGTTTAGCAAATGGGAGCGTTTGGAGTATACCAATTACATTACCAGTTATAGAAGAAGTTGCAGAGACTCTAAAAGCTGGAGAGGAAGTAAAACTTGTTAACGGTGGAAATGTATATGGTGTTATTCAAATAGAAGATGTTTTTGTGCCTGATAAGGAAAAAGAAGCGTTATTAGTGTATAAAACGACGGATGAGGCTCATCCTGGAGTGAAAAAATTATACGAAAGACCTAACGTTTACGTTGGAGGAGCTATTATTCTTACAAAACGTTTTGAAAATAATCCGTTTCCTTCTTATCATTTAGATCCAATTGAAACGAGGGAAGAATTTAAAAAACGTGGTTGGAAAACGATAGTTGGATTCCAAACGAGAAATCCGGTACATCGTGCCCATGAATATATTCAAAAATCTGCTCTTGAAATTGTAGATGGCCTCTTTTTAAATCCGCTCGTTGGAGAAACGAAGTCGGACGATATTCCTGCTGATGTAAGAATGGAAAGCTACGAAGTATTACTTCAAAACTATTATCCGAAAGATCGTGTCTTTTTAAGTGTATTTCCTGCAGCAATGCGTTACGCAGGACCGAGGGAAGCGATATTTCATGCATTAGTCAGAAAGAATTTTGGATGCACCCACTTTATTGTAGGACGTGATCATGCAGGGGTAGGAGATTATTACGGTACTTATGAAGCGCAAGAAATTTTTACAAAATTTACAGTGGAAGAGTTAGGGATTACACCGTTATTTTTTGAACATAGTTTTTACTGTGCGAAATGTGAAGCGATGGCTTCGACGAAAACATGCCCGCACGGGAAAGAGGATCATGTTATTTTATCGGGTACGAAAGTAAGAGAATTATTAAGAAACGGTGAAGTTCCGCCAAGTACATTTAGTCGTAAAGAAGTAGTGGAAGTACTAATTAAAGGTTTGAAAAAAGAAGTAGTAACAGAATAGGGAGAGAATGAGATGGACACGAATATTACTTGGCATACAGCTTCTGTTTCAAAAGATGAGAGAAGAGTGAAGAATGGGCATCATAGTTTTGTAATTTGGTTTACTGGTTTATCAGCTTCGGGTAAATCTACAGTAGCGAACGCGGTTGCTCGTAAACTATTTGAAAAGAATATTGGAAACTATGTACTTGATGGAGATAATATACGCCACGGTTTAAATAAAGACTTAGGTTTTTCTGAAAGTGATCGTATGGAAAATATAAGACGGATTGGCGAAGTGGCGAAGCTATTTGTAGATCAAGGTACTGTTGTTCTTACAGCGTTTATTTCACCGTTTCGAGTAGACCGAAAACAAGTAAGAGATCTATTAGCTGCCGATGAGTTTATAGAAGTATTTGTAAAATGTCCAATTGAAGAGTGTGAGAAACGTGATCCGAAAGGGCTTTATAAAAAAGCAAGAAAAGGTGATATTAAAGAGTTTACAGGTATCGATTCACCGTATGAGGAACCAGAGAAAGCGGAATTAATCGTAGAAACGCACAAGTATTCTATTGAAGAATGTGCAGAACAAATCGTGAAGTACTTACAAGAGCGTGGTTTTACCCCGCTATTTACCGGGCAGTAAAACTCCCATCTCAAAATTTGGCTAGGGCAAAGAAGTTAGGTGGGAGATGAACTGCCCGTAAATGCCCGATTGGTTCAACTAATAATCAGTGGAGGATGAACACTCCCCACTGATTAAAGTTTCACTTTATATAGGGGGATAAAAAATGAGTTATGAAAAAGTATGGGCTAACAATGAAAAATTAAATCAAACTGAGAAAAATAAATTAAAAAAAGATGGATTGGAAATCTTTAATGATATTCCTTACTATGCAGAGAATGGCTTCGAATCTATTCCGAAAGAAGAATGGGACGCATTCAAATGGGCAGGGTTGTATTTACAAAGACCGAAAGAAGCTGGTTATTTTATGATGCGTGTAAATATTCCTTCAGGGGTTATTACGAATGCACAGGCAGAAGTGCTTGCTTCTATCGCTGAGGATTATGGGCGCGACGTAATAGATATTACGACAAGACAAGCGATTCAGTTTCATTGGTTGGAAATTGGGCACATTCCAGATATTTTTAAAAGGTTAGCAAGAGTTGGGTTATCTTCAGCTGGGGCGTGTGGTGATATAACGCGTAATATTACAGGGAATCCACTTGCTGGCATTGATGCAAATGAACTGTTTGATACAACTGGTATTGTGAAAGAGGTATATGACTATTTCCAACATAATGAAGAGTTTTCTAACTTACCACGTAAATTTAAAATGTCTATTAGTTCTAACATTTATAACTCAGCTAACGCAGAGATTAACTGTGTTGCATTTACACCTGCTACGAAAGAAATAGATGGTGTGAAAAAAGTTGGTTTTCATATAAAAGTAGGCGGTGGATTATCAGCTCGTCCGTATTTAGCTGATGAATTAGATGTATTCGTTTTACCAGAAGAAGTGAAGGCAGTAGCGATTGGGATTGCTACGATATTCCGTGATTTTGGATACCGTGAAAAACGTCATTTGGCTCGTTTGAAATTTCTTGTTGCAGACTGGGGAGCAGAGAAGTTTAAAGAGAAACTAATAGAGTATACAGGACCATTGCAAAGTAAAGGAGAAAGTGCAGTCAAAGGCTGGAATGCAGGATACTTTTATGGTGTTCAAAATCAAAAACAAGAGGGATTAAAATATGTAGGTTTTAATGTGCCGGTAGGACGCCTACATGCAGAAGAAATGTTTGAAATTGCAAGAATTGCTAAACAGTATGGGAATGGACAAATTCGTACATGTAATTCGCAAAACTTCATTATTCCGAATGTTCCGCCAGAGAATGTAACTGGTTTGCTAAATGAACCGTTGTTTGAAGCAATATCAGCAAGTCCAAAATCGTTTATTGGTCATGCGGTTTCTTGTACTGGTATTGAATATTGTAATCTTGCTTTAGTAGAAACGAAAGAAAGATTGCGAAAAATTGCCGAATACTTAGATACACAAATTGCACTCGATGTTCCGGTTCGTATTCATATGGTAGGATGCCCGAATTCGTGTGGTCAACGTCAAATCGCTGACATAGGATTGCAAGGTGTGAAAATGAAAACGAAGGAAAAAGGAATCGTTGAAGCATTTGAAATATATGTAGGTGGAACGTTGTTAGATGGCGGTGCTTATAATCAAAAGTTAAAAGGAAAAATAGATGGCGAGGATCTACCTGATGTACTCGCATCATTTATAAGTTATTTCAAAGAAAATAAATTACCAGCTGAAACATTTTATGATTTTGTGGGCCGTGTGGGTGTAGAGACATTACAAATAGCGTTAAATAACGTGTTAGAAGAAGTAATAGCGTCTTAGGAGGGGCAATATGGATTTATATCGATTTGAAGCTGTATTAGTAAATAGTATTGTGCCAATTGTTGTTGTTGCTGAAAGTGAAGAACAGGCATTTAAGATGGCGGAGATTGAACTTGAAAAACATTTTTTACCGTTACCAGAGGTAAAGGAGATTGCTTTATTTGAAAAAAAGAAAATTCGAAAAAGCGCAGCCTTTGTTATTCACGAGTAAGGAACATTGAAATATGAAGAAATGAAAACTTCCATTCATATATAAGGATGGAAGTTTCACTTTAATAGTAGAAATGAGGAGAGATGATGGGAAAAGTATATATCGTTGGAGCGGGCCCTGGTGATCCAGATTTAATTACTGTAAAAGGATTGAAGTGTATTGAGAAGGCAGATGTTATTTTATACGACCGTCTCGTGAATAAAGAGTTGCTATCATACGCAAAGCCTGAAGCGGATTTGATTTATTGCGGGAAACTCCCGAATTATCACACGATGAAGCAAGAGACAATTAATACGTTTCTTATTAAATATGCGAAAAAAGGAAAAGTTGTAACGAGGCTTAAGGGCGGTGATCCATTTATATTTGGTAGAGGAGGAGAAGAGGCGGAAGCGCTAGCAAAGCAAGGTGTACCATTTGAAGTTGTCCCAGGTATTTCAGCTGGAATAGCTGCACCTGCATATGCTGGTATTCCGGTGACGCATCGTGATGCAAGTGCGAGTTTTGCTATTGTGACAGGGCATAGGAAAGAAGATGCTGAAGAGGAAGTGAAGTGGGAAAATTTAGCGAAAGGTATAGAGACTTTAGCTGTATATATGGGGGTTAGCAATTTACCCTACATATGTGAACAACTGATGAAGCATGGAAAAGATAAAAGGACGCCTGCTGCTATTATTGAGCGTGGAACGACATCTATGCAGCGCACAGTTGTAGGGACGTTAGGAACAATTGTAGATGTTGCGAAAAAAGAACAAATTCAAAATCCGAGCATGATTGTAATTGGAGAAGTCGTCCGTTTTAGAGAAAAAATCCATTGGTTTGAGAAACAGACAGAAAGTACGTATCAAGTAAGTGGAGTGTTATAAAATGAAAGCCGTCTTATATATATGTCATGGAAGTCGCTTGAAAGCAGCTAAAGAAGAAGCGGTTGCATTTATTACGTCATGCATGAACCGTGTAGAGGCAAGTATTCAAGAAGTTTGTTTTTTAGAGTTAGCGAGTCCAACTATTGATGAAGGATTCCGTACATGTGTGAAGCGTGGTGCTACAGAGGTTATTGTTATTCCAGTTTTTTTATTAGCGGCAGGTCATGTGAAAACAGATATCCCGTTTGAATTGGAGAAGTTAACTAATCAATTTTCGAATGTTAAAGTGACCTATGGTAATCCGTTTGGTGTATCAGAAACACTTGTTAAATCGGTGTATAGCGGAAGTGGCATTGAACAGGAAGATAAGAATGAAGTGACGTTACTTCTCGTTGCAAGAGGGAGTAGTGATCCTGAAGTATTAAGAGATATAAACTGGATCGCTTCTTTATTTCAAACGGAAGAGAAGATTAAAAAAGTAGAAGTTTGTTATTTAGCGGCTGCAGAGCCAAAATTTGAGGAGAAGTTAAAGGAAGTTGTAGAACGAAAAGAAAAGAACATCGTTGTGCTGCCTTATTTATTATTTACAGGTTTACTTATGAAACATCTTGAAAAAGAAGTGCGCCAATATGAGTTGGATGAGATAAAAATAAGTCCGTATTTAGGAAAGAATGAAGCGTTTCAGTACATGTTAATTCAGAAAACGAAGAAATTATTGAAGGGAGATCAATATGTATCCACTTACAGTGCGAGTTGAGAAGAAACGTGTTGTTGTCATTGGTGGAGGGAAAGTCGCGGGATTTAAAATTATTCCTTTACTAAAACAAGGTGCAGATATAGTTGTGATAAGTCCTGAATTGGATGCGAATTTAGTGAAACTTGTAGAAGAAAAGAAAATTCGTTGGTATCAAAGGGAGTATGAAAAAAGTGATATTAAAGACGCTTTTTTAGTTGTTGCAGCGAGTAGTGATGCTGTATTAAATGAACAAATTGCTGAAGATAGCGCAGAGAATCAATTAGTAAATGTTATTACGAACCCGGAAAGTGGTAATGTTCATTTTCCGGCAGCGATTCATCGTGGGTTACTGAATGTGGCTGTTTCTACCGGAGGGGCAAGTCCGAAACTTGCAAAAAAAATTCGTGATGATATCGCAAATAAATATGATGAGGCGTATGAAGCGTATCTTGATTTTTTATACGAAGTTAGAGTAAAAGTGAAAGCATTACAAATAGAGAAAAGGCAGAGAAATATATTGTTGCAAGAGGTATTAAAGTCGATATATGTTCAAAATGAACAAAAAAGAGAATTGTTTTTACAAGAATTAGAGAGAAGAGTTTATATAGGATAATGAATAAATTGTACTTTACAACTATAAAAATATAATTTATAATCACAAGTAACTTCAATAGATGAAATCGATGAGCAAGAAGAGTATGTATATTTGATACGTTCAGAGAGCTGGGGTAAGGTGTGAGCCCGGTACGATAAAATATACAGAATGGGCTTGCGAGAGGTATGTTGAACATTGTAGTAGGCAACCCGGGTTCCGCCGTTAAAAGGATAGAGTATCGGAGTTTTTCCTGTACTTGAACAAGTGGGATTTATCAATCCAATTGAGGTGGTACCACGGTATTAACATTACATATATCGTCCTCTACATGCATATTTGCGTGTAGGGGACTTTTTTATTTTCTAAAGGAGGTGTGCGAGTATGAAATGAAAGTGTATAATTAACAAAAGTTTAAATATTCAGAAAAGGAGAAATTATGATGAAAGAAACACAGCAATGGACGTCGAAAATAGGCTTTGTACTCGCAGCAGCCGGAGCCGCAGTAGGTCTTGGTGCAATATGGAAATTTCCATATGTTGCAGGTAATGGCGGGGGAGGCGCATTCTTCCTTGTATTTTTACTATTAACTTTATTTATAGGTATGCCGCTTCTTTTAGCTGAATTTGTTATTGGACGTAGTACGCAAAAAGAGGCAGTTACAGCTTATAAAGTACTCGTACCAAATAGTAAATTGTATCCTTGGATTGGTCGTATGGGAGTTGTAACTTGTTTTAGTGTACTCTCTTTCTATAGTGTTGTAGGTGGATGGATTTTACTGTACTTATACTATAGTGTTACAGGAAGCTTCTGGAATGGTGTTGTTGATTATGGGAAATTGTTTGGTGAAACGATTTCAAATCCAGCAAGTGCGATTGGAGCGCAATTTCTCTTTATGCTTTGCACTATTTTTGTTGTAAGTAAAGGTGTAGAAAAAGGGATAGAAAAAGCAAGTAAGTATATGATGCCGTTATTATTTATTTTATTTATTGCGATCATTGTTCGTGCATTAACACTTGATGGTGCTTTTGCAGGAGTAGAGTTCTTCTTGAAACCTGATTTTTCAAAGCTTACAGCAGATACGATTTTATATGCGATGGGACAATCTTTCTTCTCGCTAACAGTAGGTGCCTCGGTAATGGTAACGTATAGTTCGTATTTGAAGAAAGAAGAACATTTAGCTAAATCAGCAACATCTATTGTAAGTTTAACTGTTTTTATTACAGTACTTGCAGGATTAGCGATTTTCCCAGCGATTTTCGCATTAGGCGTTAAGCCGACTGAAGGACCAGGATTACTGTTTATCGTCCTTCCAGCAGTATTTGCGAAAATACCATTTGGACAATTTTTCTTCATTATGTTTTTAGTTTTATTCTTCTTTGCAACGTTAACATCTGCGATTTCCATGCTTGAAATTGTAGTAGCATCTGTTGCGAAAGATAATGAGAAAAAGCGTCCGTCAGCATCATTATTAATCGGTATTCTTATTTTTGCAGTTGGAATCCCGTCAGCGTTATCGTTTGGCGTTATGAGTGATGTGAAAATATTTGGGAAAACATTCTTTGACTTAGTCGATTTCTCAGTAAGTAACGTATTGCTGCCGCTAGGAGTACTAGCTATTTCGTTATTTGTACCAAATAAAATGAGTAAAGAAATGTTAATGAAAGAATTAGAAGTTACGGAAACGAAAGGGAAAACATTATTTAATATTTGGTTCTTCTTGCTTCGTTATGTTATTCCAGTAACTGTAATTATTGTATTTTTAAATGCGATAGGCGTATTTAAAATGTTTGCATAATAAAAAGACGGAGTTTTCTCCGTCTTTTTATTATGCTGTAGGTGTATTTAATAAGCGATTATATGCTTTATAAGCTGTGATGACTGCGAGGAATGATCCGATTAAAAATAATGCTGAATCGCCAAATGTAAATAGCCGGCCAATGTAAGTTTCTCTAGCTTCTTCTATTTTTTTGCTGTAATTGTGTATTCATATGATTCACCCCGTAAAATATAGGCATTTAGTTGTAGTCTATGTGGAAAGTCTATAGTGTGTGAAGTGGAAATAAAAAACTCGGTATGCACCGAGTTTTTTTCTATAATCCGATATAAGGAGATGGATCAACTGCGTTTGTCTTGCCGACATTCCATTCTCCAAGGTGAAGTTCGAAGTGTAAATGCTGTCCGTATGATTGACCAGTGTTCCCCATAAATCCAAGTTGAGTTCCTTGTTTTACAGTTTGTCCATTTGATACAGAACGGCTACTCATATGAGCATATACTGTTGTGTATGTTTTTCCGTTAATACGGTGAGATAAGTATACAACATTTCCATAACTAGATGATAATTCTGAGCGAATAACAACGCCATCAGCAGCGGCAATAATCGGAACGGTTCCTGAAGCTGCGATATCGATTCCTTTATGGTTATCTATAGAACGCACGCCAAACCCAGAAGTTTTTGATCCAGCTGCTGGCTTAATAAAGCCGCCAATATTTGTATCGTGTGGTGTTGGAGCTGCTTGAGCTTTTTGAGCAGATGTAGTAGCTTGTTTACGAGCTTCTTCTGCCTTGCGGGCTTCCTCAGCTTTGCGAGCCTCTTCGGCACGTTTTTCCTCTTCAATTGCTTTTTGAACAGCTTGACGCTGATTTTCTAAAATACCTTTAGATTCTTCTAATCCTTCAATCTCTGAATCTACTTTTGCTACTTTCGTATGTAGATCGTTAATAAAGGTTTGCTGCTGTTGCTGATTCGTTTGCAACTCTTGTTGTTTTTGAGCTAATTTCTGTTCAGATTCTTTTAGCTGTTGCTCTTTTTTCTCAACAGCCTCTTTTTCTTTCGTCACAGCATTTTGGTCAGTTGTTTGTTTTTTCACAATATCGGTATCGTTGTTTAAAATTAAACTTACAGAGTACATATTATCAACAAGATCAGCAATGTTTGTAGAAGTTGTTAATACCTCTGTAATGATATTTGTACGAGGTTTTTCTTGCATAGATTGCAAACGTTGCTTAATAACTTCCTGACGTGTATCTATGTTTGTTTGTAATTGCTCTATATGTTTCTTTTTTTCAGCGATTACTTGTTGTGTTTTATTAATTTCTTTTTTTGTATCGTTTAATTCAGCCTCGTTTTTATTAATAGAAGTAGTTAAATCGTCGATTTTCTTTTGTAATTCTTGAATTTCCTTTTCTATTTGTTCTCTCTCGGCTGATTTATTTTGTAAGTCATTTTGTTTTCCTTCTAATTCAGATTGAATATTAGATAATTTATCTTGATTCGTTTCAGCGTATGCGGGTGAAAGTAACGGAGAAACAAAAATTGTTCCTGCTGCTAAAACGCTGAACGCTGCAAATTTCTTTTTCATGGTTGTCTGGCTCCTTTCCCTATGAATGTTATATATCATAAGAAGAAGAGTGTCTATCGTTGTAACCATAATGTAAAGAAAATTTTATAAAATTGCTAAGTTTTGTCGGAATTTATCATCTTTCAACGATAAATTTCATGTTAGGTGCATTTTTGAAATTTGTGTAATAAGGATGTATTTTTAAGTTATTTTGTAAAATAAAGGGAAAAATAGATTTGTTTTATGTAGTGAAATATTAGATAGAAACCCAATAAAACACTAGTAAGGGATCGTTCTCATGTGAGGTTTTCTGACATGGGTTTTGTTTTTGTCAAGAAAATTATTTGCATTCGAGCAAAGTTATTTTGTTGTCAGATTTAAAATTTTGATTTATGATTTTTAACAGGGACAAAATGTAGTGAATTGTCGAATAATATGTAATACTCTTAATTTCAAGTTTTATAAATATAGAATGAGAGATAGAGTGACACATCGAAGAGGGGGTTACAACAAATATGAAAAGAATAGGACTTGCATGGCAAATTTTAATTGGACTTGCCCTAGGTATCGCGGTGGGGGCAATTTTTTATGGCGATAGCACAGTTGTAGGATACCTAAAACCAATTGGTGATATTTTTATCCGATTAATTAAAATGATCGTTGTGCCGATTGTTGTAGCAAGTATTGTTGTTGGAGTTGCTGGTGTTGGCGATGTTAAAAAACTAGGCCGATTAGGCGGGAAAACAATTCTTTATTTTGAAATCATTACAACACTTGCAATTGTTATTGGTCTATTAATAGCGAATATTTTCCAACCAGGAAAAGGCGTGAATATGGATCAATTAACAAAGACTGATATTTCTAAATATGCAGAAACAACAGCTCAAGTACAAAGTCATTCGTTTGCAGATACATTTGTGAATATCGTTCCAACGAATATTATGAAATCATTGGTTGAGGGCGATATGCTTGCGATTATCTTCTTCTCTGTACTATTTGGTTTAGGAGTTGCGGCGATTGGTGAAAGAGGAAGACCGGTTCTTCAATTTTTCCAAGGTGTAGCAGATGCGATGTTCTACGTGACTAACCAAGTTATGAAATTTGCACCGTTTGGTGTATTCGCATTAATTGGTGTAACAGTTTCGACGTTTGGTTTATCTTCATTAATTCCATTAGGGAAATTAGTCATAGTTGTATATGGGGCAATGATCTTCTTCGTTGTAGTTGTCTTAGGACTTACAGCGAAAATATTTGGAATTAACATTTTCCAATTCTTTAAGATTTTGAAAGACGAACTGATCTTAGCATACTCTACAGCAAGTTCAGAAACAGTTTTACCGAAAATCATGGAGAAAATGGAGAAGTTCGGTTGTCCGAAAGCAATTACATCTTTCGTTATTCCGACAGGTTATTCATTTAACTTAGATGGATCAACTTTATATCAAGCAATTGCAGCAATTTTCTTAGCGCAAATGTACGGTATTGAATTATCCATTACACAACAAATTACATTATTACTTGTATTAATGGTTACATCAAAAGGTATCGCAGGTGTACCGGGCGTATCATTCGTTGTATTATTAGCAACACTTGGTACAGTAGGTATTCCAGCTGAAGGTTTAGCCTTCATCGCTGGTATTGACCGTATTTTAGATATGGCTCGTACAGCAGTTAACGTTGTAGGAAACTCTTTAGCAGCTGTAGTTATGTCTAAGTGGGAAGGTCAATATGACGCTGAAAAAGGACAAGCTTATTTGAAAGAGATTTCTGAAAAAGGTCAAGCAGCTTAATTATAGTTTGAACAAGCTCTCACATAATATGTGGGGGCTTTTCTATATAGAAGGGGAGCGGACGTAATGAAACGTAAATATGGTGACGGTTCTTCGTGGAAGCGACTGATAGAGAAGAATTATACGGTTAAGCAAGTGGAAGAAGGAATGCTAGGAATATTAGAAATAAAAAAGGTAAGAGAACCTAGTTGTAAAGAATATGATGGTAAAGAACTTTGTATCGCAGGGAATCAATATACGTGGATTCAATATTTCATAGACGGGAAAAACTTTGCGATTACAGCTATGTTAGATGATCAGAAAAAATTAGTGCAATATTATATCGATGTGGCGAAAGAATATAAAATTGACAACCGTGGTTTACCATATTTTGATGATTTATATTTAGATATAGTGTTATTACCGAACGGTAAAATGTATGTATTGGATGAAGATGAGCTAGAGGATGCTTATAAAAGTGGCGATGTTACAAAAGAAGAGTATGAGTTAGCTTGGTGCACTACAAAATGGATAAAAGCTGCTATAAAAAATAGTGAATTTTATTGGATTTCAATATTGGAAGAAGAAATCAAAAAGTTAAAATGATTGTTGTATTCAAATTTCTGCATAATTACCAAAAAAATCTATACAAAAAATAATTGACTTTTGTTTTGTAAGCGAGTAAAGTTAGGGAAGAAATTATTATTAAAAATAAATATGAAACCTTCTTATAAAGAGAGGCGGAGGGACTGGCCCTACGATGCCTCGGCAGCGGACTCGATTTCAGAGTGCTGTGCCAAATCCAGCAAGCATGTGCTTGAAAGATGAGAAGAGTGTTTCTTATAGATGTATAAGACCTCTTCTCATTGGAAGAGGTCTTTTGTTATTCATTAGAAAAAGGTTGAAACTAGGGAGAGATGGTACTTTGAAAGAAACGAGAGGAAATGGTTTGGCTTTATTACCACTTGGGATATTTTTGGCACTATTTATTGGTTCTGGAATTATTACAGGTGATTTCTATAAATTGCCGATACTTGTAGCAATTTCAATTGCTGTAGGAGTCGCTTTAGCAATGAATCGTAAAGAAAGCTTTAATATCAAAGTAGAACGATTTGCTAAAGGTGCAGGGAACCCAGATATTATGATTATGGTTTTAATCTTTGTACTTGCAGGAGCATTTTCTGAAACGGCAAAAGGGATGGGCGGCGTTGATTCTACAGTTAACTTAGCGTTATCAATTTTACCGCAAGGATTTATCGTAGCTGGAATTTTTGTTATAGGGGCATTTATTTCATTAGCGATGGGAACTTCAATGGGAACAATTGCCGCATTAGCACCAATTGCTGTAGGTATTAGTGGGCAAACTGATATCTCCATTGCACTTACGATGGCTACCGTTGTGGGCGGAGCGATGTTTGGTGATAATTTATCATTTATTTCAGACACAACAATCGCAGCTGTACGTTCACAAGGAACAGAAATGAAAGATAAGTTTAAAACGAACTTTTTAATTGTATTACCAGCGGCTATGATTACAATTGTACTATTAGTAATCATTACTTTAGGGAGCGATACGCAGATTAAAGCGCATAGCTTTGACTGGATAAAGATTTTACCGTATGCAGGAGTACTTATTACAGCGCTACTTGGTTGGAATGTACTTATTGTGTTAACTGGTGGAACTGTACTATCCGGCGTTATCGGTCTTTTAGATGGAAGTTACACGTTAGAGAGTTTCTTTAAAAGTGTAACGACTGGAATGGGCGGTATGATGGAGTTAGTATTACTTGCTATTTTAATTGGTGGTATGGTCGAACTGATTCAATATAATGGTGGTATTCAATATTTAATGAATATTTTAACTCGTAACATTCGTTCGAAAAAAGGAGCAGAGTTCGGTATCGCTGGCTTAGTGAGTATGACGAATATGTGTACAGCGAATAATACGATTTCTATTATTTTTACAGGTCCACTTGCGAAAAACATTGCAGATCAATATGAAATTGATCCTCGTAAATCAGCGAGTGTATTAGATCTTTTCTCATGTTGTGTGCAAGGGTTAATTCCGTATGGTGCGCAAATGTTAACGGCAGCAGGATTTGCGGCGTTATCTCCGATTGAATTGTTACCATATGCGTTTTATCCGATCTTAGTTGGAGTATGTGGAATTATTTCTATATTAATTGGTTTCCCGAGGTTTTCTAAAGTAGCGGGAAAGAAAGAGTATCACAAAACAGCATAATTTAAAATGAAGTTTATGAATAGTAACGAAAGCCGTACAGAGAATGTTCTCTGTACGGCTTTTTATTTGCGATAAAAGAGTGAATCATCCTATCCTACCGCATATTTTTACAAAAGGCTGAATGCAACTCAGTCTTAAGTCTGAGTCGAAAACGGTTCTTAAGCTCGTTATGGAAAAGTGAAAAAATAGTTAAGATAAGAGTATCAAATCGAAGGGAGGCAAGCACAAGATGAAACAATTTCTAGCGTTTATCGCGGCTGGTATTTTAGCTTTAATTGCTCTTGGCAGTCTTGCTGGTATTATAGGATTCGCAATTGGAGCAGGAGTTGTGTACTGGAGCTATAAATCATTTGTGCGAGCACAATCATTTTTTGGAAAGTTAGCTTGGGGTATTGTTGGTTTGATCGGCTTGTCCATCGCCCTTTCTCATTCCCCAGCATTAATCGGTATCGCAGCATTAGTAGTTTTATACTACGGATACCGTGAGTGGAAAAAAGAAAAAAATGTAGTTGTTGATTCTGCACCAGAAAGTTCTAAACCATATAGCAACTTTGAAGATGAGTGGAACAAGTTAATGAAAAACTAATAAAAAATTAATAAAAACTAAATCAAATTGATAAAGAAGAAGAGAGGAAGATTATAATGAAACAATCTTTATTCGGACGTGTACGCGATGCAATTTTAGCAGATTTTCATAATGTGTTAGATGAGAAAGAAAGAAAAAATCCAATCGCGATGTTAAACCAATATTTACGCGATAGTGAGCGTGAAATAACAAAAATTGAGAAGTTAATTGAGCGCCACAAAACATTAAAATCTAATTTCGCTCGTGAGCTTGAGCAAGCACGTTATTTTGTTAATAAAAGATCAAAGCAAGCGATCGTCGCTCAAGAAGCAGGCGAATTACAACTACATGAGCGTGCGTTAGAAGAAGTAGCGTATTATGAAGGGCAAGTAACTCGATTAGAAGAAATGTATGCAGGTGTTGTAGATCAAATTGATGAGTTAGAGCGTCGTCTTGCTGAGATGAAAAATAAATTGAAAGAAATGCACGCAAAACGTATGGAATTAATGGCACGTGAAAATATGGCACATGCAAATCGTCGTATGAATACAGCGATGCATAAAATGGATGAAAATAATCCGTTCTTACGCTTTGAAGAAATTGAAGATCACATTCGTGACTTAGAAACTCGTATGAATGAAGAGCATGAACGTGACACATTTGATATGAAAATTGCAAAGCTTGAGCGTGAAATGAAAGAAAAGAATGATGTATCGTTAACGAAAGAGTTAACAAAATAATAGTAGTATATTATAAAACAGGCTTATGATATAGTGATAGGAGAAAAGGTGTTGGAAAGCAATGCCTTTTCTTCTATGTATATGTGACAAGAAGGGGGGAGCTGAAATGAAGAAGCATTTTTCAAAAACACAATTAATGGGGATGCTCCTCATCATATTTGGATTCGGTCTTTTTCTTGATATGATACTTGGACATTTTGAACCAGGTGGTCTCATTTTTGCATTTATTATGCTTATGTTTGGAAGGCATTATCGTAAAAAGAATCGTTATGTACGAGGAAATGTATTTTTATTTGTTGGTGGTATCGTATTTTTATTCTTCTTATTTTCATCAGCGGCATTTGTTCTTGTCGTATTTGCTTGTTTAGCTTTAATTGGTTATCAATTGATTCAACAAGGACATCAGCAAAAAGCAATGAAGGTTGAAATTAAAGAAAAAGGGATTATAAATGAAGAGAAGCAAATATATCGTACAGAGCCATATGTGAAAAATATGTTTGTAGGTAATGTACGAATGATGGATCATATTTATGAACTTGAGGATATAAATGTTCAATATGGTGCTTGTGATGTGGAGATAGATTTAACAACTGCTATGATTCCAGAAGGGGAGACAGTAATTGTTATTCGAGGCATCGTTGGAAATATTCGTTTATATGTGCCATATGATATTGAACTGTCTTTAAATCACTCTGTTATTGTCGGACGTGTGCTCTTGCCAGGACATGAAGAGACAGGTTTTAATCGCAATGTTACATTTAGAACAGAGCAGTATAAAGAAGCTCCTCGTCGTATTAAAATTATTTCTTCGCTTGTCGTAGGCGATACGGAAGTGAGGAAAGTATAATGAAGAAACAAAAAAATATTTCGTGGATGTATATTCGTTATTCTATGTTGTCCTCTGTTAGTATCGCACTTATTTGTACAATTGTATATGTATGGAAAAGCGAACAACAAGTGTATGATTTATTATGGAAGGAATCCATCGCTTCTGTTCCAATTGGCTTGTTTATTATGACTACAAGTTTACTTATCGGAGGGATTGTAGGATATGCAATCGGTTACTATATAGAGCAGCGCATACAAGGATTAAATACTTTTCTATTTGAAGTAGAGCGAGGGAATTTTCCGAGCGATGTTTCGTTTACTGCAGATGATGAATTTCATGAAGTGGAACGAAAAGTAATCGTTCTGGCTCGTCGATTAGAGGAGCAAGCTGGACTCTTTCAAAAGGTAACGAATGAACGAGCTCATTGGAATGAAGAGATGAGACAAGAAGCGATTTCCCAAGAAAGGCATCGATTGGCGAGGGAGCTGCATGATTCTGTAAGTCAGCAGCTTTTTGCAATGTCGATGATGATGTCGGCTATTAATGAACAAATAGCTGAATTTCCAGAAACGACGAAAAAGCAGTTGCAACTCGTTGAGAATATGGTTGTAAATGCACAGTCAGAAATGAGAGCGTTGCTTCTTCATTTACGCCCAGTGCAGTTAGAAGGTAAGAAATTAACAGAGGGTATAGAAGAATTATTAACAGAACTGTCTAGAAAGCAACATATGAAAATTGAATGGTTAATTGAACCAATTCAATTAAAAAAAGGTGTAGAAGATCACTTATTCCGTATTGTACAAGAGGCGCTGTCTAATACATTACGGCATGCGAAGGCAAAGAAAACGGAAGTACGTCTACGCAAAATTGAACAATATGCAATATTGAAGATAATTGATGATGGTGTCGGTTTTAAAGTTGGAGTTAATAAGGCCGGTTCATATGGTTTAAGATCAATGCAAGAGCGAGTTCATGAAATTGGTGGTACATTAAAAGTGCTTAGTTTTCCAAATAAAGGTACACAAATTGAAGTGAAAGTACCGATTATGATTGAGAGAGGGGGAGAGTCATGATAAAAGTATTACTAGTGGATGATCATGAAATGGTTCGAATGGGTGTATCAGCATATTTATCAACGCAGCCAGATATTGAAGTAGTTGGAGAAGCTGAAAATGGAAGAAAAGGTTCAGAGTTAGCACTGCAATTAAGACCGGATATTATTTTGATGGACCTTGTCATGGACGAGATGGATGGGGTTGAAGCAACACGTGCTATTATTCAGGAATGGCCAGAAGCGAAAATTGTAGTTGTAACGAGCTTTTTAGATGATGAGAAATTGTATCCTGTTATTGAGGCCGGAGCGACAAGTTATTTATTAAAAACATCAAGAGCGAGTGATATAGCGGACGCTGTACGGGCTACTTATGATGGAGAAACAGTATTAGAGCCAAAAGTTACTGGTAAAATGATGTCTCGTATGCGTCAGAAGAAAGAACAACCTTTGCATGAGGAGTTAACAGAAAGAGAGTCTGAAATTTTGTTATTAATTGCAGAGGGGAAAAGTAATCAAGAGATTGCAGATGAATTGTTTATTGCCCTCAAAACAGTAAAGACGCATGTGAGTAATATATTAAATAAGCTAAATGTAAGTGACCGGACACAGGCGGTTATTTATGCGTTTAGACATCAATTGACGAAATGATAAAGTGAAACTTTAATCAGTGGGGGGGATTCCCACTGATTATTAGTTTGCACCGAATCTTTTTTATTGACGCCAATAAATGTAAACGTTATCATTTAGTTGTTAACAGTACATACAAAGGGGAGAATGTATATGTTAGTTCAAACTATATTTGGCATGGATAAGTCTAAAAAATTAGGGGATTATGTGAACGCATTACAAGTACTTTGTGAACAATATAATGTTGAAACAGATAAAATTGCAATTGTTGAGGCGACAGAAGAGTACTATTTATTTTTAGTAAAGCAAGAAGATTGCTACGATGTTGTCAAAGTAGAAACAGTGGATACAAATATCGACTATTATACGAAAGCGTATAAAATAAGTAGTTTTAATCATACTGCTTATCAAAAGTAAAAAACTCCCTTTCGGGAGTTTTTTAGGATGCTTTTACTTCATGAGATTCGGTAAGTAAGGGTACTCTTTTCGCACCGCTTAGCTTAGCGATTGTAAAGCTGATAAGAGCTCCGGCTGATGCTGGTATTAGCCAGCCAATTCCTTCATTATATAAAGGGATAAATTCAAAATATGGTGTGATATATGAAATTGAAATACCACCTTGTTTTAATCCATCAAATACGCTCACTACGGCTGCACCAATTAAAGCACCTACATAAACAGAGCGATATCCGCCAAAGTATTTATGCAGTAACGATAGTAGAACGAGTACGATTGCAATTGGATATACAACAAGTAAAATTGGAACAGAGATGGCAATGATTTTTGTTAAACCTAAGTTAGCAACTAGTAACCCTAAAGCGCAAATGATACTTGCAAACATTTTGTATGAAAATTTTGTAAATAATGTTGAGAAATATTGACTACATGCAGATACGAGTCCAACACATGTCGTTAAGCAAGCGAGTGTAACAATCAGAGCTAGTAGAAGTAAGCCGTATGGACCGAATAATTGTTGTACGATTACAGTAAGTAGTTGTCCCCCATTCTTTGCGTATCCGAGTGAGACGCTAGTTGCACCGAGCCAGCCAAGTGCACCATATACAAGTACGAGACCGGTAGCGGCAATAAGTCCTGCTTTCGCTGTTGCGATGGCAATGGACTTACGATCTTTCACACCTTTAGAGCGAATGGCATTTACAACGATAATTCCAAATGCAAGTGCTGAAATGGTATCCATCGTTAAGTATCCTTCCATAAAGCCTTTGAAGATTGGAGAAGTTTGATACTCTTGCATTGCTGGTCCGGATTGCCCAAGTGGTGTAAATACACTTTTAACAAATAATAAGAAAATAGAGAGTAATAAAATAGGTGTTAATATATTTCCAATGCGATCGACAAGTTTAGATGGATTTAAACTAAGCCAAAATACGATAGCAAAGAAGATGACCGTGTATAAAAATAGTGCTAGGTTACTAGAGCGAATTGTTTCTGGTAAGAAAGAACTAACGCCCATTTCAAAAGCGACATTTGCAACGCGTGGAATTCCCATCGAAGGACCGATTGCAATGTATACAACTACCGTAAAGAATATTCCGAATAATGGATGAACATGACTTGCTAGTTGTTGCATACCGTTTCCTGATAAAGAAATTGCAATAACAGTTAATAATGGTAAACCGACTCCTGTTAGTAAAAATCCAATCATTGCCGGCCAAAAGTTTTCACCTGCATTTTGTCCAAGCATGGGAGGGAAAATTAAATTACCTGCCCCAAAAAATAAAGAAAATAGCATAAGACCTGTGAAAAAAATATGTTTTTTTGATACAGTGTTCATTGTTTTTCCTCCTTTTTTAAATTCATTTGTAAGAACACAAAAAACTCGTCCCTAAAGAAAGGGACGAGTTATATTTACCCGCGATACCACCCTAATTTATACATGTAGAAATGATTCTATATGTATACGGCTTTACAACGTACAACATGATACGTGTTCCTTGTAACGGGGGACAGCCGGTAAGAACTTACTACAGCATTCGGTTCTACTTCTCGGAGATGATTTTCGGCTATGCACTGAACGTTGGCTTTCAGCAAATCGCCAACTCTCTGGGGGGACAGTCCTATAACGTACTCGTTCTCGTCAATGAATTTTTATTCAAGTATTCTGACAGTATTGTTGCATGTTTTTTTGCGAAAGTCAATATTTTTTTAAAAAGATATGTTTATATGGGGAAATATCAAAAGTAATATGCTTTGTTTTGAAGTGAAGGGCTGATGTAAGTTAGATTATAAAACGGGAGTAAAAATTTGTAGAGAATTGTAAAATTTGTGGAGAAAGTTGATATTTATAGGAGTAAAGAAGGTATTGTTTGAATTTACAGAGAATAATACAACAATCCACTTGCTGGAAAGAACAAACCAAAAGAGGTGACTGGAATGCTTGCGATGGGAGTATTATTTGGCATTATTGCTATAATTGGTTTTATGTGGTTATATTATTCGCGTTCGTTTAAACAAGCAGAAGTTTTACTCTTTCAAAAAGGTAGTTTGTTGACAAATCAGTCTAGATATTTAGTATGTCCGAAGTGTGGAAGTGCACAGGCCAGAAGTGGAGGATATCAAGAGTGTTGCAAAATTAGATTATGAAAGAAGGAAGCCTCACATTATTTTGTGAGGCTTCCTTCCTTACAATTTCATGGCGCTCCAAATTGTCCACCGATCTCTTTCGATAATAGGAGAGGTGTTTTGTAATGCAGTCTGTACTTGTTGTAGAAGTTGAGAAAGTTCGTGATCTGTTAATTCGTATAGAATGGATCGACCTGTTCGAGGTGATAAATCTTGTAGCAATGCTTCTACAGAATCATGTATTTTTCGTACTTCCCATTGTGTTTGAGTGGGGAACACGTGAAGAAAATATTTTTGTAATTCTTGTTGTATCGTGGTGGTTTTTGGACGTCTTTTTGCTTCTATTTCAATGAGCTTTGGAAAGGTAGAGAAAAAATATCCACGGATGTGTTCGGGGCTTCCAGGAATTGTACAATCTTCAATAGTTCGGTCTTGTACAATAAGTACACCGTTTTTCTTTAATATACGAGAAGCTTCACGTAGAAATGTAGGAATGTCTTGTAAATGATGAATAACTGCGCGCGAAATAACAATGTCGAATGTATCGTTAGGATATGGAATGCTATGTGCATCACCGTGAATGAATGAAATGTTTGAAAATCCGCTACAATTTTCTTTTGCAGCCTGTAATATTTCTTTTGAAAAATCAAACCCAACAATACTTTTTGCTCCCATAAGAGCAAGTTCTTTCGTATAAATCCCGCCACCACAGCCGATATCAATTATTTGCTTGTTTTGTATATTTGTAATGCTTTTTATCATTTCCCCCCAAGAAATATGGGCGTTTCGCTGTGCGCATGTGTATTTATTATTTGCATCGTGAAAATTAATGGACATGAAAAAACCTCCTTTCAATGCTTAGTATAGCGTATTTTATAGTGTGTCACGTTTTTGTTTTTTATATGAAGATTATAAGAATTTCTTATTGTAAAAGGAGGATTAAGTTGAAAAGGAAATATGTATTGTTGTTATTTGCTATGTTACTAGCATCTTGTAGTCAAGTTGAGCAAAAAAAAGAAACAAAAAAAGTGGAAGAGACGGTGAATGAAGTGAAAGAAACAATAGGGGTAACCGTTATACAAAAAAAACATACAGAGAAAAAGTTGCAGGAATCAGAAGCTAAGGTAGTAATAGACATTATGGATAAAGCTGAGAAACAAGAAATAACAGGTAGCTTCGGTGAACCTGAATATGAAATACAAATTAGTAGAGATGGAAAAAAAGAAACATATTATGCATGGCTAAGAGGGGAAGACAGACGAGGATGGGTACAACATAAGAAAGCTATGTATATGCTGAATAAAAAAGATACGGAAATGCTTTTGGCTATATTTCCAAATGTTTCAGAACAAAAAGAAGATGAGGTACAGGTAGGTCCTTTAACGGAAGTAACAAAAAAAGATTTGCAGATTACCGCGTTCCATATTAAAGCAGGCAATCAAAAAGTGAATTATACGGTACGGTATACGATTTCACAATCATTATACAACAAGTTAGAGAAGGAACAAGAATATTATTTGCAAGTCATTTTCCCAGAAAAAGTTCAAAAATTAATTGGAAAAAAAGAAAGTGAAAAAATTTCAGGTGAAAAGGTAAAGGAAGGGTATAAACAGTATGAATTGCATGCTACTGTTCCGGTAAAAGATGCTTCAGAATCACAATTAAAGTCATTAGAAACATATTATGAAAATTATGATTTGAAAATATTAAATAGTAAAAAAGAACAAATAGGTGTTTTTCAAAATATCATTCAAATTGTTAAAGAGTATGGTGAAAAAATGAATTTACAAAGATAAGGTGAAACTTTAATTAGCCCTGACGGATTGGGATGAATGTAATTTGTAAAGTCTATATGGCCTTTCCTAGGAAATGATAATAGAGAGGGAAAACCCCCTCTCTATTACTTTGCTTTTGCAGATGGCTCATTCATTGATTTTCGTGTAATAAGAAAAGAAATCATAAGAGCGGAAAGGATGATAAGAGTAATAAATACATGATTGGGCAACAAATCTAATAATAATACGTAACTAACGGTATAAAAAATAAGAGTTGAAGCTAAAAACGATAGAACACCTATTATGAGAGATTGTAAGTTCATTTATATGCACCTCCTTTTATTTATATTTTTGTCTAAAAATGGATTAAATAAACATTGTTTCTAACAATAGAAAAAAATATGTCATAATAGAGAAAACAATAAGTTTTGATGAATGAAAATGATTCATGAATGAGAGATAAAGGAGAGGAATATGAAAAATAATAAAAAAGGATTATGGGGAATTATTGTTGCAATGGGGCTATTTTTACTTTCTAAGTTAAAGTGGGTATTTGCAATTTTTAAATTAGCAAAGTTTTCAACGGTATTTAGTATGTTTCTATCGCTTGGAGCATACGCGGTTCTTTATGGTTGGAAATTTGGTGTAGCACTCATTTATTTGTTGTTTGTTCATGAAATGGGCCATTTATGGGCGGCAAGAAGAAAAGGAATACCAACATCGCCTGCAATCTTTATCCCGTTTATGGGGGCTCTTATTGGAATGAAAGAGATGCCGAAAAATGCAAAAGATGAAGCGTATATTGCCTATATGGGACCTCTTTTTGGATTACTTTCATTTTTACCAGCTATTCCGCTTTACATGATAACGAAAGAGCCATTTTGGGCGCTCATTATTTTACTTGGAAGCATGATTAATTTCTTTAATTTAATTCCAGTTTCTCCGTTAGATGGAGGACGGATTATTTCGGTTGTAAGTACGAAAATTTGGGGAGCAGGGCTTGTTTTGCTACTTGGCTATTCAATTTATTTTAAAAGTATTTTGGGAGGATTTATTTTTATTATCGGCTGTATGGAATTGTATAGAGTAATAAAAAGAGATGAGCCAATTAAGGGATTAGGATATAGAATTGATGGAATGAAAGAATATGTTGCGAGGCTTGAAGAGGAATTAAAAGAAACTGGTGCAGTACATCGAAATATATATATGATGCAACATGAAATAAATGTATTAAGGCAAAAAGAAAGAGAGAAAGAATTAAAAACAGGAGAATTTCAAAAGATTGAAGTGTTAGAGTATCTTTTACCAAAGTTTGAGCCACTGGATTACGTCCCATATGAAGATGAAAAAGAAACACATACAATTCATATAAGAGAAGCATTTGAAATGTCAGAAAGAAAATTAAAGGAATGGGAGACAGAAAAGAGACAACAGGAAAACTATTATAAAGTGGATATGAAAACAAAATGGACAGTATTTGCTTGTTATATCGGATTAATGGCTATACTCGGTTACACAGCTTATGAAGGATATATTGTTTTACAAGAACATTTGCCAACGAGAAATGTATAGAAGAATATTGTCGAAATGATAGGAAGGATTTATACAGGAATTATATTTCTACGAGAGAATGTTACAAGTATAGTGTTACATTGTAATATCTTTAGTAGAGAAGGAGTTCTGTATATGAAGAAATTGTTAAGTGTATTCGGGATTATTATCGTAATGATCATTGCGAGCTATAGTCTTATGAAGGTGTTATTACATTATGCGAATAAGCCTGCTGGGGTAAGTACAACAGCTGAAATAGAAGATGTGCAAGAAGAGACAAAAGTGCTTGATTTTATTCGTATGACACATGAAAGTTATAATAATTTCTTAAATTATGGTAAGGCAGAGAATTATACAGATGGAGACTGGAACCAATTTAAGAAATGGTTCCAACAACAAGAACCATCCTTAAAAAATATACATACAGAAATAAAAAATGATAAGATAAAACGCGATGTAAATAGAAGTTATGAAATTGTAAAAAAAGGTGTAGAACTTCAAAATATTGAGTATGTAGTGTATGCTCATCGTGTATATCATGACTTAGATATTATCGTAAATAAATATAAAGGTGAAACAAATATCTGGGGGTATACAGAATTTGGAGATGGGAAAGATATAAGGGTAATTGAACAAGCTATACAGTCCAAATAATAAGCTAGCTAGCATTCTAGTTGGCTTATTTTCTTTTGTAAGCGCAATGTTCATATATTTTTCACAAAAACACCGTGTTAATAGTGATTAAAATCACAATCTGTATTATACAATTCAGTTAAACTAAAAACAGTTAAGGAAATAGAGGAGTGGGATACAATGTTAAGTGAAAAAACAATTGAAATCGTAAAGTCAACAGTACCATTATTACAAGAAAAAGGCGTTGAAATTACAACGAGATTTTATCAAATTTTATTTTCGGAACATCCGGAGTTATTGAATATTTTCAACCATACGAATCAGAAAAAAGGAAGACAACAACAAGCGTTAGCGAATGCTGTTTATGCAGCTGCAACTTACATTGATAATTTAGAAGTTATTATTCCAGTTGTAAAACAAATAGGTCATAAGCATAGAAGTTTAGGTATTAAAGCGGAACATTATCCAATTGTAGGTACATGTTTACTACGTGCAATTAAAGAGGTCGCAGGTGCACCTGATGAAGTTTTAAACGCATGGGGAGAAGCTTATGGTGTCATTGCTGATGCATTCATTAGCATTGAAGCAGAGATGTATGAGGAAGCTGCGCATAAAGAAGGCGGATGGAAAGATTTCCGTAACTTTGTAGTTGTTAAAAAAGTGAAGGAAAGTGATGTTATTACGTCATTTTATTTAAAACCTGAAGATGGAGGGAAAGTTTCTTCATTCATCCCAGGACAATATGTAACGATTCAAATAAATATTGAAGGCGAAACATATACACATAATCGTCAATATAGCTTATCGGATGCTCCTGGAAAAGAATATTATCGTATTAGTGTAAAGAAAGAAAAAGGTGTAGATACACCGGACGGTAAAGTATCTAACTACTTACATGATCAGGTAGAAGAAGGAGATATGTTACCAGTAAGTGCACCAGCAGGAGATTTCGTATTAAATATGGATTCAACATTACCAGTTGTACTAATTAGTGGTGGAGTAGGTATTACACCAATGATGAGTATGCTAAATACGTTAATTGAACAAGACTCAAAACGTAATGTATATTTTGTTCATGCAGCGCTAAATAGTAATACACATGCAATGAAAGAACACGTTGAGGCAGTAGATAATGAATACGAACAAGTTAAAGCATATACTTGTTATTCTGCACCAACTGAAAAAGATTTGGAAATGAAGAACTTTGATAAAGAAGGTTTCATTGAAAGAGAATGGTTACAAACTATTATTCCGACAATTGAAGCAGAGTTTTATTTCTGTGGTCCAGTAGCATTTATGAAGCATATAAATGCTGCACTAACTGATTTAGGTGTGAAACAAGAGCATATTCATTATGAATTTTTCGGTCCAGCAGCAAGCTTACAATAGATTGGGCTTGAATAAGAAAAAAACGAGGGGTTATTTCACCTCGTTTTTTATTTGTTCTCGTAATAGTCGATTTACTGTCTCGCGGCGTATACCTATGAGTTGACCAATTTCGGTTTGTGTTAATATTTCATATATTGGAATGTCACCTAAATATAGTGTGAACCACTCTTGTAAACGATGAAGACGTTCTTTCGGAGAAACGGTTGTCAATTGATCGATACGCTGTTGCATCATTCTTAATTTTGATTGTAATTGCATAGCGATATTTGCATAGGATGCAGGATTTGCCTGGAGTTGATCGTACCATTCATTGCTAAGTATAGGTTCAACTTCTGTTTTCATTAAAGCGATTGCTGTACCGTGATATTCCTTCGGTGAAATTAAAGAATGGTGAGGTATTGTTTCACCTGGAACGATAATGTTGAATAAAAACGGTGTTCCATCTTCTTCTATTCTTACTACTTTTAATAAACCTGTTTTTATAAAATACAAAGGACCATCCTCGCCTTGACGGAATAGTACGTCTCCCTTATGTAGAATCAATGTTAGCCCCCCATTTAAACATTTCAATATCTTCTATTTTAGCGTATAAGTATAAAGACAATATACTATTTAAACTGCAATTTCATTGACGAAATATATGCTATTACAGTAGTATACTATTTAGTGTGTAATAGTACTAGCAATGAATACGCTGTAGGGGGTTTAGTATATTGTTAGATGCGATAAAAATGACGGATATGAGAATTCCGGCGAATGCTATCATTCATGTAGAAGAGATGAAAGGTGGAGTCGTGTTATCCGTTGAAGTAGACGGCCAAATTATTTATACGATGGCTTATGATGAAGAAACAGATAGTTATGCTGAATTATATGATCGAAACGATAAGAGGGCGTGCCAAGTACATGAGGATTTTATGGGATGGTCACTTCTTCATTAAAAAAGATGTCAATATGACATCTTTTTTTATTAAACCGATAGAATATACAAAGAAATGAAATATAAGGATAAAATTTGTAATAAATGATTTTGCATTGTTAGCACTTTGTAACTGCAAGTGAATTATTTTTTCGCTATCATAAAGATAACAGTCGCAGTTATAGGAGTGGTCAACTTGAAGAAATTACATATTTCCAATTATATGTTATTATGTGTTTGTTTAATTTTATTTGTTCTCTTAGGAAGTTTTTTATATTCATGCGTATAAGAAAAACGCATTCTAAAAAGAACGCGTTATAAAAAAGAAGTAATGATTAATCTAGTTCCAAGAATCATTAATGTGATACGTAATAAATTAATTACGGCCTTACCACTTAGTTTTGTATTAATATAAGCCCCGATTTTCCCGCCAATCCATGCACCAGGAATAAGAATTAATGCGTAAATCCAGCTGACATTTCCAAGGGAGATGTGAGTTGCGGAACTTACAATTGCTGATAGAAATACAATAAACATCGAAGTTGCTACAGCAATATGTGCTGGGAATGCAAAAAGTAGCATCATTGCAGGAACAAGTAAGGCACCGCCACCAATTCCAAATAAACCAGATATAAATCCAACTATAAAGGCGATAAAGATAGCGAGAAGCGGTGGGAATTGATAGTGTACAGTGTTCCCTTCGTTATCTGTAAAAGAACGCTTAATTACAGTCATATTTGATAAAGAAAGGGGTTTTAATTTGTCTCGTAACATAAGAAGAATGGAGACAAAAATAAGGAAAATCCCAAAATATAAAGAAAATGTATCTTGATTTAAAAATTTATTTGCCCACGAGCCGATGATACCACCAGGGCCACTCCCAATAAATAAAATAAGTCCACTTTTGTAATCTACTCGTTTATGCTTCATATAAGTAAGGGTGGAAGATAGTCCTGTAAAAACGACTGTTACCATTGAAGTTCCTACTGCAAGTTGTGGTGATAGGCTGTGTAATCCGATTAATAACGGAACAATAATAATTCCGCCACCAAGTCCGACTAGACTCCCGACTGTTCCGGCGATTAGCCCGATGAAAAGTAACATGATGTATTCCAAAATTGCCAACTCCTCTATATAACTTAACCACTAATTATTATACACGTTTTTTAATAAGAAAAAGGTTTGTTCACAAAAAAGTCGTCTTCCTAGAAAAATAAGGAAGACGACTTTTTATTAAAAGATAAAGTGTAATAAAGTGTAAAATAGAGCAGCTAAAGAAGCTGAAATAGGAAGTGTAATAACCCATGTAATTAACATACGTTTTGCAGTTCCCCATTTTACACCTTTCACACGATGAGAAGCACCAACCCCTAAAATAGAAGAAGAGATAACGTGCGTTGTACTAACTGGTAAGTGAATGAATGTTGCACCGAAAATAACAAGTGATGATGATAAATCGGCTGCTACACCATTTACAGGACGAATTTTCATAATTTGTCCACCGACAGTTTTAATGATTTTCCATCCGCCGACAGAAGTACCAAGACCCATTGCAATTGCACAAGATAATTGTACCCAGAACGGGATGTCGCTAGAAGTATGATAGTTATTGGCCATAAGAGCCATCGTAATGATTCCCATTGCTTTTTGCGCATCATTCGTACCATGCGTATAAGCTTGTAATGCAGCAGTGAAAATCTGGAATATACGGAAGTTTTTGTTCGTTTTCGTTAAATTAAAGTTTTTAAAGACTACTTTAAAAATACTGTATACGATATAACCAATAACAAAAGCGATAATCGGTGAAATGATTAAAGCTTCAAGAATTTTGATAAACCCTTTAAGGTTTAATGAGCTAATACCGGCAGCAGCGATAGCTGCACCTGCGATTGAGCCAATAATTGCATGCGAAGAACTACTTGGAATACCGTAGTACCAAGTGATTAAATTCCATGCTATTGCCGCAAGTAAAGCAGCTAAAATTACAAGAGAACCATTTTGCAAGGCAAATGGGTCAACGATATCTTTTGTAATCGTTTTTGCTACACCTGTAAATGTCATCGCACCTAAAAAGTTCATAATAGCTGCCATAATAATTGCATGTCTAGGCTTTAGAGCTTTCGTTGAAACAGCCGTTGCAATAGCGTTTGCTGTATCGTGAAATCCATTGATAAAGTCAAAAGCTAAAGCGCAAATGACTACTAAAACGGTCAGTATCAAGAGTGTATCCATGATCAAACTCCTTACGCGTTCTTCATAATAATTGTTTCTAATACGTTTGCAACGCTTTGGCAGCTATCCGCTACTTCTTCAAGCTCTTCGTAAATCTCTTTGTATTGAATAATCTTAATCGGATCTTTTTCACGAGAGAATAAGTGCTTAATCGCATGACGGCGAATATCATCACATTGTGATTCGTAATCCTTAATCTTAATCGCGTTCGTACGAATGTCGACTAACTTCTTTTTAGACATTAGTTCAACAGAGTTTGCAATCTCAATGGCACATTGATTAATTGCTTCTACGAACTTAATCATGTATTCATCAGCTTCTGTAATAGAATACATTTCGAATAGACCAGCACTGTGATCTAATCCGTCTAATACATCATCCATACTCATTGCAAGCTGTAGGATGTCCTCACGTTCAATAGGAGTAATAAACGCTTTGTTTAGCTCCATTATGATTTCGTGAATAAATGAGTCACCTTTTGACTCATACTCTTTCATGCGCATAGAAAACTCTTTTAAATCGCTAGCATTTTTAATTTTATACTCCACGAAAAACTGCGCGCCTTCTTTTAAATTTTCAGAAACATTCATTAACATTTCAGAAAATTTATCTTTTTTTGATTTAAAGACCATTATTAGTTACCCCCACAAAAGTAATATATGTAAAATATATTGGCTAGTCAATTCTAACAAAAAACTGTCGTTTTTTAAAACATTTTATCGAAAAGTTTACAAAAACTTAACATAACTCTCATTGTTGTATTAATAATATTAATAATCAATAATGAATATCTTACTTGTAGAATGTCCTTTTCTTGCAAAAAGTATGAATGTGAAAGAAAAGCTTTACACTATAGGAAAGACTACGTTATTATAATAAATTTAAAAGGAGGTATATTCTTCCTTTTGAAAAGAAGAGTGTAAACAAACGAAGGAAGTGAACGAATGAAATTGAAGAACACTCACTTAAAAAAAATGCAGGAGTGGTTCAACAAGAGGAAGAAACTTCGTAATTCATTAATTGTATTAGGAAGTTTACTCGCTACTCTATTTATTGCTATAAATATAATAATTTCCATTCAAGACATAACTGAATTAAAACAAGCTGTTCCGCAACCGACCTTAATTTATGATGCAAATAATGAAGTTGCGACTAAATTAGCTTCTTCTAAAACAGAAGGTGTGAAAAGGAAAGATATTCCTGATGTTATGGTTCAGGCAATTGTTGCAGTAGAAGATAAGGAGTTTTTTAACCATCACGGTATTTACTATAGTGGAATTATAAGTGCAGTTTTTAAAAATATTACAGCAGGAGAAGTTGTAGCAGGTGGAAGTACAATTACACAACAACTTGCGAAAAATGTATTTCTAACGCAAGACCGCACGTTTTCACGCAAAATAAAGGAATATTTTTTAACAAAAAAAATAGAACGTACGTATACGAAAGATGAAATTATCGAAATGTATATGAATCAAATTTATTTTGGTGAAGGTGCTTGGGGTATAAAAAGGGCAGCTAAATCTTATTTTGATAAAGATGTAAAAGATTTAACAATTTCAGAGGCTGCAACGATTGCAGGATTAATTAAAGCACCATCTGCGTATTCACCTTATAAAAACTTTAATAAATCCATCGAAAGACGTAATGTTGTATTAAGTTTAATGAAAGAGCAAGGGTATATTTCTGACGAACAGTATAATAAAGAAAAAGAGAGCGGTCTTGTGTTAAAACGTGGTGTTGATGATAAATACAAGGGGAAATACTCTCAATATGTAGACTATATTGTTAGAGAAGCGATGGATAAGTACGAATTAACACAAAATGAAATTTTAGCAGGTGGCTATCGTATTTATACAGAGCTTGATCCGAAAAAACAACAGGCTGTAGAAGATGTTGTGAATAATGATAGTTATTTCAAAGATAGTGGCTCAGATCAACTTATGCAAACAGGTGTAGTTCTTATGAATCCAAAAACAGGTGGTGTACCAGCTTTAGTTGGAGGGAGAGGGCCATATCAGTTTTTACAGTTTAACCATGCAACCCAATTAAAAAGACAACCTGGCTCAACGTTAAAGCCTCTGGCTGTATATGTACCAGCGTTAGAGCAAGGGTATGAAGTATACGACATATTAAAAGATGAACCATTTAATATTAAAGAATATAAACCGCAAAATAGCGATCATACTTTTCACGGTGATGTGACAATGTATGAAGCAGTGGCAAAGTCGTACAATGTTTCAGCTGTTTGGCTATTAGAGCAAATTGGATTAGATAAAGGATTGAAATCTTTAGAGCGATTTGGTATTCCATTAGTGCCAGAAGATCGTACGTATCCGATTGCTTTAGGCGGTATGCATGTGGGGACATCTCCATTTGTAATGGCTCAAGCATACAGTACATTTGCAAATGACGGTGTCCAAGTGGAAGCTCATGCAATTAGAGAGATACAAAATGCTGAAGGTGAAACGCTTGGCAAGTGGTATAAGAAAGAGACACGAGTGACGAGCGAGAAAATTTCTCAAAAGATGACATATTTATTAAAAGGTGTTGTCGAAAAGGGGACGGGCGAAAAGGCGAAAGTTACTAATGTTGATACGGCAGGTAAGACAGGAACTACTCAAATTGTAAATGGCCCGAGCACCGGTGCAAAGGATTCATGGTTTGTTGGGTACACACCAGATTTGGTAGGTGCAATTTGGGTAGGATATGATAAAACAGATAGCGATCATTATGTTCCGGGCGGGAGTCAAATTACGACGACAATGTTCCGGGATATTATGAAAAAAGCGAACGCAAATCCAACTCAAAAAGCATTCCAGTTATCGCTTATATCTGAGGCTGATTATAAAAAACAATTGACTACAATAGAAGAGGAAAAACGAAGAAAAGAAGAAGAGAAGAGAAGGAAAGAAGAGGAACAACAACGAAAACAAGAGCAACAAGAGTGGCTTGATAAAGTGAAAGAATGGATTCCTTCATTTTGGTAAAAGAAAGAGGCGAATAAAGAAATTCGCCTCTTTTTTTGTATGAAAACAACATGAAATTTTAATCGGTAGAGATTTTTGTCTATCGTAATTAGCTATTAATCCATATCCGTTGAGATATATAATATTACTCGTTAAGTATAATATTCGTACTGCCAAAGGATTCGGAATCGTATGTGACGATTATTTTTCCTTTACTAATAGGTTCGTAAGGTAATTCTTCCTCGTAATTACCATTATTTTCATTATGGATAGAAAGCATGATTTCATCAATTTCTTTATTTTTATACTGATCTTTAATTGTTTCAGCAATTTGAAGTAAGGATTCGGAACTAGAAGCTTGCGTAATAAGCATTCCTTTTATAACTTTTTTTTCATTCTTTGTAGCATTGGAATAAGGGATGTTGCTTTGTTTTGTATACAAAAGTTTGTATGGAACAGTTTTTCTCTCTGCTTTTGATATAGTGGAATATTTTAGAGTTAAAAAAAATCCTACACATAAAATAATGCATACCATAAGAGCAAACCAAATGCGTATTAGTGACATAACTCTCATTTTCATCCCTCTTTCATATCTTTGACTTCACTATTTATCATACAAAATGAGGATTAAGATAGAGTAAATTTGAGGTAAAGAAACGTAAAGAAGGAGCACTTATCCTCCCAAATAAGTGCTCCTTTCTATATAAAGAGAGATTTAATGCACGGTTAAACAATACATATTATTATAAAAATACTTATTGAGTGAAAATTAGTAAATTCGGAATACTGATAGTGTTGCAGTTGTATCGCCTGTATTAGGAATAGAAATAGTGTTTGCTGTAGGCTGTATAGAAATCGTTGTACCAGCTTGTAAAGTAACGATTGTAGAGAAAGAAACAGCACTACCGATAACGTTAGTTGAGAAATTACGAGTAGGTGGTTGGCCATTGAATGAAATACCGAATCCAAATGGTGAAGATCCTGGGAAAGTTGTAGATGCTGAGAAACTAATATCATATACGCCTGTTTCTAAAATTGTTAAAGTATCTGCAGTGTCATTAAAATTAATGTTATTTATTTCGAAAACTTGATTAAATTGGATGTTTGTTCCAGGTGATATAGTTTGTGGGTTTGAGTTTCCGATTGCCGCGATAGTTACAGGAATTGGAGTACCCGCTGGTCCTGTTGCGCCCGCTGGTCCTTGAATACCTTGAGGTCCTTGAGCACCCGCTGGTCCTTGAATACCTTGAGGTCCTTGAGGTCCAGTAGCGCCTTGAACACCTGCTGGTCCTTGAGCACCTTGAGGTCCTTGAGGTCCAGTAGCGCCTTGAGCGCCCGCCGGTCCTTGAGGTCCAGTAGCCCCTTGAGGTCCAGTAGCTCCAGTAGCACCTGTTGCTCCTCCGCCTCCAAGGCAACCTGATCCGTATTGAACTACAATAGTTTGGATCTCTGTTATAAGTCTAACTAATTTGTCAATAGTACAACAATCTACTTTGAATAACTTAGCGATATACAATAAATAATTAAGCAAGCTTTGTAGCTCAACGTACAATGCTCCGCATGAGAAAGGTGTTGTTCTTAAAATAGTTAATAGATTAGCAATAATAGAATTTCCAATTTGTTTTTGTGCTGGAGACAAATCTAAGCAATTGAGGAATTTTTGTAAGTTATTTAGGGCAACAATCAAGTTATCGACATTAGCTTGAGATGGGTTTTGAAAGACAGCTTGAATAGCTTGACCAAGAGCTTGAAGGAGTCTAACAAATTCTGTAAGTTCGGACTTAGAGATGTTAATATGACTGCAAGCTCTGACTTCGCAACAATCATTACCATAAAATACTTTTCCTTTATTTTTATTGTTCATCTGTTCATTCCTTTCTTTCATAGAATCAATAGTCATTACTATATATTAAAATGAAATTTATACTAAATCCGTGATGGACAAACTATCATTTCTAAAAAAATAAGAAATTGGCCCATCTAACAAAAAATAAATAAGATATAGAGAAGGTTTTATATAATGTAAAGAAGAAAAGTTCAACATAAAAAACTGCATGTCAATTGTTGAGGGATTTAACAATTGACATGCAGTTAGTAGATTGGATTTTATTTGTATTGATTTAATCTTTCAAGGGCTGTTTTAGGTAAGATTGGAATTGAAATAATAAAAGTAGTACCATCTTCATTACTAGTCATTTTTAATGTACCGTTATGATTTTGAATAATTTTTTTCGTTACTGACAAGCCCAAACCTGTGCCGGAATCTTTTGTTGAGAAGAATGGATCAAAGATATATTCTTGAATCGCTGGTGGAATACCAGTCCCATTATCAGTGAAAGTAATACGAACAAAATTATCTAGGCGGTAACTAGTGATTTGGATAGAAAGTTTTTTTTCTCCTTGAGCATCGACAGCGTTTTGGAATAAGTTTAAAAAAACTTGCACAAGTTCATGACGATCAATATGAACTAAAATATCATCTAATTCGGTAGAAAAATTATAATCAATTGAAATGTTATGTAAAAAGACTTCGCTAGCTAGTAACTGTTGAATATACTCACGTAAAAATGTATTAATTGGAAAGGGTTCTCTTTTAAATTCACGTGTTTTTGAAATAGATAAAAATTTTGTAATGATACTATTTGCGCGATCTAATTCAGGAATAAGTAAGTTTTTAAATAGTTCTTTATTAGATGGAGAAACAGTTTCTTGTAAAAATTGTAAATACCCTCGTACGGTTGTAAGAGGATTACGTACTTCATGTGCAATACCAGCTGCGATTCGCCCTGCTAACGAAAATTTTTCTGCATCACGTTCTGTGTTTAAATAATGAAAGACACTAATAACTCTAAAAATCTCTCCGTTATAATCACGAATAATTCGGTTATTTAAAATGCCATAGTTTTTGTCTAAAACTTCTTCATTATATATTTCAGTGCCCGTTCTTAATGTTTCAAGAGCTTTAATTTTTTCTTCAGGCAATTTTAGTAATTGTTGAATTGGTTTTCCAATTATATCATTTCGTACTACACCAAAATCATCTGCTGCAGCTTGATTACATAAAGTTATATTTCCTTTATTATCAACAAAGGTTACATGATGTGAAAAAGCATCAAAAATATGAACAAAGTATGTTTCAAGTTGTTTAAATAAAAATAGTGAGTCGCAAGTAAGTTGAAAATCAGCCTCTTTATTCTCTTTTTGTATGTTTTGAATGGAATGAGTCGATCTCGTTTTCTTTATTTGTAAACCAATATGTGGATTTTTATATGTGAAATGATGTGGTAATTGATTCACAAGTTCTTCATAAAAACGTACTTTATTTTCTAGTTCTTCTATTCGTTTTTCGTGAGATACAATATCATCGTTTGGAAGCATAAATAAATAACCCCTCAATTTAAAAATTCTTCCATCTAGTATATCATATTTTTATACGGATACTCTTAAAGAAGGGACTACTTAATGAAATTGATTGGTCGAAGTGTTCAGGAAGTGAGTAGACTGGATAGAAGGTGAAGTTAAAAAGGGAGGAATATATTTGCTTTTCATTGGAGTAACAGGGTGGGGAGATCATGATTCTTTATATATAGACCCCTATGAAAATAGAAATAAATTACGAACATATAGTGAGTATTTTCCTATAGTCGAAGTGGATAGTTCATTTTATGCGATGCAACCTGCACGAAACTATACAAAATGGGCAATGGAAACACCGAAAGATTTTTCTTTTATTGTAAAAGCATATCAAGGAATGACAGGACATATGAAAGGTGAAATCCCTTTTTCTACGTTTGATGAAATGTTTGATGTGTACAAACAATCTATTCTTCCTTTAATAGAAGCTGATAAATTAAAAACGATTTTATTTCAATATCCACCATGGTTTGATTGTAAAAAGAAAAATGTGGATTTTCTTCGATATACGAAAGAAAAAATGGAAGGTTTGCCGTGTGCGATAGAATTTCGAAATCAAACATGGTTTTATCCAGAAATGAGAGATAAGACGTTACAGTTTTTGGAACAGGAGAAATGGATTCATACAATTTGTGATGAGCCACAGGCAGGGATGGGTTCGGTACCGCTCATATTAGAAGTAACGAATGCAGAGATGGTGTTAATACGTTTTCATGGCCGGAATGTTCATGGTTGGCTTGATAAAGGAGAAAATTGGAGAGCGGTTCGCTGTTTATATCGCTACAATAATAAAGAATTAGAAGAATGGGTAGAAAGACTAGAACAATTAAAAAAGAAGACAAAGGACATATATATACTATTTAATAATAATTCAGGCGGAGATGCAGTTGATAATGCGAAACAGCTTATGAAAATGATGAACATTACATATGGTGAGCCAAAGCCTGAGCAATTAAATTTGTTTGAATGATAATAAACAAGAAAGGCACTGTACAAACAGGGGGAATGTACAGTGCCTTTCTATATGAAAAAGAGGGGTAACAATGTTACTGAGCGTTTGGTTGATTCATCAATTGTTGGCTTCATAATAAATGATAATGGTTATCATTATCATTGTCAATAGTTTTCCGAAAAATAAATAAAAAACTTTTTATGAGATAGTAACGGTAGGGAGATCCCTAATAGAAGTTTGGCTGAAGTAAAGAATTGTTTCGAGGTAGATTTCCAGCAGTCCCCTGATAAAGTATAAAAAAAGAACAGCAATTAATGCTGTTCTTTTCCAGTGACGAATTGTTGTAAATCAAAAGGAGTTATCGCTTGGATAAATTCTTTTGAGATAAGTGTTTGAACAAGAGTACTTTCAGAAATAGAAGCACCTGTTTTCTTTTCATAAGCTTGTTTTAATAAATCAAGTTTTTCAGCCGTTTCTTTCGGTAATTCAATTGTTAATGTGTTCATAATTTCTCCCCCTTACTATTAGAGTACCACTACAATATAGGAGAGACAAGCAAAGAGAGTGTGAAACATAAAAAAGGTTACCATTTATAAATGGTAACCTTTTTTATGTATAAGAGTTATTAAGCAATACCGATATACTTTAAAGTTTTAGATGGAGTACTATGGTCAAAGAAGTGTTGTAAAAATGCGATATCAACACCTGATTTGTATGCACAATATCCCCAAGTTTTTCGAAGTGTATGTGAGCTAATCCCTTCTAATCCAACTTCTTTTGCAGCTTTGTTTAAAATGTACCATGCATGTTGTCTCGTAATAGATTTTGTTCCCTTTTGAGACTTTAATAACGGTTCATTACGTTTCCAAGTTTTACGTTCTTTCATGTAGTCTTCGATCGCGTGCTGTAAGTCTTCATTTACAGCAAACCATTTATGTTTCTTTACTTTTTCATTGTAAAATAAAATGGAATGGCGAACATTTTCATTTTCATCAATTACATCACTAACTTTTAATTGTAAGATTTCACTTACTTTTAAGCCAGAATTTACAGCTAATACGAATAATAAGCCATCACGTTTCGAAGATTGTAAAAGTATATTTTTGATAGTTTCTAATTGTTTTTCATTTTGAATAGGTTGTCCTGCTTGTTTCATTTCACGCACTCTCCTCTTTTATATGTGTAAAGGAAAGGATTAACTTGTTTCTTACTATAAAGGGAGAGTGTGAATTTCATGTGAACTCCTAGTGAAATTAAGACAAATTATTTGACTTCTTTTACTTTTTGTAAATTAAAGTAGAATATAACACTATTAGTCGTGTTATATACGCCGTATTCGGCATGGTGGAGATCTAAAATGTTTTTTACAATAGATAAACCGAGACCAGTACCCCCAGTATGACGGCTACGAGATGCATCTAAACGGTAGAAACGATCCCAAATTTTTTCAAGACTTTCTTCTGGAATAGGGTTTCCTGTGTTTTCGATTTCGACTTTTACTGTATCTTCCATTGCCATAACGGAGACTTGTATTTTTTCTCCATCTGGCGTATAGCGAATTGCATTGCTAAGTAAGTTCACAACCACTTGCTCAATACGACTACGATTCGCTTTCACAAATATAGAAGGGTCTACATCTATATTCACTTGTAAATGTTTTTCCTCCATGCTAAATAATAACTTTGTATAGACTTGTTGAATTAATTCACCGATTGAGAATGTCGTCATATCTAGTTTGTACGTACCTGATTCTAATTTTGCTAATTCTAACATTTCAACAATAAGTCTGTTCATGTTTTCTGTTTCTTCTAAAATAACATCTGTGTAATACGTCGTATCTTTACTAACACCATCTTTAATTCCTTCTGCGAAACTTCTAATTACACTGAGCGGTGTTTTTAATTCGTGTGATACACCAGAAATGAATTCTTTTCGCGTTTTCTCTAATTGACGTTCACGTTCAATATCTTGTTGTAATTTTGTATTGGCAACATTTAATCGATCGATTCGATCTTTTAAATTTACAGACAACGTATTAATACTACCGGAAAGTCCGCCAATTTCATCATCTGCTGTTACAGGTAATTTCTCGCTAAAATCAAAATTGGCCATTTTCTTTGTAACGCGATTAATTTTAATTAATGGTTTCACAATGATTTTTGAGTAGTAGAAGGATAACAAAATAATTACGAGAAATACGATGATTAAGGCATAGACATAATAATCTTTCAAAACGAGCATCGCTTCATTAACAGGTTGCAAGGATGCTATCGCAAAAGCATATTCTTTAATCTCTCCATTTTCGATAATAGGTTTTACAAAGATACTATTCTTTATATTCTCCCCGCTATCTATTATATAAGTGTTTAATTGCTGCGAGTTAGCAGTGCCATTTCTAATAAGCTCTGCAAAATATTGAACGGCTTGTAATGTTTCAATATCATTTGCAAGACGAACCTCGGCTTTCGTTGGAAGCTGTAACTTAGATATAGTACCAGTAAACTCAATTTGAGTAACAGTTTTGTATCGGTTTGTAAGTCTATTTTTAGAAGGGTTACCATTAATAGATGAAAAATCTGAATTGGTATATTCGTTTTGCCATCGATTATAATTTGTTGTCAATTTTATTGGTGTTATTGTTTTGTTTTGTAGCAAACCGACGACGTTTATCACATCGTCTTTTTTCAATCCTAAGTTTTCGAATTTCTTATATTCTTCGGGTGTTAAAAGATTATTGAGCGGAATGGAATATGTTTCATTATTTTTAGGGTTAAATACATCAATGTAGTAATTGTTGTCGCTTTTAATAATGCCATTCGTATTTAAAAATTGCATGTCAGCATTTGTTTTATCATGAAATTCTTGTTTTAGTTTTCGAATTTCTTCATAACTTTTCCCACTTTTTTCGTACGTATCTACGAACTTCTCAAAAGCAGTTTGAACTGTTTTTACTTTTTTATTAATATAAAATTTCTCTAAAAATAGAGATTGTCCTAGGAAAAAAAGGAGGAATATGATTGTAAATAATGTTGATGTTAATAAAAATAGTTTAAAGACGATACTTCTGTTTTTCACTGCGTCACCTCTTGTGAGAAATACTGTAAATGATTACTTTATTATAACAAACGTTACAAAAAAGTAGAGGAGAAAATCTGTCTCTTCCGAAAGTAGTTTTTAATAAAAAGTCACATAAAAAGAACTCGACAGACGTATGACGAGTTCTTTAATGTATTATTGTTGAATTGCTGCATCTAAAGCGATTTCAATCATTTCGTTAAATGTAGTTTGACGCTCTTCTGATGTAGTTTCTTCACCAGTGAAGATATGATCGCTTACTGTTAATACAGATAACGCATTTACACCGTATTTCGCTGCTAATGTGTAAAGAGCAGTTGTTTCCATTTCTACTGCTAGTACACCGTAATCTCCAAGTTTTTTAACCATGTCCATGCTTTCACGGTAAAATACATCTGCTGTTAAAACGTTACCAACACGAACGTGTAAGCCTTTTTCAGTTCCAGCATCGTAAGCTTTCTTTAAAAGGTCGAAGTTTGCAGCTGGTGCAAAATCAAAACCAGGGAATGTTAAACGGTTCATATTAGAATCCGTACAAGCTGTCATTGCAATAATAACGTCACGTACTTTTACGTCTTTTTGAATGGCACCGCAAGTTCCAACGCGAATTAAATTTTTAACTCCGTAGCTTTGGATCAATTCGTTTACATAAATAGAAATAGAAGGAACACCCATACCTGTACCTTGAACAGATACACGTTTTCCTTTATAAGTTCCAGTGAAACCTAACATACCACGCACGTTATTATAGCAAGTAACGTCCTCTAGAAATGTTTCAGCAATATATTTTGCACGTAATGGATCACCTGGTAATAGAATAGATTCAGCAATTTCGCCTTGTTTTGCTTCGATATGTACACTCATGAAAAGTCCTCCTTATAATGTATTGATAGAAATCAATATCATTTGCATTATACACTACGAATCCTTTCAATTAAAATCTTTTTATTATTTGTAATATGTGCAAAGCAGGAGGATTTCATAAATCATAATCTAGAATATATATGTAAGAAGTTTTGTATGAACAGAGACAATAAATATGGTAGGTGATGTTTTGAAAAATCTTGTCATTGGACTTGTTGCTTTACTATTTATTGTAGTAGGAGGATTTTACATAAAAAAGTATCAGGAAACTACAGAGACTGTAGGTGATGTTCAGGAAGTAAAATGGGATGTGTCAAATGGAAAAGGAAATGAGAAGGTAAATATTTCGTTTCAATTATTAAATAATAAAAATAATGAAGTTCGTGGTGTGAATGATCAAATTCGGGCAATTATTGTAGACGGACAATTAAAACATGTACAACAAATGAAACCTACATTCGCAGGGAATGGATCATATAAGGTATCTTCTAAAATAGCGAAAGATGAAGGGTATACAATATTTTTATATGAAGACAAAAATAAGTCTGTGCAATCATTTGCGAAGAAAGATTTTGGGAAAGAAATGGACGAGAAAAATAAGAAAAAAGTAAAATTTCCAATCGATAGTGTACTTACAAAAAAAATAGGGGAGTATGAAGTTTCTCTTTTATTTGGTGCCTTGCATCCAAATGAACCAGCGACGTTAACATTTCAATTCCAAGCGAAAAAGGGTGAAAAATTGAAATTACATTCAGAGAGGGGAGAAGTAGAGGCGCTCTATATCGTGGACGAAACGAGGGAAAATTTTTTATACGCAATACCTGTTGATACAGATGAGCAATTACAATATCGTATTACATTTCCTAGTGAAGGAACGTATAAAATATGGGGGGATTTCTATATAAATGGTAAGAAATATGAAAAAGAATTTATTGTACAAGTTCAAAAAAGAAAAAACAGCTAGATCTTTAGCTGTTTTTTCTTTTTCCTATTAATTTTGTAACAGAGAGCATTGTAAGTGGTAAAGAATGATTCTTTCTAAATGCCAAATATTTACCGCTCCATGCTGGTTTATATTTTTCTTTAAAATGTCGTAACCCGCTGAAACTATACGTATATCGAACATTATTAAAGATGGCAGCAGCAACCCGTTCAGACCAGAAAGATTGTGTCGATAAACCTACATTTGAAAGTGGTGCCATACCAATATTAAAGGAATGATATTCATTTTCTTTTGCCCACTGGAATAGGTGGATGAAAATTGCATCCATAATGCCGCTAGGTGCATCTGGATAATATCGCATTAAATCAACAGACAATGATCCGTCTTGATATACGGGCATAAAGGTTGTGAATGCGATAATCTTTCCATCCGCATCAGATAATGTAGCGATAGGAGCACGGCTAATATATTCACGATCGAAGTATCCGAGTGAAAAACCTTTCTCTTTTTTTCCACCGAGCCATGCATCAGAAACTTTCCGTAACTCTTCAAATAATTCGTCTGAGAATGGCGGCTGATGAATAGAGAATGTATAGCCTTCTCTTTCAAAACGATTGAAAGTCGCTCGCATACCAGCGCGTTTCTTTCCTGTTATTGTAAATGTATTTAAATCAACGACAGCTTCTTCACCAAGTTTAAAGAAGTTATAACCAAAATCATGATATAAACTCATCCATTTACTTTCGATTTGATAAAATACACAAATGTATCCAAATCGATCAGCTTCAGCTAAAAACTCTTGTAACACAGTACGATAGGAGGAAGGGTCACCAATTGGATCGCCTAATACAACAAGACGTTTTCCAGTTATGGAGAAGAGAAGGAGTGCTTTCCCATCACTACTGAAGAAGAATTGTTTATCACCTAAAAATCCTAAATGACTAAGTACATTTCCGTTATGTTCATCTAAAAAGTTTTGTAACCTTTTGTCATTAGCTGGTTGCCCGGGAAATTCATTTCGATAACGATTGGCAATGAGTGAGCCAATCAGTAAAAAGGTAGGAACGAAAAAGGCAGCTGCTAATGCACTTCGTTTCACTTGCGTAATATTACGAACGACAAAATCAGGTTTGAAAGCTTCTTTTGCACCTGCAAATAAAATACCTAAGTTTTTATATAAATATAACGTTACAAGTAAGAATATAAAAACTTTTACCATATCAGAAAGTGAGACTTCCATTTTCTCGCGCACAAATCTTTTTCGAAGCATATATAGTACCGCGAGTACGATTAATAAAATAAACGTTTCTTCAATATCAATTCCTTTTAGTGTATTAAAGATAGCCGCTCCAATTAAAGAAACAATCGTCATATAATAAGAGCGTTTTGTTCCATAATATATCCCACGTGAAAGGATTAGGAGGAGAATACCGAATGTTAGTGATAAGCTAAAAGAAAATTGAATAAGATGTTTTGGAGCTAGAATATGTAAGGCGTGTGCTCTGTTTATACTTGTCGGTAGAATGGTCGATAAAATAACCATTAGTCCAGCAAATACTGTTAAAGCAGCAGATGCCCATGAACCAAGCTTTCCTAGAAAGTCACGCTGCAAAGTCCATATAACACCAGTTGTTTCTAATGCAGGCGCAATAAAAGGTTTATCTTCAAACTTTTTAATGGCTACACCTGTCATTTCAAAAGCTGCAAAAATAAGGCCAAGGCAGAAAGGTAAAATGTAATAGACGAGGCGATATAATAACATAGCAGGTAGTAATACACCTGTATCAATGCCGTACTGTCCGAGTCCAGTTAAAAAAACAAGATCAAATGAACCAAGTCCACCAGGCACAAGACTAACAACGCCAGCTAAAGCAGCGATTACATACACACCTAAAAACTTTTGAAATTCGATGTCGATACCAAATAATATTAATATGACGTACATAACAATACCAGCAGATACCCACTCAACTAATGAAACTAATGAGTATAAAACAGTTGGGTTTTTCTCTTCTCCTTCTTCTTGTCCTTCAGTTTGCTTTGTTTTTCTATTTTTTAGTTTAGAAAAGCCAATATATATAGGGACGAAAAGAGCGAAAAAGATAAGAACAGGCCATAGCCACGGTTTTTCATGCAAAATAAAACTTGTGTCTAATATTCCAATCAGGCCGAGGAATGAAAGAATGGCTAATCCGTTAATAAAAGCAGTTGTCATCCAGGCGATACTTTTAATAAGTTTGCCATTTTCTTTTATGTATGGACGATAAAGCATTGTGCGTACACCAGCTCCAACGAGACCACCAAATCCGATAAAGCCATTTAAAGTATTAGCAATCCATGAGATGCGGAAAATCTTTTGGACTGGTATATCAGCTTTTAAATAACGAAGCATAACATAGTCATAAAAGAACATTGTCGATACGGCAAATGCGCCAAGTGTAATTGCTAAAAAGACTCCTCCGGTGGGAATGTTTTTAATTGTATCGATTGCTTCTAAAAAAGAAATGCCTGCTAATTCTTTTTTTGCTTGAAAGAATACAATTGTTAATACAACAAATGGGAAGATAATTTTCCCGATTTGTAAGAAACGTTTCCATGAAAACGACATAAATACAACTCTCCTTGTATAAGAAAACTGAGACAATAATATTATTATGACAAACTTCAAGAAAAATAAAAAGGTAAATTCCTGTATGGGGAAGCTATTTTTTATAAGGATTATATTTGAAAGAGTATTTCGTTTGTCAGAAGATTAAGTTAAAATGAAATGAAAGAAGGAAGAGAGGGGAAGTAGATGATTATAATAGGTTATGCGGGATATGAGTTAGAGAAAGCAAAACCTAATACATCAGAAGATTTTTTTAATAGATCTGAAGTGACATATATATTAAATGATAAAGAGAGAACTTTTTCTGTTTTATACGTTCGATATTTTGAAGAAGTTTTACTAGAAATTACTCCTTTTGAAGGAAATCCAGTATGTAAAGTAGAAGAACAAGACATATATTTGCGGGATATTGTAGCGATATGTTGTTTAGTGAAAGAGAATGAGCATCGCATGCGAAAACGTTTATATTTAAATACTATAGAAGAATTCCGACAATATTTTGATGAGGGAACAGTGGTGAAAGTACAAGAAATATTGGCTGAATTACATAAAAATAAAAGAGTAGAAATAGCGTGAAATGGCAAAGGAGAGGGAAAAAATGTCTAATCTGATGGTTGAAAATCAAACAGAACAAGTTTCTATGTTTTTAGAAGATGTTATTACTTTGATAACCAATTATGTAAATTATCATACGTTGCCTTCTTTATTAGAAGAGGCACCGGCAGGGAACGAGCAATATTATAAAGGGTTATTAGCATCAATAAGGCGTCTTCTCGTTTTTTGTGAAGAAGGACATGATGCATGTTTTGTTTTGTTGAATAGCCAGCCATTTCGAAAAACAGCAGCTGAAAAAATTTTATATAAAATTTATCATCAAGTAATTGCAGAGTTTTTTTCACCAAAGAGTGATCATTGGTATGAAAATAGTCGGTCTGCCTATACAGGGAAAAACTCCATCGTGTTTCAACAAACGCCACCTGCATCTATAGAGCAAGTAATGAAGAATTTAGAAGGTAAATTTCAATTGATGCGTGAAGAACTAGAATATTATGAGACGGATTACCAAACAAAGATGTTACACAAATATTAATTGCGAAAAAGAAGCTAAGGGGACTTAGCTTCTTTTCCTTTTGTACAGTTATATAAGGGATTTCCTTTGAATATATTTAAGGGGATAGCATTAAGGAGGTGTAACATGAGTCAGCAAGGTGTATTTACAGATTACTTTCATGAAGTAGAAAGCTGGTGTGAAAGTGTTCTTCACGTATTAGATAGCCGTGCAATGGAAGTGTATGATGTCCATATGCTTGCTTATAAAATTCAAACGTTATTAGACCGTATGAAAGAACATGAGTACGACACAGATGCAGAGTTTATGTATGAAATAAGTGATGATGTAGAACATATTCAGCATCATTTGCAGGAAGTATTTGTACAGGGTGAAGAGGAATATGAATTATATGAAAGAGGGGATAGTGAACGAGCTGTTCCAATTGGAGGGCATACACTTCCACCATTACCGTATCCATATAATGCGTTAGAACCGTATATTTCTAGAGAAATTATGATGTTACACCATGATAAACATCATCGTAGTTACGTAGAAGGGTTAAATAAAGCGGAGAAGAAGATGGAGGAAGCGAGAAAAACGAATCAATTTGATTTGATTAAGCATTGGGAAAGAGAAGCGGCTTTTCATGGATCGGGTCATTACCTGCACACAATATTTTGGAATAACATGAAAAAAGATGGTGGCGGAAGTCCAAGGGGGGCTTTTTCACAACAGATTGAACAAGATTTTGGGAGCTTTTTACGTTTTCAAAAACATTTTACTGAAGCAGCTTCTAAAGTGGAAGGGTCAGGATGGGCGATTCTCGTTTGGGTGCCACGATCTGGAAGGTTAGAAATTTTGCAGAGTACACTTCATCAATTATTTACACAATGGGATACGATACCGCTCCTTGTACTAGACGTGTGGGAACATGCGTATTATTTACAATATCAAAATCGTAAAGATGAATATATAAAAAACTGGTGGCATGTTGTAAATTGGCCTGATGTAGAAAAAAGATTTGAAAGTGCAAAACAAATTGAATGGACACCGTATTAGACGCATATTGTATGCGTCTTTTTTATCCCGTAAACGCCCGAATATTAAGGACTATTAATCAGTGGAGGATGGACAAAGCCCTAACTAATTAAAGTTTTTCTTTATTGAGAAGAGAAGGAGATTTCGTTCATATTTTAAAAGGCCAAGCATACACTTGTACAAAAAGTGCCAAAAGGACGTGGGGGGAAATATGAGACGAATTTGTGTAATCATTACGCTTCTTATTATGTATGTAAGCGTTATGCCAATTCCTACATATGCAAAGATGAACAGCAATGTCAGTGCTCGTAATGCTGTATTAATGGAGCAACATTCTGGACGTGTATTATACGGAAAAGCAGAACATGAGCCACAAAAAATTGCTAGTATAACAAAAATTATGACTGCCTTGTTAGCTGCTGAATCAGGAAAAATGAAAGAAATGGTCTCGGTTAGTAATGAAGCAGTGAGAGTAGAAGGATCAGCAATTTATTTGAAGCCTGGACAGAAAGTAAAGTTAGAGGATTTAGTATACGGACTCATGCTTAGATCTGGTAATGATGCAGCACAAGTAATTGCTGAAAATGTAGGAGGGAGTATAGAAGGGTTTGTATATTTAATGAATGAAAAGGCGAAACAAATTGGAATGAAAGATACTCACTTTTCAAACCCACATGGTTTGGATGGAGATGGATCCCATTATTCGTCGGCCTATGATATGGCACTTTTAACGAAGTATGCAATGGGGAACGAAACCTTTAAGAAGATTTTTGGGACAAAAACGTATAAATCAGATTCGTGGGATTATCCGTGGAAAAACAAACATAAACTTGTGACGTCTTATTATGAATTTGCAACAGGAGGAAAAACAGGATTTACGAAGAAAGCAGGACGGACGCTTGTTACAACAGCAACAAAAGATGGACTAGATTTAATTGTCGTAACTTTGAGCGCTTCTAGTGATTGGGATGATCATATGAATTTATTTGATAAAGGTTTTGATCGTTTCAAGCAAACGAACGTTGTAGGACAAGGAGCTCTTGCTGAAATTACTGAAAAGAAATATGCCAATCATGTTTACACGAAAAATAATTTTGCGGTGCCTTTAACTGAGCAGGAAAGAAAGAATGTCGTATTAAAAGTTGAACTCGATAAAAGTGCAAAACTTAAAGATGGCGTAAAGGTTGGAAAGACAGAAATTTATGTTGGCAATGAGAAAGTTGGAGAACGGAATTTATTTTATAGTAAACGAAAGTTAGTAGCTACAACGGGAATGTACTGGAATAATGTGAAAGAAATTTTTTCTCATATGATAGGTGTTGGGAGCGATGGTTAATCTCGTATGGGTAGCGATGGCGGTCATAGGGATTGTATATGCCATGATAAATGGAACGATGGAAGCAATAAATAAAGCCGTATTTGACGGGGCAAAAGATGCAGTAACAATTTGTATAGGACTTATTAGTGTTTTAGTATTTTGGCTCGGCTTAATGAAAATTGCAGAGGAAGCAGGATTGCTAAAAAAGTTAGTGTCACTTTTTATGCCGATAGTAAAAAGGTTATTTCCAGAAATACCGAAAGATCATCCGTCAATGGGATTTATTTTATCGAATATGATGGCAAACTTTTTTGGATTAGGTAATGCAGCGACCCCTCTTGGTATTAAAGCGATGGAACAATTGAAAGAGTTAAACGGAGGGAAGGATTCGGCGAGCCGTTCTATGGTGACTTTTCTCGCGTTAAATACATCAGCGATTACTTTAATTCCTACTACTGTCATTTCGATTCGAATGACGTATGAATCAGCGAATCCTACTGAAATTGTTGGGGTAACATTCATTGCACAAGTACTCTCTATGATCGGAGCGATTTGGATTGATCGCTATTTTTACCGAAGAAGGAGTAGGAAGGGGCGGAAAAAATGAGTATTGTCAATACGATATCATTATGGGTAATCCCTTGTGTAATCGGTTTTATCCTTTTATATGGAACGATAAAGAAAGTTCCGACGTATGAATCTTTCGTTGAGGGAGGAAAAGAAGGGATTCAAATTGCGATCTCTATTTTACCGTTTATGGTTGGAATGCTCGTATCTATTTCTATATTTCGGGCTTCAGGTGCATTAGATGCAATGATATCAGTAATGAAGCCGATATTAGATTTAATTCATGTCCCAGCAGAAATTGTTCCACTAGCACTTATACGCCCTATTTCAGGCTCTGCTGGTTTAAGTATAACGACCGATTTAATTGCCACATATGGGCCAGACTCGTTTATTGGAAGATTGGCTTCTACGATGCAAGGGAGTACAGATACGACTTTTTATATTTTAACAGTATACTTCGGAGCTGTTGGAATTAGAAAAATGGGAGATGCATTAAAAGTAGGACTTTTTGCCGATTTGATTGGAATTATTTGTTCAATTGTGTTTGTTTCTTTAATGTTTAAGTAATACTATTCATTTTTTATGCTATTTCGCTTATAATATGTATACGACCACTATTAAGGTGCTGCTTAATAGTGGTTTTTTTATGCGGTATTTTTGACAAAATGATGAACTTTTATTGTGAGCAATATGAAAAAAATGGACAATAATAAAAGGTAAAAACATGATTTGACCTTTATATGTTTATTATCATCGCTATGTTGTTTAAGTAAGATGAAGCGAAAAGCCGTCAAGCGTATGCGGTTGCCAAGTCTTTCTAATGTAAGGTAAGATAAATTCGAGGTGAAAAAAAGAAATGGAACGATTACAAAAAGTGATTGCGCAAGCAGGTATTGCATCGAGAAGAAAGGCTGAGGAATTAATTCAGCAAGGAAAAGTGAAAGTTAATGGAAAAATAGTGAAGGAGTTAGGAACGAAAGTAACTCCTCAAGATAAAGTAGAAGTAAATAACATCCCTCTTGAAAAAGAAGAACCTGTTTATTTTTTACTATATAAACCAACTGGCGTAATTTCAAGTGTATCAGATGATAAAGGAAGAAATGTTGTAACAGACTTTTTCCCAGAGATTACACAACGTTTATTCCCAATCGGACGCTTAGATTATGATACGTCTGGCGTATTATTAATGACAAACGATGGGGACTTTGCAAACGTATTAATGCACCCTAGATATAAAGTTGAAAAAACATATGTTGCAAAAATAAAAGGTCCACTAACAGGTGAGAAAATTCGCATGTTAGAACGTGGTGTTGCACTAGAAGACGGAAAAACAGCACCAGCTCGTGTGAAGATTATTTCTTGGGACAAGCGTAAGGAAATGGCGATTGTACAATTAACAATTCATGAAGGACGTAACCGTCAAGTACGTCGTATGTTTGAAGCTTTAGATTGTAAAGTAGTGAAACTAAAGCGTGAACGCTATGCTTTCTTAGAAGTAGGAAGCCTGAGACCTGGTGATGCAAGAGAATTGACACCACATGAGGTGAAACAATTACGTGCATTGGCTTCTACAAAGCCTCGCTAATCGATATTGTGAAACTTTCACCAGTGGAATGCTCCGCTGGTGATTTATTAAAAAATACATATATTCATCACTCGTCGAAGAGAGGGGAGACAATATGAAAAAAAATCGCTTATTATTTCGCGTTATTATTCTGCTCATTTTAAGCGGTGCTGTAGGATTTACACTTTATCAAGGTTTTTTTGCTGATAAAGAGAAAATGCAAATTGGAAAAGAAGCACCTAACTTTGTTGTGACGGATTTAGAAGGAAAGAAAATTGAATTAAAAGATTTAAAGGGAAAAGGTGTATTTTTAAACTTTTGGGGCACTTGGTGTAAACCTTGTGAGAAAGAAATGCCTTATATGAATGAACTATATCCAAAGTATAAAGAAAAAGGCGTTGAAATTATTGCGTTAGATGCAGATGAAACAGAAATTGCTGTTAAGAACTTTGTGAAACAATATGATTTGAAATTCCCAGTTGCTATTGATAAAGGAACAAAGATCATAGGGACATATGGAGTAGGACCGTTACCGACAAGCTTTTTGATTGATAAAGATGGAAACGTAGTGGAGCAAATTATAGGTGAACAAACGAAAGAACAGCTAGAAGGATATTTAAAGAAAATTACTCCGTAATAAAGAAAGCCTTTACATAAGAGGTGCTTGCCTATAGCGCCTCTGGTTTAAAAATTCTGAGTATTGCGGTAACTTGAGGTTAGAATATACAATAGTACATATAGATACAGGGGCGGTGAGAGTGTTGAAAGAAATTAAGTGTGAATGTGGACATGTGAATCCAATAGGAACTGTTTTTTGTGAAGCTTGTGGGAAACCATTTGAAAGTAATGAAAATATAAAACTATTGGATATGCGCTATGAGGGGAGTGCTCGTAGATCTCTCACGCAAACAAAAACGATCGTCGATAAAATTTGGAGCTTTTTCTCTTCTGTAAAAGTGGGTGTATGGCTCATTGTAATCACTTTAGCTGCATCAGCGATTGGAACTATTTTTCCGCAAGAAATGTACATAACTCCAGGGGTTGCACCAGCTGAATATTATAAACAAGAATACGGATTTTTAGGACAATTATACTATCAATTAGGATTTAATAATTTATACGGTTCATGGTGGTATATGATGTTAATTGCTTCAATCGGTATTTCGCTTGTGATCTGTAGTTTAGATCGTGTCATTCCGCTTTATAAAGCTTTAAAAAAACAAGGGGTGAAAAGACACCCTAGCTTTTTAAAGAGACAAAGATTATACGGCACTGGTACACCGCAAGATGGTGATTTGGAAAGAGTCCAAATGAATTTAAAGAAAACGAACTATAATGTGAAAGTGGAAGACGGAAACGTTTTAGCAGAAAAGGGACGGTTTTCACGCTGGGGTCCATATGTGAATCATATCGGTCTTATTATTTTTTTATTCGGTGCGATGCTTCGTTTTTTACCGAGTATGTACGTAGACGAAGCGCTTTGGTTACGTGATGGTGAAACGAAAGAAATACCAGGGACGGATGGCCAATACTATTTGAAAAATGAGAAGTTTATAAAGGAAGTTTATGATAAAAGTAAGGACAAGGAAGTTTTTGATGAAGCAATTGACCGTGTAGGTGATAAAATGATTGCGAAAAACTTCCAAACGAATGCTGTATTATATAAAGCGGTCGGCGAAAATATAGCAGGACAAAAACCGAAATTGGAAAAGGTAAAAAAAGCGGAAATTCGAGTGAATGAACCGCTGAAATTTGATCAATTTGCTATTTATCAAGTGGATTATAAAGAAAGTGAATTTAAAAGCATGTCCTTCCATTTGCAAAATAAAGAAAACAATCAAAAGTGGGGACCAATTAAAGTTGATTTAACGAATCCTACAGAAAAATATGATTTAGGAAATGGTTATTCTCTAGAACTATTAAGCTATTTCCCTGATTTTTATTTTGACGAGAGTGGAAGACCGAACACAAAAACGAAATTACCAAACAATCCTGCATTCGTCTTTAAAATGTTTACGCCTGAAACACCAGATGGTGAAGTGAGTTTTGTTGGTATTCAGCAAAATATAGAACCTGATGGGAACAATAAGTATAAAATGTCATTCGCAGGTGTTGAAATGCAAAATGCAACAGCACTTACTGTAAGGAAAGATTTAACGCTTTGGATTCTCGGTATTGGAGGATTTATATTTATGGTTGGTGTCATTCAAGGAATGTATTGGAATCATCGCCGTATTTGGATACAACGCGTTAATGATGAATGGTGGATTGCAGGACATACGAATAAAAATTGGTTCGGTTTAAAGAAAGATATTGAAAGAGTACTAGAAGGTACAGCAATTCCGCAACCAAACGATAAAGTAGTCGATAAAAAAATTAGTTAAGGTGGGGAAACGATATGGTGCAAATAAGTAGTAACTTTCTCTTTACCGCATTTATTTTATATTTAATTGCAACTCTATTTTTCGGGGGAGCAATTAAAGAAAAGGGTCATAAATGGGCAAATGTAGGAATAACGATTACAATTTTAGGGTTTATTGCACAAACAGTATATTTTGTTACAAGATGGATTGCATCAGGACATGCACCAGTTAGTAACTTTTTTGAATTCGGTACGTTTTTCGGCATGATGCTAGTCGGAGCATTTATTGTCATGTATTTTATGTACCGCGTAAGTATAATTGGACTCTTTGCATTACCAGTTGCGCTTTTATTAATTGCCTACGCGAGTATGTTTCCGAGGGAAATATCGCCACTTATTCCATCTTTGAAAAGTAATTGGTTACATATTCACGTGACGACTGCGGCTGCAGGACAAGCAATTTTAGCGATTAGTTTTATTACGGGCGTTATGTATTTATTGAAAAATGTAGATCAATCAGTGAAAAGTAAACGTACATTTTGGTTAGAAACAGTAGTGTTCACGCTTGTTTGTACAGTTGGATTTATTGGAGTAACAACGGTATTTTCTAGTATGAAATATGAAGCGAAGTTTCAATGGATTGATAAAAATGAACAGCAAGTGGAAATGAAGTACAATCTTCCGGCTTTAGTTGGACCGCATGAAGGGAAGTTGCTGACAGAAAATAAATTAGAACCGACAGTTGAAGTTCCAGCGATTGTAAATGCAAAAAAATTAAATACTGTAATTTGGTCAGTGTTAGTTGGAACATTACTTTATATTGTATTAAGACTTGTTTTAAGGAAACGAGTATCAGCAGCACTTCAGCCGCTAGTAAAGAATACGAATAGTGATTTACTAGATGAAATCGGATATCGTGCTATTGCAATTGGATTCCCGGTTTTTACATTAGGTGCATTAATTTTTGCGATGATTTGGGCACAAATAGCTTGGACACGTTTTTGGGGCTGGGATCCAAAAGAGGTTTGGGCGCTTATTACTTGGCTCTTTTATGCTGCGGTATTACATTTACGCCTATCAAAAGGATGGCACGGAGAGAAGTCAGCGTGGTTAGCGGTAATTGGTTTTGCAATCATTATGTTCAACTTTATTGTAGTAAACTTAATTATCGCGGGTTTACATTCATATGCATAGAGAAATAAAATAGGAGAGTGAATGTCACTTTCCTATTTTATTTTTGTCAATTTTTCTTCTTTTTTGAGAAAAACATGACAAAGTAGCGGTTGATTTTGTAAAATGATGTCGAGGACATTATATACTGTTCAAAAAAAATACATAGTTTTGGAAAAAAATTGAACAAACTTTATTATTCTTGTGAAGCATAATATGGGAAGTGAAACAGTTAGAGGATTGCTTAAATAAACGAGAATAGCGCAACATAATAGTGTAGAAGGGTAGGTGTGAACCGTTGTGGTAAAAGTACGCAACGGGTAAAAATGGAAAATGAATCAAGAATTTTAATTGTAGACGATGAGGATCGTATTCGTCGTTTGTTGAAAATGTATTTAGAGAGAGAACAATACACAATTGATGAAGCAGATAATGGTGATACAGCTTTAGAAATGGCGTTACAAAATGATTATGATTTAATCCTATTAGATCTTATGATGCCTGGTAAAGATGGTATTGAAGTATGTAAAGGGGTTCGTGAGAAGAAAGCGACGCCAATTATTATGTTGACAGCAAAGGGTGAAGAAGTAAACCGAGTACAAGGGTTTGAGGTAGGAACTGATGATTATATTGTGAAACCATTTAGCCCACGTGAAGTAGTGCTTCGTGTGAAAGCGGTCTTACGCCGTTCTGTACCAACAACATTCTTTACACAAGATACAACGACAAAAGATGTTACTGTGTTCCCTCATTTAACAATTGATAATGATGCACATCGTGTTACAGCAGATGGTAATGAAGTGAACTTAACACCGAAAGAGTACGAATTACTATTATTCTTAGCGAAAGCTCCTGATAAAGTATTTGATCGTGAGCAATTGCTAAAAGAAGTATGGCAATATGAATTCTTCGGAGATTTACGTACAGTTGATACGCATGTAAAGCGTTTACGTGAAAAGTTAAGCAAAAAATCACCAGATGCTGCGAAGATGATTGTTACCGTTTGGGGCGTAGGTTACAAGTTTGAGGTTGTGAACGACTGATGCTTTGGAGAAGTGTAGTAGGGAAGTTATGGATGACCATATTACTTCTCGTTTCGTTTGTACTTGGATTTGTTGCGATTTTACTTTCCCAGTTTTTTAGAACATATTATGTTGATATGAGTGAAGCTAGGCTTCAAAAAGTTGCAACAAGTGTTTCAGAGTTAATTGAAGAAGGTGCCGATGTAAAAACGATTGAGAATATCGCGTACAAATTCTCTGATCCACTTTCAAGGATTATTATTGTAGAAGATGGTAAGGAAATTTCATCTTCACCGAAACAAGAAGGATTAGTCACTCTTACAATGGATGACTTAAAAGAAGATAAAGAATTAGCGGCTGTTTTTACAGACAAAAAAGAAATTAAGAATAACATTAGAAAAGCTTCTAATAGTAGAAAGAATAAAAATACTGAAAATGATATTATGATTGTCGGAAAACCAGTACACTCCAAAAATCAAAGTGCAGTGTTCGTATACGAATCTTTACAAGTTCCGATACAAGGTATGGAGAGAACGACTGATTTTATATTCTTATCAGCAGGGATTGCAATTATATTAACAACTTTCTTTGCATTCTTCTTATCTACTCGAATTACAGCACCACTCCGTAAAATGCGTGAGGTTGCTTTTGAGGTTTCGCGTGGGAAGTTTGATGCGAAAGCTCCTATGGTATCTCAGGACGAGATTGGTGAGCTTGCAACGGCCTTAAATCAAATGGGAAAACAGTTGAAGTTTAATATGAATGCCTTGCAGCAAGAGAAAGAACAGTTAGCTAGTATTTTAAGTAGTATGGCAGATGGGGTTATTACGTTAAATCAAGAAGGTGAAGTCGTTGTAATCAATCCGCCAGCGGAACATTTCTTGCAAGTTTGGCAAGAAGAGAAAGAAGTAGAGTTAAGTAAAAAGCTCCCTTCTGAACTTGTTGAACTATTCCATCTAGTTGTAGAAAGCGAACAACAACAAGTGGTTGAAATTAATTTACAAAAAGGTAACTATGTAGTTCTTATGACTCCGCTTTACAATCAAACGAAAATTCGCGGGGCGGTAGCTGTATTGCGTGATATGACGGAAGAACGCCGTCTGGAGAAGATGCGTCAAGACTTTATTGCGAACGTATCACATGAACTTCGTACACCGATGGTCATGCTTCAAGGGTATAGTGAAGCAATTTTAGATGATATTGTGCAAACGAAAGAAGAAATTAATGAGTTTGTTCAAATCATTTATGATGAATCTGTTCGTTTAGGTAAACTTGTAAATGAATTATTAGATTTAGCGCGTATGGAAAGTGGTAATGTAGAGTTACATATAGGTGAAGTTGATATTCATCCTTTCGTTGAAAAAATAGGTCGTAAATTCCAAGGTATTGCAAAGGATAAAGAAGTTGCATTAACGGTTGATTTCCAAAATCCAATTGAGCGATACCCGTTTGATGCAGATCGTATGGAACAAGTATTGACAAATTTAATTGATAACGCAATTCGTCATACAAATGCAGGTGGACATGTAACGCTTGTAATTGATACGAAAAATAATGGTCTTATTTTTGAAGTGCAAGATTCGGGCGCTGGCATTCCAGAAGAAGATATTCCATTTTTATTTGATCGTTTCTACAAAGCTGATAAAGCAAGAACACGTGGGAAAAAAGGTGGAACAGGACTCGGGCTTGCGATTGCAAAAAATATTGTGCAAGGCCATGATGGGAAAATTACTGTTTCAAGTGTTGTTGGAGAGGGAACTACATTCTCTGTATATTTACCGAATCGTATAATTTAGATATGCGTTTTTAAAGTTGATAATGAATAAAGTTCTACTGTTTTTTATTTTTTTGTAAAATCAATTAAATAAATAATAGTAGAACTTTTTTTATCGTAGTTGAATGAAGAATAAGAGGGGTGTCGTAAAGCAATGAAATTATACACAAAAACAGGAGATAAAGGGACAACAAGTGTAATAGGCGGCAGAGTGGATAAAGATGATATCCGAGTGGAAGCATATGGCACGATAGATGAGGCGAATTCTCATATTGGATATGCGATGACTAAGCTTCAAGGCGAGTCTTTTGGAGATATTTACAATGAACTTGAAAATATTCAACATGAACTATTTGATTGCGGAGGAGACTTGGCGATAGTAGCGGGGAAAATTCCTTATAAAGTAAAAATCGAAATGGTCGAATGCTTAGAAAAAAGGATTGATTCGTATATAGAAGAAGCACCGCCGTTAGAGCGCTTTATTTTACCAGGTGGAAGCGAGTCGGCAGCTGCTATTCATATTGCACGTACAGTTGTAAGGCGAGCAGAACGATGTATAGTGTCCTTACAAAAAGAAGGGGAAATAAACGAAGTTGTTCTAAAGTATGTAAATAGATTATCTGATTATTTGTTTGCGGTAGCTAGAGTAATAAACGCTCGAGTACAAGTAAAAGATGTTGAGTATAATCGCAGTGCAATCGTTTTTCGTGATAAGAAAGAGAAGGAAGTGGAGTGATCCACTTTCTTTTTTTGTATACTTTTTTCTGTAATATACCAAAATAGAGAAGGTATGGTGGTAATTAGAAAACGGAGGATGTATATGAAAGGTTTAAAATACGGCGTCATGTTATTGACTATATTGTTTTTATCTCAATTACATGTGTACGCAGAGGAAAACCGGTGGACATGGCCTGTTGAAGGGCAGATAAGTGATTATTTTGGGACAAGGCATGGAAAACACTACGGTATAGATATAGCGGCACCGATCGGCGCGGCGGTGGCAGCTATTCAAGATGGTAAGGTAACAAAGTCTTATTATTCAAGTAGTTATGGAAATGTTGTATTTATTAAACATGGAGAATATGAGGCTGTGTATGCACATTTAAATAAGAGATATGTAGTTCAAGGGGATTATATTTCAAAAGGAGAAATAATTGGAGAAGTAGGAAATACAGGAGAATCTCGAGGTGCACACTTACATTTAGAAGTTCATCAAGGAAGATGGACGATGGCAAAAAAGAATGCGATGAATCCATTGCTTGTTTTACATGAACAAAGAAACGAAGTCGTTTCTTCCTCGTTATATGTCGTTCAAAAAGGGGACACTTTAGTTAGTATTGCACGGAAATTTAGCATGTCTGTTAAGGAAATTAAAGAAAAAAATGGGCTGCAGCAAGAGCTGATTTATCCAAATCAACAATTATACGTAAAGTAAAAAAAGAGCTAGTTTAACTAGCTCTTTTTTTACCAAAAAATAAAGACACATATAAATCCAGAAATAGCTAAGTAGCTATATAAGTAAAATACTTTTGTTCTGGTTTTTTCGTTTGTTCGAAAAAGTACAATAGTCGGTTCAATTAAACCGATTGTCAAACAAAGTAGACCAAGGAGCATACAACCAATTGAAATGGAGTACAGGGCGATTTGTGGTGCTTGAAATGGAATCATCCATTTTAATAAAAATGCAATAAGTGCAGTGTAGCAAATGCTGCCAATGTATTTATTCAACGGTGCATTAGAACGGAAACCTGGAAGCTTTTTTAAGAAAGAGCGGGAAACAACTTCAGTTTGTAAAGATGTATGCTCTTCGATTATTTTTTGAGCTTCTTTTCCTTTTTGGAAAAGGGATAATATCCAGTTTCGCTTCCCTTGAAAAATAAATTGAGAAGTTGTTAAATAATGATCCACCTTCACTTTATTCCAACTTTTCCACGGATGACGCTCACACAATTTTAATTTACTCTCTGTTTTTTTATCATACTGATAAATACTGATGCCATCTTCGTCGAAAGTAGCATAGTATGTCTCGCTTGAGAATGTGCCTAAATCAATTGGACAGTAGAAAAGTAATTCTTTTTTTAAGTAAAAGTATTCTTTTCTTAAGTTTTTTTTCATTGTTTCTCGAATAGAGTGTCTCTTTTCTTTCTTCATGACATTTCCTCCATAATCCAGAAAATGTTCTTATCTTAACAATTCAACATCTTATCACTTTTAATTATATATGACTAGGGGATTTATAGGAGAAATGCCGAATGCTAAAAAATATGGGGTGTATTGTAAAATATAATGAATGGTTTTGATTATGTAAAATTAATAACTTATTTTTAATAAGTTACGATTTTTTTGTTCACAATCCAATCATGTTGTTGTATAATGAAGTGGAAAATAGAATATCGGTCTATCTTCGGGGCAGGGTGAAAATCCCGACCGGCGGTGATGAACTATATGTGATTTTGTTCTAAGCCCGCGAGCCGTTAAGGCAGGATTTGGTGTGATTCCAAAGCCGACAGTATAGTCTGGATGGGAGAAGATGGAGGTTCAAGCGTTCAAAAAAGATATGGATTTGAACGTCTGTTTGATGTGCCTTAAATTCTCCCTTTGTGTAAAACACAAAGGGTTTTTTCGTTCTATGAAAAAGTAGGCATAGCAGAACCTTTCCACTTTCCATGAGATGATCGATGGAAAAGGAGAGAGAAAGATGAAACAAAAAAACAGTGTAGTGCAGATGGTGAGTGTAGCGATGCTAAGTAGTATTGCATATTTACTGATGATGTTGGATTTCCCGTTCCCAGGGCTTCCGCCATTCTTAAAAATCGATTTCAGTGATGTACCGGCTCTAATTGCAGCGATTATCTTCGGACCAATTGCGGGAGTAATTGTAGAGGCGATAAAGAATATTTTACATTACGGGATTCAAGGAAGTTTAACGGGAGTACCAGTTGGAGAAATAGCTAACTTTATTGCAGGATGTTTATTTATTGGACCAGCAGCTTTCTTATTTAGGAAGTATCGTACTGTTAAGAGTTTAACGACAGGATTAATGCTAGGGACAATTACAATGGCGCTTATTATGAGTGTATTAAATTACATCATCATATTCCCAGCTTACACTTGGTTTTTAAATTCGCCAGCTATGTCTAGTGAGGCTATAAGAACAACGGTTGTAACGGCAATCTTACCGTTTAATTTGATTAAAGGGATTGTTGTGACAATTGTATTTGTAGCGTTATTCTCACGCCTGAAAGTATGGATGTTTGCAAAAATGAAAAATGCATAAAATATAAAGTGAAACTTCAATCAGTGGGGGTGTTCATCCCCCACTGATTATTAGCCCTCACCAATCGGGCTGCCCGGCAAATAGCGAGGCAAAAAAACCATTAGTAGTATGGAACTACTAATGGTTTTTTTTATAAGTATCATGAAAACAAAAAATGTCCCTCATATTAATGAGGGACATTTTTTGAAGTTAATAAAAGACTATTCGAATTTTAAAGCATCGCCGTCAAATGATTCGTCAGCAACTTTAATTGAGTCAGTTGGACAACCTTCGAATGCATCCATCATATCTTCAAGTAATACATCTGGAATCTCAACGATACCTTGGTTATCGTCTAATGTTACGAATGCAATACCTTCATCATCATAGTCATAAATGTCTGGTGCAGCAGCGCCACAAGCACCACATGCAATACAAGTATCTTTATCAACGATTGTATATTTTGCCATCTTTTTTCCCTCCTGATAATATGTATGTGAAAAGCTCGCCATAAAAATTATAACCTTATTGTAAAACGGTTTTTAAAACTTTTCAACATAAAATTATAATGATAATGCTTATCAATTAGGGTGTCAACTAATTTTTGCATTATGTCATAAGATTTTCAAAATACGTAAATGTTATTTCGTTTGGTACAATAGAATATATACAAGTATATAGTGCCGATATGATAAGTTAGTGTAATTATACCAAAAAGCAATTAAGTTAGATTGAAAGGTGGAAGCGGTAATGCAACTACAATATACTTTATTGTATTGTTTAAAACAATTGAATGGTGAAAGGACCGTTTCTTCTATTTATTATTTATTAAAGGGAAAACGATCTTCGCAAACATTACAAGATGGAAATATGTTCCGAATTTCTTTTTTGTTTGGGATATATAAATCATTAAATAGAATTGAATATGATCGTGAAGTTGCAAAGTTGTTGCAAGCAGATTTGATTCAAGAAATACATGAGAATACATATTTGTTAACACCTAAAGGTAAAATGCAGTTGCATACATGGGAGGGAGTGTATGCTTTTCCAGCGCATTTACATGGTTTGCACTATGGTGAATTAGGTGAAACATTTTGGAAAAGATTATCTTTAATTATTCAAACTATATCTAATTTACAACAGAATAATACGAAATTTATTCCTATTCAACAAGATACAGAAATAATGATGTGGGTGAAACGCTTTTTAACAGGTATGCCGTATAGGCGAAATGAATTGGCTAAAAGATTATGGAAAGAAATACATAATCTTTTAGGGAAATGTGATGTGGTAGAAGCGACGATTGTAACATATAGATTAACAGGATATGAACGTATCGGTTGTACATTGCAGCAGTTAGCGGAAATTACGAAACAAGATATATTTAGGGTGTACTTTTTATTTTGGGGTGCAATTCATTTCCTCATACAAGAAGTTCGCGATAAAGAAAATGAATTTCCGTTATTAGCTGAGATTATCTCTTATCCGAATGAGAGAGCTGAATTATTTAGTTTATCAACGAAAAAAACATATAATTTTTGGAGGCAAGGGCGCTCATTAGAAGAAATAGCGACAATTAGAAATCTAAAGGTTGCAACGATAGAAGATCATTTTGTTGAAATTGCTTTGAGAGAAAGAGATTTTTCTATCGAGATGTTTATGAAAAAAGACAAAATAGATAAAGTAACAGAAGTAATTGATGCATTACAAACACGTAAGTTGCGTGAGTTGAAACAAGCGGTTGGAGAGGATATCTCTTATTTTGAAGTTCGTCTTGTATTGGCGCGGATGGAGGGTATAAATGAAACTTGAGGAATATTTATATAGGTGGTTTGGATATTCTGAATTTCGTCCAGGTCAAAAAGGGGTAATTACAGATTTATTGGAAGGAAAAGATGTCATAGCGATGCTTCCGACGGGAAGAGGGAAGTCTATGTGTTATCAACTTCCAGGGCTAATGCAAGAAGGGACAGTACTTGTTGTATCACCATTATTATCTTTGATGGAAGATCAGGTTACACAATTAAAATATGTTGTGAAAAACCGAGTGATAGCATTTAATAGTTTTCGGACATTACATGAAAAAAGAGAAGCGATGAAAAGATTAGCTTCATATAAATTTATTTTTGTTTCACCAGAGATGTTGCAGTCGGAATTGTTAATAAGAGAATTGAAGAAAGTTCATATTTCATTATTTGTTGTGGATGAAGCTCATTGTATTTCGCAATGGGGTTATGATTTTAGACCAGATTATAAAAAACTAAATGTAGTCATTGAGAATATCGGGTCTCCTACAGTGCTAGCATTAACGGCAACAGCGACGAAAGATGTACTCCGAGATATAGCAGAGAGTTTAAATTTGGAGAATGTGACGCAGCATGTATACTCTATTGATCGTCCAAATATTGCAATGGAAGTACAATTTGTTACGACGATAGAAGAGAAGAAAGAAGCGCTTTTGGAACAGGTAATGTATTTACAAGGCCCAGGGATTGTATATTGTTCAAGCCGAGCGTGGACAGAACGTTTAACGGAATATTTAAGAGGAAAAGGCGTTACTGGTGTCGCTTTCTATCATGGTGGTATGGAACATGAAGAGCGTATGTTAATTCAACAGCAGTTTATGAATGACCAGTTGCAGCTTGTAATATGTACAAGTGCTTTTGGTATGGGAGTAAATAAGTCGAATACGAGATATATTATTCATTTCCATTACCCGACTAATATCGCTTCTTATTTACAAGAAATCGGAAGAGCGGGAAGAGATGGTGAACCGAGTATAGCTATCTTACTATGTAGTCCGTTAGATCACGATTTACCAATTTCAATAATTGAAGATGAATTGCCAAGTCAGTCACAAATACAATTTTTATTTTCTTTATTGCAAGAAAGAATGTTTCAAACGAAAGAATTACCAATAGAAGAGGTAGAAGAAATTTGTTATAATGCAGCAAGATTTAATGAACAATATTGGCGTTTCATCCGCTATCATCTTGAACAGCTTGGAATCATACAACAGCGAAAATTAATATTAGAGAGCTTGTCAGATGAAATTATGAACAGATTAATAGCTGAAGTAGAAATAAGGCTACGTAATAAATATAGTGAGCTAGAAAACATGAAATCATGGATACAAGTGAAAGGATGTAGACGTGAATATTTGCTGCAACAGTTCGGTTATAGAAAAGAGGGCGAGTTAAAGAATTGCTGCGACTATTGTCATATTACAAAAACAGATTATAAAAAAAGACAAGCGCAACAATCGGATTTCGACTATAATTGGGAAACAGAGTTACAAAAGCTTTTCGGTCTAGAAAAGATGGGGGAATGATGAACATTCAAAGGCATAATATTGAAGATATGAGTCCGAAAGAAATAAGGCTGAATCTGTATATTACACAGTTCATTATTATCGGTATTGGTTGTTTACTAGCATATATACTATTCCGAGATATAAAATCGGTGTATAGTCTGTGGAAATGGGAACCGGTGTCTATACTTATAATAGGTGGCTTGTTAGCGATTGGTATTGTGTTATTAGATTATGTTGCAATGCGAGTATTTCCAGAGTCTTGGTTTGATGATGGTGGTATTAACGATAGGATGTTTCAAGGGATGTCAGTTATGCATCTACTCGTTATTACGTTCATTATCGGCTTTGCAGAAGAATTTTTATTTAGAGGTGTAGTGCAGACGCACTTTGGAATTGTAATAGCGAGTTTAGTATTTGCAGTGTTACATATTCGGTATATAAAAAAGCCATTTTTGTTTTGTTTCGTCTGTTTCATTAGTTTTGTCTTTGGTTATGTATTTGAATGGACAGGAAATTTGTTTATAACAATCTTTGCACACTTTCTTGTTGATTTTATAATGGGACTCCAATTAAGAAAATAAATGGAAGGTGGTGGTGAACAACATGAGAAAACGAATTCCTGATTTTGAAGAGGAATTAGAAGTTGAGCGAGTGGAAGAAAAAGAAGGTTTACCGCCGCGTAGTGAAATTCATAGAAATAAAGAGAAAAAACAAAAGTTTAAAATGAATCATATTTTCGTCCGAGTTTTAACATTTCTATTCATATTACTACCAATTAGTATCTTATGGTATACAGATAAATATATTCAGGTGAAAAGCGATGGTAATAACGCTGGAAAAAGTGCATTTGAGGTCATTTTCTTTGATTCAGCTAAATCTGAGTCCGAGGCACCATCTGAGAAAGTCGTCACGCATACGGTGAAAGAGGGAGAAACTTTAGAAAGTATAGCAAAGCAATATTTTTCAGATGAAACTGGGATCGAAGTGATTAAAAAGTATAATGATTTACAAGGAAATGAAGTGAATGTAGGTCAAGAATTAAAAATTCCAATAAAAGATAAGTCCACAAAGCAAGAGAGTTAGTGGAATACTTACTATAAAAACTGAGGATTATCTTTATAAGGAGGGGAGTAAAAAATATATGATATGGATTATCTTATTAAGTACTCTCATATGTATTGGTATTATATTTCTTCTTGTAATGTATACAGAAGCAATGCGTGATACGGTGCTAGAACATACTTTAACATTTGAAGAATTTCCGAAAAGTTTTCAAAAAGTAAATGTATTTTTTATATCTGATATTCATAGAAGGATCATTTCAAATTCGTTAATTGAACAAGTAAAAGGAAGAGTAGATCTTGTAATTATTGGTGGTGATTTAGCGGAAAGAGGTGTCCCTTTATCAAAAATCTCTGCAAATATACAAAAGTTAAGAACGATAGCTCCTGTATATTTTGTATGGGGAAATAATGATTATGAGATTGAATATCACGAGTTAGATGCTTTGTTATTAGAAAATAATGTGAAAGTTTTAGATAATACAAGAGTTGTATTTGAGTCTGAATTAGGAGAGAAAATTTGTTTACTCGGTGTAGATGATGTTGGTTTGGAACGTGATCGTTTAGATTTAGCGTTGGCTGATTGTAAAGAAGATGGTTTTCGCATATTAATTAGCCACAACCCTGATATAATAAATAAAATGTCTGGAAAAGAACAAATTTCACTTGTGTTAAGTGGACATACACATGGAGGGCAAATCCGATTATTCCCATCTAAAAAATATTTAAAAGGTGGTGTATATAAGCATTCAAATGTGACTCTTTTTGTTAGTAATGGGTATGGAACAACGTTGATTCCACTTCGCTTCCGAGCACCTGCTCAAACACATATTATTACGTTATGCGGAGGGAGATAATGCCAACTCTAAACGGAAAATATAACATAAAAGCTGTTTCGAATATAATTGGAATTCAGCCGAGCACACTTCGTGCATGGGAAAGACGATATCAAATGATTGCCCCAAAGCGGAATCATGCGGGGCATCGATTATATACAGAAGAGCATATTCAAATTTTGAAATGGTTAATGGACAAGGTTTCTTCCGGCATGATGATTGGACAAGCAGTTCAATTATTAGAAGGGAATCGTTTGCAAAGTAATGTTCAAAATGAAATACATTACGATAGAGAAGTTGTTTTAGTGGACGATTTACTACAAGCTTTGTTAAAATTTGATGAAATTACAACTTCTGCATTGTTAAACGAGGCTTTTAGTATTTATGCCACAGAAAAAGTTATCGCAAATATTGTTCTTCAAGTGTCAAATAAATTGTTAATGTTAAAAAAAAATAATGAAGTTACAATGGTGCAATTCCAATATGTCGTATCATTTTTACAAACGCGTCTAGGGATGGTGTATCATAATGCATCATCGTTTTCTTCTATACACAAAGTTGTCGTGTTAGAAAGTAATATGTTGAGAGGGTTTGTTTTCTCAACGTATTTACGATTAAAAGGATATGAGGTGATATATATTAGGGTAAGCTTAGCGGAAGATAGTATTTCGTTAGCTGTTGAGCAAATAAGACCTAAATATGTAGTAATCTCTTTTGATGACGGACGAGAACTTAAGAACGCAATGAACTACGTGAATGTGTTGCAAGAAAAAAATGAGAACCTTTCTGTTGGGGTTATAGGAGAAATAGGTGCTCGAGATCAGTTGAACATTCAAACAAGCCTAATTGGTGATACGAAAGAAGAATGGGATGATTGGTTAAAAATGTTAGAATAGTTGTTCGAAAAGAACCATCTATTTTCTATTTCATATAATAAAAATTATATTCATTGGTTGCGTAGGGAGGGTATGAGATGAGGCTGGAACGATTAAATTACAATAAGATAAAAATTTTCTTAACATTTGATGATTTAACTGAGCGAGGATTAACGAAAGAAGATTTGTGGAGAAATGCACCGAAAGTACAGCAATTATTTCGTGATATGATGCAAGAAGCAAATAAAGAATTAGGATTTGAAGCGGATGGTCCGATTGCAGTTGAAGTATTTTCTCTACAAGCGCAAGGAATGGTCGTAATTGTAACGAAAGAACATCAAGAAGCGGATACAGATGATGAGTTCCGTGACGAGTTTATTGAAATGCAAGTGACTTTAGATGAAAGTGAGCATATCCTTTATGAGTTTGCTACACTAGATGACGTAATTAACCTGTCGAATCGTTTATATAACCTTGATGTAACTGGCGGGAAATTATATACGTGGGATGGGCGTTTCTATCTTTGGATGGAAGAAGAGGAGCAAATACAATTGCTGAAGGCAGATTTTATAGCTATTTTAGCGGAATATGGTAATCCGTCTACAGCAACTATTTATCGTCTAATGGAGTATGGTAAAGAATTAATGTCTTCTCAAGCAATTGAACAAATACACAATTACTTTGTGAAAAAACAAAACCTTAGCTAATATAACATAGCTAAGGTTTTGTTTTTTTTTTTTGTTTTTTTTTGTTTGGAAAACTTAAAATATTGATTTGGAAATTTTAAAACGATCCACGGTATAGAGGGAATCATAAATATTTGGGCATTCTTTATTGTACTTAAATATATATCTTTTCAAGGTATTGCATTTAAGTAAAATGAAAAATATTTAAATATTTAAGTATTTTACTTTTCTAAAAGCAATAAAAGGACTATAATAATAGTGAAAACGCTTGCAACATAAAATAGTTTGTATATATTTGTTAGCGTTTTCTATTGCATTCCAAATTTAACGGTGTATACTAGGCAATGAAGGTTTACTAAACAAGTGAAATTACAGGGGGTTTACTTACTATGGTAGCCGAAAAGGGAACTCAAACAAAAACACAACAACAAAGGGAACAACATTTTGAACTATTGAATTCGACACAAATTGTTATTAGTGAAGCATTAGAAAAATTGGGTTATCCAAACGAAGTATATGAATTATTAAAAGAACCAATTCGTATGATGACAGTGAAAATACCAGTTCGTATGGATGACGGGACTGTTAAAATATTTACAGGATATCGTGCACAACATAATGATGCTGTTGGTCCAACGAAAGGTGGAATTCGCTTCCATCCGAATGTAACAGAAAATGAAGTGAAAGCACTTTCAATTTGGATGAGTTTAAAATGTGGTATTGTTGATTTACCATATGGCGGAGGTAAAGGTGGAATTATCTGTGACCCACGTGAAATGTCATTCCGTGAGTTAGAAAGATTAAGCCGCGGTTATGTACGAGCAATTAGCCAAATCGTAGGACCGACGAAAGATATTCCAGCTCCAGATGTATTCACAAACTCTCAAATTATGGCATGGATGATGGATGAGTATAGCCGTATTGATGAATTTAATTCACCAGGATTTATTACAGGTAAGCCACTTGTATTAGGTGGATCACATGGACGTGAAACAGCAACGGCGAAAGGTGTTACAATTTGTATTCGCGAAGCTGCAAAAAAACGCGACATTGATATTAAAGGTGCGCGCGTTGTTGTTCAAGGATTCGGTAATGCTGGTAGTTTCTTAGCTAAATTTATGCATGATGCAGGTGCGAAAGTTATTGCAATCTCAGATGCTTACGGTGCGTTGCATGATCCAAACGGATTAGATATTGATTATTTATTAGACCGTCGTGATAGCTTCGGTACAGTAACAAAATTATTTAATAATACAATTTCAAATAAAGAATTGTTAGAACTTGATTGCGATATTTTAGTTCCAGCTGCAATTGAGAACCAAATTACAGAAGAAAATGCTAATAATATTAAAGCGAAAATCGTTGTTGAAGCTGCAAACGGTCCAACAACATTAGAAGCAACTAAAATCTTAACAGATCGCGGAATTTTACTTGTTCCAGACGTATTAGCAAGTGCTGGTGGTGTAACAGTATCTTACTTTGAGTGGGTACAAAATAACCAAGGTTACTACTGGACTGAAGAAGAAGTAGAACAACGTTTAGAAAAAGTAATGGTAAGATCATTTGATTCTATTTATGAAACAGCACAAGTTCGTAAAGTGAACATGCGCTTAGCAGCGTACATGGTCGGTGTTCGTAAAATGGCTGAAGCAAGTCGCTTCAGAGGTTGGGTATAATATTATAGCGTGAGAAAACGTGATTCCTTTCGAAGGAATCACGTTTTTTTTTGTTGAAGTATTAAATTGAGGTGTTGTATATGGAAAATAAAATAATGGAACGAGTAGAACAATTAGAAGAAAAGGTTAAGAGGTTAGAGGGAGAGCTCGCAAGAACGATGAAAGCCCCAAAAACAAGTATCGTTCGGGTGTTCGGGGAAGGGCTACTGTTTTTAATATTTGGTTTGGTTGTAGTAGGACCGATTATCGCCGTTGTAATCTCAATTCTTACTTGGCTTGCTGAAAAATAAAATAAAAAATAAAAAGAACGCTTGTTCTACACGAACAAACGTGCTATACTCTCCTTAGATAAACAAAACGGAAATGATTTTAAGGAGAGATAAATGATGAAAATGACAGTAGACCAAAGATTTATGATGCCAGCGGATGTTGTAGAACGAGTGGAAGTATTACGAAACAAGCAAAGTAAGCGTGGCACATTATTACAATCAGTAAATAAATTTTTCGGTTTAGATACGAAAGAAGATTGTGTTTGGTTTTACGGTTTTTATGGAGTGGCTGTAAGTATTTTATTATTTATGGTGTTCACATCAAATATTTTCGATTTTCTCTTCGCGTAAGAAATATGCGATAAGGACATTGCTACCGAATACATATATAAGGAAGTAAGGTAATCTTCTGAAGCGGGAGTTGGTAGTAATGGCGATGTTTCCTATAGAGCGTAATTATATTGGATATGGAAGTTCACGACCGGGAATTCCTCTCTCTAAAGTAAGGTTTATTGTAAGTCATGATACGGGGAATCCTGGTAGCAATGCGATAGGGAATCGGGATTATTTTAATGAGATACAACCGAAAGCCTCGGCACATACATTTATAGATGACAAAACAATATTAGAAATTATTCCTATAAGTGAAGTTGCTTATCATGTTCGATATGGTGTGCCGACAGATAATGACTTATATGGTTATGATGCAAATAAGGCTGCTATTGGAGTGGAACTTTGTTATGGCGGTGATGTTAACTTTTGGGAAGCATATACACGTTTTACGTGGTATCATGCGTATTTATGTCAAAACTTCGGCTTGAATCCGAAAAAAGATATCGTATCACATAAAACACTTGACCCAGCTAGAAAGATTGATCCTGAAAATGTATTAGGGAAACAAGGTATTAAATTTCAGCAGTTTTTAGCAGATGTCTATCGGATGTACGTTTCGTTTAGATGACAAATATATGAAAAATGAATACAATAAAGATAGGTGCCTACTGCTGTAAGTAGGTTTTTTCTTGTTTTTATAAATAGTGCAGAGGTAGAAGACTAGGAGTGGACGAGTATGCAGAAAGAAACAGTTATTATAATCGGAGGCGGTCCGTGCGGATTAGCAGCAGCAATTTCATTGCAAAAGGTAGGGATAAATCCGTTAGTAATTGAAAAAGGAAACATTGTAAATGCCATTTATAATTATCCAACTCATCAAACATTTTTCTCTTCTAGTGAAAAATTAGAAATTGGTGAAGTAGCTTTTATTACAGAAAACCGTAAGCCAGTTCGAAATCAAGCGCTTGCGTATTATCGTGAAGTAGTAAAGCGTAAATCTGTACGTGTAAATGCTTTTGAACGAGTAGAGAAAGTTCAAAAAGATGGAGAAGTCTTTAAGGTTGAGACGACAAAACGTGACGGAAGTAAAGAAATGTATATAGCGAAATACGTTGTTGTAGCAACTGGATATTATGACAATCCAAATTATATGAATGTTCCAGGTGAGGAACTGAAGAAAGTAGCTCACTATTTTAAAGAGGGGCATCCTTATTTTGACCGAGATGTAGTAGTTATAGGTGGGAAAAACTCGAGTGTAGATGCCGCGTTAGAACTTGTTAAAGCGGGTGCGCGTGTAACGGTACTATATCGCGGAAGTGAGTATTCAACAAGCATAAAGCCGTGGATTTTGCCGGAGTTTGAGGCATTAGTACGAAACGGCACAATTCAAATGCATTTCGGGGCTCATGTGAAAGAAATTACTGAACATACATTAACGTATACAGTTGATGGCGAGGAAAAAACAATCCAAAATGATTTTGTATTTGCGATGACTGGTTACCACCCTAATCATAGTTTCTTAACGAATATGGGTGTTCGGATTGATGAAGAAACAGGGCGTCCAATTCATGCAGAGGATACAATGGAAACGAACGCTGAAAATATTTTCATTGCAGGTGTAATTGCTGCTGGAAATAATGCGAATGAAATATTTATCGAGAACGGTAGATTTCATGGAAATGCGATTGCGCAAACCATTGTAACAAGAGAAATGTAAAAAGAAGCTGTCGAAATAAACTTCGACAGCTTCTTTTTTAATTGTGCATAAACATATTTTGGATTGCTTCATGAGAAGTTGTATTCTCTAATGCAACTAATAATTTAATACGTGCTTTTTGAGCATTTAAACCGTATGTGAATACAATACCCATATCTTTTAATTGTTTGCCGCCGCCTTCATATGAGTATACATCTTGAACGATACCGTTGAAACAGCGGGAAACTAATACGACAGGAATTCCTTTGTTTATTAATCGTTCTAGACTAGGAAGTGTTCTTGGAGGTAAATTACCTTGTCCAAGTGCTTCGATAACAATCCCGTCTACTGGAAGGGTTTCAATGGCTGCTAATAATGTATCGTCCATACCCGCGTATGCTTTTAGAACGACTACGTTTTTAGAAACCTTATTTACGGAATATGTTTCGTGATGTACTAAAGCATGGTGGAATACAACACCACGTTTTGTTACCATACCAATTGGTCCATACTGTGGACTTTGGAATGTTGCTACATTACTTGTATGTGTTTTCGTTACATTTGTAGCGCAATGAATTTCGTCGTTTAATACGACTAGAACACCCTTTTCTGCAGCTTCACTACTGCTAGCGACTTTTACAGCTGATAAGAAGTTATATAGACCATCAGCACCTAATTCATTGCTAGAACGCATTGCGCCAGTCACGACGATCGGAATAGTTGCTTGTACTGTTAAATCTAGGAAATAGGCTGTTTCTTCTAATGTATCCGTACCATGCGTAATGACTACGCCATGAATGTTTTCTTGTTTTACTCTTTCATCAATGATGACTTGTAATTGTAACATTTCGCTCGGTGTCATATGAGGAGATGGTAGATGGAACACATCTTCAACGATTAAATCAACATCGCCTTCTAAATCAGGAATAAATTTTAAAAGAGGATTTTTTTCACCTGGTTGTACGACTCCAGTTTCTTTATCTTCCTCCATTGCAATTGTTCCACCTGTGTGTAAAACTAGGATTCTTTTCAATGCTTATACCCCTTTCAAGTTGAAAAATACATTTAGAACATAACATGTTTTGAGTAAATTCGACAATGGAAATGTATAAAAGTATGCCTCGAAAATGACAATAAAATTAACTGCTATATATATGATGTATAAAATCTCAAAACGAAATATATAAATATAAGGTAGAAGGGAGCAATTACGTTGAAAAAGGTGGAGAAAATTTTTATTCGTATATTAATAATACAATTTATTTGTCTTTGTGTTGTGCAATTGTTATTTATACATAAGTCATCAGTGAAATATTTATCTAAAATTGTTTATTATGAAGGTGTCACGGTAAAAAACGAAACAGAAATCTTACAGGTGAATAGGTAGTTTTCATTTTCTTCTAGGAAGGAGTATGCTACAATAATTGAGGATTTAATGACGTGAAGCAAATGAGAAGAAGCAGGAGAATACCTGCTTTTCGTTTTGTTTTATAAGTGAAAAAATGAGGTGTTACAATGGATAAACGAATTTCAATTGCTATAGATGGTCCAGCAGCTGCTGGAAAAAGTACAGTCGCAAAAGTTGTAGCGAAGAAACTTTCTTACGTTTATATTGATACAGGGGCAATGTATCGTACAATTACATATGCAGCCCTTGAGCAAAAAGTGGATATTGAAAATGAAGAGCAGTTAATGGAAGTTGTAAAGAATGTAAATATTGAATTTCAGCAAGGAGAAAATACACAACTTGTATTTTTAAATGGACAAGATGTTTCTGAAGTAATTCGTACACCAGAGGTGACGAATCGAGTATCTATTGTGGCGAAACATCGCCTTGTTCGTGAAGAAATGGTACGTCGTCAACAAGAGCTAGCGGAAAAAGGCGGCGTTGTAATGGATGGCCGTGATATTGGTACACATGTGTTACCAGATGCTGAAGTGAAGATCTTTATGCTTGCTTCTGTTGAAGAAAGAGCAGAAAGAAGACATTTAGAAAATATAAATAAAGGTTTCGATTCTAATTTAGAGCAGTTAAAAGAAGAAATTGCTCAGCGTGATAAATTAGATTCAGAACGCGAAGTTTCTCCTCTGAAAAAAGCTGATGATGCATTGGAATTAGACACAACTTCTTTATCAATTGAAGAAGTTGTCCAAAAAATTATGGGCATTGTTTCAGGAGTGTTTGCGAAATAAAGAAAGGGGATAGCCTCTTTCTTTTTTGTTTGTATAGAAATGTAAAGGATACGTGAATTGTGAAGCTCTTTCCTTGACAAATGATCGGATTTGTAAGAAGTTAGTAAAAGAGAGATAAAACTTTCAGAATATATTCGCTATTATATTTCAAAACATACTTTCTTCAAGATGATTTTGCTGTATACTATTTATATAGGTTTAATATATTTTCTGGTGAAATGTATGAAAACTGAGTATGTGATGATAAATTCTTAAACATGCAAATGAAAACATTTGTTTTCATTTCGTATATACATAAAAAAATGCTTTGTCAATTCTGTAGGGAGGTATTTCCATGGTAGAGAAAATGAATGAAGAAGTTATGGATTCAAAAGAATTACAAGTTGGTGACGTTGTTACAGGTTCTGTAACGAAAGTTGAAGAGAAACAAGTGCTTGTAAATGTTGGATACAAAACAGATGGCGTAATTCCAATTAGTGAATTAGCTAACGTTCATATTGAAAAAGCAAGCGATGTGGTAGAATTAGATCAAATACTAGAATTAAAAATTATTAAATTAGAAGAGGATGATCTTGTCTTATCTAAACGTGCTGTTGATGCAGAAAAAGCATGGGTAGAATTACAAGAGAAATTTACTTCTGGTCATGTATTTGATGTTACTGTAAAAGATATCGTGAATGGTGGATTAGTTGTGGACCTTGGTGTTCGTGGGTTCATCCCAGCTTCACTTGTAGAAGTACATTATGTAGAAGATTTTACTGACTATAAAGGCAAAACATTAGCTGTGAAAATTGTTGAATTAGACCGCGAAAAAAATCGTGTAATTCTTTCGCATAAAGCAGTAGTAGAATTAGAACTAGATTCTAAGAAGAAAGAAGCAATTTCTTCATTAAAAGAAGGAGACGTTGTTGAAGGAACAGTGCAACGATTAACGGATTTTGGTGCTTTCGTTAACGTTGGTGGTGTGGACGGTTTAGTTCATATTTCACAAATTTCACACGAACGTGTAGAGCAACCTTCTGAAGTATTAGAGCAAGGTCAAAAGGTAAAAGTAAAGGTGTTATCAGTTGATGCTGATACACAACGTATTTCTTTATCAATTAAAGCAGCTCAACCGGGACCTTGGGAAAATGTTGCTGGTGAAATAAAAGCTGGAGATATTCGTGAGGGAGTAGTAAAACGCCTTGTTACATTCGGTGCATTTGTTGAAATTTTACCTGGTGTTGAAGGTCTTGTGCACGTATCTCAAATTGCAAATCGTCATGTGAAAAATCCAAATGAAGCATTGGAAATGGGACAAGAAGTAAAAGTGAAAGTACTTGAAGTCCATGTAGCAGAGAAACGTATTTCTTTAAGTATAAAAGAAGCGCTTGAAGAAAATAATGTAACTGAAGATTACAGTCAGTATGAACCAAATGCTGATTCTGCTACTTTCCAATTAAGTGATATTATTGGTGAACAACTGAAAAAATTAAAGAAATAAAGAGGGGTACAAGTGGTAAGGGCAAAACGTAAATTAGATCATATTGAATACGCTCTTTCTACTGGTCAGTCTCGTACGCATGGCTTTCATGATATTGACTTTGTGCATCAAAGCTTGCCAAATTCAAGTTATGACACAATAACATGTGGAACAAAAATCGGCGAACTTTCACTAAGTTCGCCGATTTTTATCAATGCGATGACTGGTGGTGGCGGAGAGAGAACATTACATATTAATGAGCAATTAGCATATGTAGCGAAACATCATAATCTTGCTATGGCTGTAGGTTCGCAAATGGCGGCGTTAAAAGATGAAAGTGAGGCTGCATCTTTTAAGATTATCAGGAAGGTAAACCCAAATGGTACTTTCTTTGCTAATTTAGGTAGTGAGGCAACTATCGAACAGGCAAAGCGTGCTATTGATATGATTGAAGCGAATGCATTGCAAATTCATTTAAATGTTATACAGGAGTTAACAATGCCAGAAGGAGACCGTGACTTTACTGGTGTACTTCAACGCATTGAGAAAATTGTTTTAAAGAGTAAAGTTCCTGTCATTGTAAAAGAAGTTGGATTTGGGATGAGTAAGGAAACTGTACAACAGTTAGCAAGCATAGGTGTAACGGCAATTGATATTGGTGGACAAGGTGGTACGAATTTTGCTGCTGTTGAAAATGAAAGAAGACAGCGAATGCTTTCTTATTTTAATAACTGGGGCATACAAACAGCAACCTCGATTATTGAAGCAACCTCTACAAATAATAACCTCTCTTTTATTGCATCTGGGGGTATACAAACAGCGCTTGACGTAGCGAAAGCAATCGCATTAGGGGCGAATACAACTGCGTTTGCTGGATACTTTTTACGCATTTTAATGCAAGATGGTATCGAGAAGTTAGTGGATGAAATTAATCTATTACATACAGATTTGAAATTTATTATGACTGCTCTTGGTGCGAAGACGATAGAAGAGTTACAATCTGTACCTCTTGTTGTAAAGGGCGAAACATACCATTGGTTAACGCAGCGTGGTATTGATACGACGCATTATAGTAGAAGATAAAAAATCAACCGTTTGGTTGGTTTTTTATTTGCTGTTCTTTTTTAGTAATATAAAGTGAGGAATGGAATTAATATTCTATCAAAATAAAAATGAAATGAAATTATCGAGATATATAAATGTTGAATCATAAAAGTTACGACTGGAAAATGTAGATAATGTACTACTGGATTATTGGATAAGGTTTAATTTGGCCAAGGGAAATAAGTGGAGGGGAAAATTAATCAGTGGAAAATTCGTAAATGAAATATTATTTTGATATAAATAAAAATTATTAAAATAATTATGTAAAAGACGGTTTCGTACAATATCGAAACCGTCTTTTTGTATTCATTAGTGCTGATTTTGTTTTCGAGCTTGCTCTGGTGTATCGAGCCCAGTAGCACCCGGATATTGTAATGATTGGTCACGGTCAGATTCAACGCGGCGTGATTCTCTTAGTTTTCGTTCTTGACGATCTTTACCCATAATGAATTGCACCTCCTTATTAAAAGTGTTGCTGTATTATGAAAAAACTATGCGCGAAGAAAGTGGATTAACTTTCATAAAAAGTTCCCATAATGGAAAACATAGGAGGTGAAATGATGGAAGGGAGTACTTTTTATTTTGTAGCTTGGATAGGGTGGATTATCGTAACTTTTTTTATGAAAAAGGACTCTATTCGGTGGAAGATAAGCGCCTGTATATTGATTTTTATTATTTGCTCTCCGTTACATGTAACGATTGCTTCATTCACGGTATCAGTAAATGCACTTTTACTTTCTGTTGTTGCTTTTATAGGAATCACACTATATTCTATTTGGAAAAAATTATATAGCTTACTTTCGGCGCTTATTATTGCAATGTTATATACAAGTTTTCATTTGTTAGAAGTATATGATCCGATTTGGATTGTGGTGGACAGGTTGTTTTTGTTAAGTGGTGCTCTTGTGTATGCATCGGTTTTATTACACGAGGATCGCATATTACGATTATGTTCTCTTTATATAGGAATGTTACAGGGAGAATTGTTAGTGACGCTTATTTTTCGAAAGCTACATTTCCCTTACGATTATGGTAGTTTAGCGTTTTTTGATATCGTCGCCGTTTCTACATTTTTCATGGCAATTTTGTTTTGGATGGCAAAAGCATCAGTATATATAGAACAGTTCAAGAGAAAAACACGTAAAAGAAAGGCGAGGGTAATACATGACTGAATATACACCGGCCATTTTATGCGGCGTAATAGCGGGGACAGTAACAAGATTGCTAATGCTCCGGACAGATACGCGGCAATATCCGACGAGGCTCCATGGGAAAATTATTCACATTGCGATGGGGTTAATTGCAGCGGCCTTAGGAGCAATTGCGATCCCGTCAATTTTGAAAAAAGATTTTTCTGCTATTACGTTTCTTACGTTAGCGGCAACACAGTTTCGTGATGTGCGTAATATGGAAAGAAATACACTCCAACAATTAGATGGATATGAGCTCGTACCACGTGGAAATACATACATTGAAGGAATTGCATTAGTTTTTGAAAGTCGTAACTATTTGGCGATGTTAACGTCGTTTGCAACGACGTTTGCGTATATAGGATTCCGTTCATGGGTTGCTGGAGTAATTATGGCTCTAATTGCATTTTTTATCGCGAAAAAATTAATGTCTGGTAAGAGGTTACATGATCTTGTTGAAATCGAGCATGTTCCGCTTCGTTTTGAAGGGGCCGGGCTATATATTGATAATATTTACATTATGAATATTGGATTGCCAGCAAGACAAGAGGAAATTATGAAATATGGAATGGGTTTTATTCTAAAGCCGAAGTCAATTGATGCGATGGTTACAATTGCAAATTTAGGGCAACGACAAGCTATTTTGCACGATGTTTCTGTTGCTTTAGGGATATATAGAGATTCTGGTACACCAGCGCTTGTACCGTTAGCAAAGCGTGATTTAGAGGATGGAAGAGTTGGGATATTTGTCTTGCCACAAGATCAAGATGCAGAGAAAGCGATAGGTGTCATAGGGAATGTGCCGACGTTAGAGAGTGCCGTTCATATGTCATCGGAAGCCCCGAAAGGAAGGGGAGATAAGAGATGATGTTAGAAAGCGTTATTCTCGCGGTTATTACAACGAAACCAGAGAAATTTGGAGGTGGTGCTCCTTTGTTTACTTGTGAGACGACAGAGGAACTAGAATTTGTTGCAAATAATTTAGAGGCTATTTTAGATGGTATTGCGCATCGCTTACAAGAGAATGTATATATTATTGTGAAACATTAGCAACGTGTGGTATAATACGAGGTGTTTTGATACGTTGAGAATTATTCTGGAATGCAAATCCCTTCTTGCACAAAGAAGGGTTTTTTACATAATAAACAGATGTAAGTTGAAAGGATGAAAGTATATGCCGAAACCAGTAATAGCAATAGTAGGCCGCCCGAACGTAGGAAAATCTACTATTTTCAATAGAATTGTTGGAGAAAGAGTTTCAATTGTAGAAGATATACCAGGTATAACGCGAGACCGTATTTATAGTGCGGGAGAATGGTTAAATCATGAGTTTAACATTATTGATACAGGTGGAATTGATATTGGAGACGAGCCATTTTTGACACAAATTCGTCAACAGGCGGAAGTAGCGATTGATGAAGCAGATGTTATCATTTTTATGACGAATGGTCGAGATGGTGTAACTGCAGCAGATGAAGAAGTTGCTAAAATTTTATACCGCTCTAAAAAACCAATTGTACTTGCGGTAAATAAGGTTGATAATCCAGAGATGCGTAGTGATATTTATGATTTCTATGCATTAGGATTTGGCGAGCCATTCCCGATTTCAGGTACACACGGCTTAGGACTTGGTGATTTGTTAGATGAAGCTGCAAAGCATTTTCCAAAGATTGAAGAAGAAGCGTATGACGATGAAACAATCCGTTTCTCTTTAATTGGACGTCCAAACGTAGGGAAATCATCACTTGTAAACGCACTTCTTGGTCAAGAACGTGTAATTGTAAGTAATATAGCGGGAACGACACGTGATGCGGTTGATACACCATATAGCAAAGATGGTCAAGATTATGTAATCATCGATACAGCTGGTATGCGTAAAAAAGGGAAAGTATACGAAAGTACAGAAAAATATAGTGTACTTCGTGCACTTAGAGCGATTGAACGTTCTGACGTTGTTTTAGTCGTTTTAGACGGAGAAGAAGGAATTATTGAACAAGATAAAAAAATCGCTGGATATGCTCATGATTCAGGACGTGCTGTTATTATCGTCGTAAACAAATGGGATGCCGTGAAAAAAGATGAAAAAACAATGAAAGCATTTGAAGAAAACATTCGCGCTCATTTCCAATTTTTAGAGTATGCGCCGATTGTATTCTTATCTGCGAAAACGAAAAAACGTACACAAACATTATTACCAGTTATTAATGAAGTAAATGAAAGTCATAGTATCCGTATTCAAACGAACGTATTAAATGATGTAATTATGGATGCGGTAGCGATGAATCCAACGCCGACTCATAATGGTAGCCGTCTGAAAATCTTCTATGCAACACAAGTTGCGGTAAAACCACCAACATTTGTTGTGTTTGTAAACGATACAGAATTAATGCACTTTTCATATGAGCGCTTCTTAAAGAATCGTTTACGTGAAGCGTTCGGTTTTGTAGGAACGCCGATTCACATTATCGCTAGAGCAAGAGACTAATGGAGAGGATGTGATTTTATGACAAAAATCACAGTAGTAGGAGCAGGTAGTTGGGGAACAGCGTTAGCGATGGTATTAGCTGACAATGGACATGATGTACGTATTTGGGGACATCGTACTGAACTTATGGATGAGATTAATACGAAACATGAGAACAGTCGATATCTCCCAGGCATTACATTGCCAAGCACAATCGTAGCCTACTCTTCTTTAGAAGAAGCATTAGTAGATGTAAATGTAGTACTTCTTGTAGTACCAACAAAAGCGTATAGAGAAGTGCTACAAGATATGAAGAAATATGTAGCAGGTCCGACTACTTGGATTCATGCAAGTAAAGGAATTGAACCTGGTACGTCAAAACGTATTTCGGAAGTGATTGAGGAAGAAATTCCAGAGAACTTGATTAAAGATGTTGTTGTACTGTCTGGACCGAGTCATGCTGAAGAAGTCGGCTTACGCCAAGAGACAACTGTTACGTCTGCAGCAAAGCGTATGGAAGCGGCTGAGGAAGTACAAGACTTGTTTATGAATAGCTACTTCCGTGTATACACAAATCCAGATATCGTTGGAGTTGAGCTTGGCGGTGCGTTAAAAAATATTATCGCATTAGCTGCCGGAATAACTGATGGACTTGGATTAGGTGATAATGCAAAAGCAGCATTAATGACACGCGGTTTAACGGAGATTGCTCGTTTAGGAAGAAAGATGGGCGGAAATCCGTTAACGTTTGCTGGTCTAACTGGAATGGGAGACTTAATTGTAACGTGTACAAGTGTTCATAGCCGCAATTGGCGCGCTGGAAATATGCTTGGAAAAGGACACTCTTTAGAAGAAGTGTTAGAAAGTATGGGTATGGTTGTAGAAGGTGTAAGAACAACGAAAGCTGCTCATGAATTAGCAGAGAAAATGGAAGTTGAAATGCCGATTACAGCTGCTTTATATGACGTACTGTTCAATGGGAATAACGTAAAAGATGCGGTAGGCTCATTAATGGGACGTGTTCGAAAACATGAAGTGGAAGCTATACCGGACTTACTTTAAAGAAAAGCGCCAGAAGTACAATTGTACTTCTGGCGCTTTTTATTTTTTTGGGTCTTTTCACCATTTTTTTATTTTTGCATAGGATGAAGAGTAACTTGAGGAGAGGGTGAAAAGAATGGATAATAACATTTTTAATAACATTGAAAAAGAAGCGAAAGTGAATAAAGAAGATATTTTTAAATTAGCATCATCTGTACAAAATGCGAATTTACGTGATGAGACTGTACTTCGTCAATTGATTCATCAAGTGGCTCTTATGGCAGGACGTGAAGTGCCGAAAGAACAAGAGGATCAAATTGTAAAAGCGATTATTAACAATAATATGCCGGCAGATTTTGGTTCGTTAAGCAAAATGTTTAAAAAATAAATTATGAGAAACAAAGAGTTTGTAAATTGCATATGATAGCCATGAAAGTATGGGAATAGAGCTGTTTTGGGCATATTTGGTCAACCGAAGCGAGGGATACACTCGTTTCGGTTTTTATTTTTATATACATTAATGGAAAATGTGGAAATCCTGTTGATTAAAGTTACATATTAGCAAATTCGTAGTAAAATGTTCTTTTTTTATTTGTTTAAAGATTTTAATTTGTTAAAATAGTATAAAAATAGATAATAAAAAGGGGTGTGTATATGTCGGAAGGGCTTATAAAAATGTGGTTTGCTTTAGGGGCAATTGGATTTATGTTTTTTGCAGTAAGTTTTATTTTACTAAGCAGATATAAAATAAAGAATAAATTTTTGAAAGGGATTACAGCGTTAGTAGCGTACACCCTTATGATTGTTTCAGGAATTGTTATTTTTCTTGTTGTATTTAGTGGACCTGTACAGCAGTAAAGAGGATGGTCCGAAAATGCTACATACGAAGCAAGCTATATTAGTATGAAAAGGTGATTGCTAGTGAAAAAAGTCCATATTATTTTAATATTTTGTTGTATGAGCCTTTTAACAGGGTGTTTGTATCCGAAAGAAAATATGAAACAAAATGCTGTTCCTTATGAAGATCAGCTACAAGTCGTTCAAAAAGCTGTTGCGACATTTAAAGAACAAAATGATGGGATATTGCCAATTAAGACGCGGGATATGAGTACGCCTATTTATCAAAAGTATCCAATCGATTTTCAAAAGATTGCTCCGCGTTACATACAAGAAGCACCGGGGAACGCATATGAAAGTGGTGGAGTATATCAGTACGTATTAATAGATGTTGAAACGAATCCAACTGTAAAGTTAATTGATGTAAGGATGACTGAGCAAATTCAGGAATTAACATTGAAACTTAAAATGTACCGTGATGACCATCAATATCCACCTTTTAAAAAAGTAATTTCAGATGGTGTCTATGAATTAGATTTCAAAAAACTAGGATATAAAGATATACCACAAGTAACAAGTCCGTATTCTGGTAAAGGGTTGCCTTTAGTAATCAATGAAAAAGGGGAAGTTTTTGTTGACTATAGAATGGATCTATATGAAGCATTAAAACAAAATGAAGGCCAATTTAAGGAGGGAGAAGATATCCGGAATATACTATCGAAAGATTCTCCATTTGTTCCTGCCTATTCTCTACCGTATACAGTAAAAGACGGAGAACCAATTTTTTTTAAATCATAAGTCATGAACCTTTCTTTTAGCGAATAAGTTCTAGAAGAAAGGTTTTTTATGTTATACAACTTGTGATGCAAACAAACGATATTTTTAAATAGTCATATGAAATTGGACAAAATTATATGATATATTGTCCGAACTTCTAGAATACCATTATATTATATCAGATATTATAGGCAACGTTAGAGAAGGTATTAGTTGACTATAAACGTGGAATTATTCCCAAAAATTTTGAGGGAGGGAATCACTTGGAAAAGGTAGATATTTTTAAAGATATTGCGGAACGCACAGGCGGTGATATTTATTTTGGAGTTGTAGGAGCTGTTCGAACAGGAAAATCAACATTCATTAAAAAATTTATGGAACTTGTAGTTATTCCTAATATTGAGAATGAGTCTGACCGTCAAAGGGCGCAGGATGAACTGCCTCAAAGTGCTGCTGGACGTACAATCATGACGACGGAACCGAAGTTTGTTCCAAACCAAGCGGTTTCTATCGAAGTAGATGAAGGTCTTGAAGTGAATATTCGATTGGTAGATTGCGTCGGATATACGGTTCCGGGAGCAAAAGGCTATGAAGATGAGAATGGCCCGCGCATGATTAATACTCCTTGGTATGAAGAACCTATTCCGTTCCATGAAGCTGCAGAAATCGGAACACGTAAAGTAATTCAGGAACATTCAACAATTGGTGTTGTGATTACAACAGATGGAACGATTGGTGAAATTCCAAGAAGAGATTATATAGAGGCAGAAGAACGCGTAGTAAATGAGTTAAAAGAGGTAGGAAAACCTTTCATTATGATCATTAATACTGTACAGCCGTATCATCCAGATACAGAGCAATTGCGCCAAAGTTTATCTGAAGAATATGATATCCCAGTCATTGCAATGAGTGTTGAAAGTTTAAGAGAAACAGATGTGTACAATGTGCTTCGAGAGGCGTTATTTGAGTTCCCTGTTTTAGAAGTGAATGTTAATCTTCCGAGCTGGGTAATGGTGCTAAATGAAGGGCATTGGTTACGCCAAAGTTATCAAGAAGCCGTTCAGGAGACTGTCAAGGATATAAAACGTCTTCGTGATGTGGACCGTGTTGTTTGGCAGTTTAGTCAGTATGAATTTATTGATCGAGCGAGCCTAGCTGGCATTGATATGGGGCAAGGTGTAGCGGAGATTGATTTATATGCACCAGATGAATTATATGATCAAATTTTAAAAGAAGTAGTAGGGGTAGAAATTCGAGGGAAAGATCATTTATTGAAACTTATGCTCGATTTGTCTCATGCGAAAGTAGAATACGATCAAGTGGCGGATGCCCTGCGTATGGTAAAGCAAACAGGATATGGTGTAGCGGCGCCTGCGTTAGCTGATATGAGCTTAGATGAGCCAGAAATTATTCGTCACGGTTCAAGGTTTGGTGTGAAATTAAAAGCTGTAGCTCCGTCTATTCATATGATTAAAGTAGATGTGGAGTCTACGTTTGAGCCAATCATTGGTACGGAAAAGCAAAGTGAAGAACTAGTTCGTTACTTAATGCAAGATTTTGAAGATGACCCATTATCAATTTGGAATTCTGATATATTTGGACGTTCGCTTAGCTCTATTGTTCGAGAAGGTATTCAAGCGAAACTTTCTTTAATGCCAGAAAATGCGAGATATAAATTAAAAGAAACGCTAGAAAGAATTATTAATGAAGGATCTGGCGGATTAATTGCGATTATATTATAAGAAAAAAATCCCTCTCATCGTAGAGGGATTTTTTTGATTTTCGCGTATAGAATAGAGAAATAAACAGTCATTATCTAATATATTGTTGTAAATTGTCAAGTTTCATCAGATTTTCACATTTTAAGAGTAACAATTTCCTTAAAAATATTGAATTATAAAGGAGAATCGTATAATATAGGCGTTGATAATGATTTATCTACATCTTTGTAGTATAGAATTTGCAAAAATTGCCTACAAATGAAAGTAAGACTCATTTTATGATCATTATACAGTCTTATCTTTGGGAGGAGGTGAATGGCATGAACAAGACAGATTTAATCAATGCTGTTGCAGAAGCAAGTTCCCTTTCTAAAAAGGACGCAACAAAAGCAGTAGACGCTGTTTTTGATTCTATCTTAGAAGCTTTAAAACAAGGTGATAAAGTACAACTGATCGGATTCGGTAACTTCGAAGTTCGTGAGCGTGCGGCTCGTAAAGGTCGTAACCCACAAACAGGTGAGGAGATTGAAATCGCTGCAAGTAAAGTACCTGCATTCAAACCTGGTAAAGCGTTAAAAGATGCGGTTAAATAATCCTTACATATTAACAGGGAAGAAGAGTTTCCTTTTTGGGAACTCTTCTTTTTGCTTTTAAAAACATAAATATGCTAGAATGTGTTCGTATCACTTTTAGGTTTTCGGGAGGGCTAGCGGATGGCAAAAGTTAATTTAGAACAAATTGAACATGCAGTACGCCTTATTTTAGAGGCAATCGGAGATGATCCAAATCGTGAGGGAGTACTTGATACACCAAAGCGTGTTGCAAAAATGTACGCAGAAGTGTTCGCGGGTATGCACGAAGATCCGAAAGAACATTTGCATAAAGTGTTCGGAGAAGATCACGAGGAGCTTGTATTAGTAAAAGATATACCGTTTTATTCGATGTGTGAGCATCATTTAGTTCCATTCTATGGAGTTGCTCACGTTGCATATATTCCGCAAGGCGGAAAAGTGACAGGGTTAAGTAAATTAGCTCGTACTGTAGATACAATTGCACGTCGTCCACAACTACAAGAACGTATTACATCAACAGTAGCGAACTCTATTATGGAAGTACTAGAGCCGCATGGTGTAATGGTAGTAGTAGAAGCGGAACATATGTGTATGACGATGCGTGGTGTAAAAAAGCCAGGTGCGAAAACAGTAACAACAGCAGTACGTGGTGTGCTAGAAAATGATGCTGCAGCACGTAGTGAAATTTTATCTTTTATTAAAACGAAGTAAAGAAAAGTGGGAAACTGCTTTTCTTTTTTTTTTATGTAAATAAATGATATAGTTTTAGTAAGGCAGAGTGAGAATAGAAAGACTACTTAAAAGAATAGAAGATGTTATTTAGTTCGGTGGAAGTTTGGAAAGAGTAGCCAAGTTTTGGTTATAGAAAATAGAATGTATGTGTTATAATAAGTTTTATGAATTAGAAAACAAGGGTGATTTTTGTGTGTGACATCTACGGAGGGTATGCAGGTATAAGAGAGAAATTGATGGAGAAATTACGCCATCCTTATTTTATAAACTATATTGAAGAACCATTTATTGATGAAGAAAAAATAGCATTGTTATACGGTGCTTTAAAAAGTGCAAATTTACATATAGAACAAATTGAGCATTATGTAGTAACGATTATGCTTGTGCAAATTGCGCTTGATACACATGAAAGAGTATCAAATAAAGCAGGAGAAGAAGCAAATGAATCGCATAAACGTCGTCAGCTAACAGTACTTGCTGGTGATTACTATAGCGGGTTATATTATTACTTATTGTCTATGAATCGTGATATTGTTTTAATTCGTGCGCTTGCTGAAGGAATTAAAGAAATTAATGAACACAAAATAATGTTATATCAAAAAGCGCATAAAACGATGGATGACATAATGGAAAGTGTAGTAACAATTGAGTCTGCACTCTTGCAAAAAACATGTGATCATTTTCATTTATCGCATTGGAAGCCGTTTATAACGTATGTACTAGGAAAAAATCGTCTTCAAAAAGAATGTGAACTACATGTTGATAAACAACATTCACCTGTTTTTCAAGCAGTTCAAGGGATTTTGAACGATAAAGCGGATGCAGAAACAGTTATTAATGGATGGAAGATGGAATTGAGAAAGAAAGAAAATCAATTTTTAGAAAATCACACAGATATAAGCGAAATAAACTCTGTGTTAAGAGATAAATCGAAGACATAAGCAATTTTACATTGGAAGAAGGTACGAGCATGCAACAATCAAAAGAAGAAAGAGTACATGATGTATTTGAGAAAATCTCTGATAAATATGATGTAATGAATTCTGTAATTAGTTTTCAAAGACATAAAGCGTGGCGTAAAGAGACGATGCGTATTATGGATGTAAAACCAGGTAGTAAAGCGCTTGATGTATGCTGCGGGACAGCGGACTGGACAATTGCGCTAGCTGGAGCGGTAGGTGAGCAGGGCAAGGTTGTTGGTTTAGACTTCAGTGAAAATATGTTATCTGTCGGTAAGCAAAAGGTAGAAACGTTACAATTAAAACAAGTAGAACTTCTACATGGGAATGCAATGGAACTTCCATTTGAAGATAACACATTTGATTATGTAACGATTGGGTTTGGTTTACGTAACGTACCGGATTATATGCACGTATTAAAAGAAATGACACGTGTAGTAAAACCAGGTGGAAAAGTAATTTGTTTGGAAACATCTCAACCAACAATGATTGGTTTTCGACAAGGGTATACTTTATACTTTAAATATATCATGCCGTTATTTGGAAAGTTATTTGCGAAAAGTTATAAAGAATATTCATGGCTACAAGAATCTGCTAGTACATTCCCTGGTATGAAAGAATTGGCTAAGATGTTCGAAAAAGCTGGACTTGAACGTGTACAAGTGAAGCCGTTTACTTTTGGGGTAGCAGCGATGCATTTAGGTATGAAACCAGAATCAAAATAGAAAAAAGAAAAAAGAAGTTTTAGGTTAAGGTGAACAATATGAAGTTACAACTTATGTACTCTTTTTTACGATCGGATATTAATGTGATAGAAAAAGAATTAAAAAAGACAGTTGCTTCTGAACAGCCATTAGTAGAAGAGGCGGCATTACAACTTATTGAAGCTGGTGGGAAGCGAATTCGTCCTGTATTTGTGTTGCTTGCGGGGAAATTTGGAGATTATAAGTTAGACGCAATTAAGCATGTAGCTGTTGCGTTAGAACTTATTCATATGGCTTCTCTTGTTCACGATGATGTTATTGATGCTGCATTTTTACGACGTGGTAGCGCAACTGTGAATGCGAAATGGGGAGATCGTATTGCAATGTATACAGGAGATTATCTATTCGCTAAGTCTCTTGAATGTATAACAAATATCGAAATTCCGGAGGCGCATCAGGCGCTATCGCATACCATTTTAGAAGTTTGTAAAGGTGAAATAGAACAAATTAAAGATAAATATAACTATGATCAAAACTTAAGAACGTATTTAAGAAGGATAAAGCGAAAAACAGCGTTATTAATTGCTGCGAGTTGTCAATTAGGAGCAATTGCAGCTGGCGCTAGTCGTGATACGGTAAATCGACTATTTTGGTATGGGTATTTTGTAGGAATGTCGTACCAAATTATTGATGACATTCTAGATTTCGTTTCCACAGAAGAGAAGCTTGGGAAACCTGCTGGCGGAGATTTGTTGCAAGGAAATATTACGCTTCCTGCCCTATACGCTATGGAAGATCCAGTGCTTCGTAAGAAAATCAGATCTGTACACGAAAATACACAAGCGGATGAAATGAAAGAAATTATTGAGGCTGTAAAGAATAGTGATGCTATTGATAAAGCATTTGCGTTTAGTGAACGTTATTTACATAAAGCATTAGAAATTATAAAACCACTCCCACGTGGACAAGCGAAGTATGCATTACAAAATGTAGCAAAGTATATTGGAAAACGAAAATTTTAGTGTTTTTTCTAAAAAATAAAATAATCTCTCTATTTCAAAACTATTGCACAATTGTGATAAGGGTGTTAATATGTGTGTGGGGATATACAATTACATACATAATTCAGAAGTGGAGAGATTTTTTATGGAAAAAACATTTCTAATGGTTAAACCAGACGGTGTACAACGTGCCTTCATTGGGGAAATTGTAGCTCGTTTTGAGAAGAAGGGCTTTCAATTAGTTGGTGCAAAATTAATGCAAGTTACTCCGGAAATTGCTGGACAACACTATGCTGAGCACACAGAAAAACCTTTCTTTGGTGAATTAGTAGACTTTATTACATCTGGCCCTGTATTTGCAATGGTATGGCAAGGTGAAGGTGTAGTAGATACAGCTCGTAACATGATGGGTAAAACAAGACCACATGAAGCAGCTCCTGGAACAATTCGTGGAGATTTCGGTGTAACTGTTGCGAAAAACATTATCCATGGTTCTGATTCGTTAGAAAGTGCAGAGCGCGAGATTGCTATTTTCTTTAAAGAAGAAGAATTAGTTGACTACTCAAAATTAATGAATGAATGGATTTACTAATTATTTTGAAATAATTTGTAAACGCTTTAATCACTGTGATAATAGTAAAAAGCGCAAGAAGAATAGGGGTATTCTTCTTGCGCTTTTTTTATTTCAATTAGTTACGAAGTTAGAGCCGTTATGATATATTGATATGTAAAGTAAAAGGCCTATCGGAGAATAAGCGAATGGCTGATCAATTATATAGTTTCTTTCATATTTTTAGAGTAATGAAAGATAATATCATTGCTTAATATAGCGAGATAAATACATATACGAAAAGAGGAATAACGTATGCGATATATTACAGCTGGTGAATCTCATGGTCCACAACTTACAACGATTATAGAAGGTGTACCAGCAGGACTACCTTTAGTAGCGGATGATATAAATGAAGAGTTAGCTAGAAGGCAAAAGGGATATGGGCGTGGTAGACGCATGCAAATTGAAACGGATCAAGCGCAAATTGTAAGTGGTGTTAGACATGGAGAGACATTAGGTTCTCCAATTGCACTTGTTGTTGAAAACCGTGATTTTGCACATTGGACAAAAATTATGGGTGCAGAGCCGTTAACGGAACAAGAAGAAAAAGAAATGAAAAGGAAAGTAACAAAACCAAGACCTGGACATGCTGATTTAAATGGTGCGATTAAATATGGGCATAGAGATATGAGAAATGTACTGGAACGTTCTTCAGCTCGTGAAACGACAGTACGTGTTGCTGCTGGTGCGGTTGCAAAAAAAGTGTTAGCGGAACTTGGTATTACAGTAGCGGGCCATGTAATTGAAATTGGCGGTGTACAGGCTAAAGAGACTACGTATCGTTCAATTGAAGAATTAAAAAGCATTACAGAAGCATCACCTGTACGTTGTTTAGATGAAGAAGCTGGTAATCAAATGATTAAAGCAATTGATGATGCGAAAGCAAATGGTGATTCAATCGGTGGCATTGTTGAAGTGATTGTGGAAGGCATGCCAATTGGAGTAGGGAGCTATGTGCATTATGATCGAAAACTGGATGCAAAATTAGCAGCCGCAATTATGAGCATTAATGCCTTTAAAGGTGTTGAGATTGGAATTGGTTTTGAAGCAGCACATAGACCGGGTAGCGAAGTTCATGATGAAATTCTTTGGAATGAAGAGCGTGGATATACACGAAGAACAAATAATGCAGGTGGATTAGAAGGCGGTATGACGACTGGTATGCCAATTGTTGTGCGCGGTGTGATGAAACCGATACCTACACTATATAAACCTCTTCAAAGTGTCGATATTGATACGAAGGAGCCTTTTACAGCAAGTATTGAACGTTCAGATAGTTGTGCTGTTCCAGCAGCTAGTGTCGTTGCAGAAGCGGTTGTAGCTTGGGAATTAGCTACAGCTTTAATAGAACAATTCGGATTAGATCGTATGGACCTTATTCGTGAAAATATTGAGAAACATAATGAATATGCGAGGGGATTTTAATGGGAAACATACATATTCAAACGAAATCAAAAGAATATGATGTGCATGTAGGAAAAGAATCGTTGTCACATTTGACAACAATTATTCAAAACATACAGCCATCTGTATCAAACATCATGATCATTTCAGATGAAGCTGTTGCATCTTTACATTTACAGACAGTTGTAGATGCGTTGCAAATAGAGCAAAAAGTATTTTCATTCGTTGTACCGAGTGGCGAGAAAGAGAAGTCTTTTGAAAATTTCTATGCGGCTCATACGTCAGCTCTTGAAAATAAATTAGATAGAAATTCTTTAATTATTGCACTTGGCGGCGGGATGATTGGAGATTTAGCTGGTTTTGTTGCCGCGTCTTTTATGCGTGGAATCCGCTTTATTCAAGTTCCAACGACTTTATTAGCTCACGATAGTGCAGTAGGTGGAAAAGTAGCGATTAATCATCCGTTAGGTAAAAATATGATAGGGGCATTCCATCAACCTGAAGCGGTTGTATATCATACGCCGTTTTTACAGTCTCTTCCTGAGACAGAGTGGCGTTCAGGTTATGCAGAAGTGATCAAACATGCTCTTATTGGTGATGTAAAGCTGTATCATTGGCTAAAAGAAGAAGTGCAAACATTAGCAGATCTTCGTGATGAGAAATTAATCCATATATTAACGAAGGCGATTCCTGTAAAGGCAAACATTGTAGCACAAGATGAAACAGAAAAAGGTGTACGTGCTCATTTGAACTTTGGACATACGTTAGGCCATGCTCTTGAAAAAGAACTAGGATATGGAAACATTACTCACGGTGACGGAGTAGCGGTTGGAATGTTATTTGCCTTGTTTTTAAGTGAGCAAGTGTATAAGGTTGATCTTTTTTATGAAGAGATGAAGCAGTGGTTCTTAAAGTACGGCTATCCAAAAATGCCAAGTGATTTGAATGTAGAGCGTCTCGTTCAATTGATGAAACAAGATAAGAAAGCGAATGCTGGAGCAATTCATATGGTGTTAATGCAGGAATATGGGGTAGTGAATGTCGTATCTATTCCAGATGAGACTGTTCATATTGCGTTAGAGGCATTTCAAAAGGATATGGTTTAAGAAGTGCGAAGTGCTTGTTTAGAGGTGTTCTCGTAATAGTGACAGTAATGATAAACGATTACAATGAGGAATTATAACCGTATTGTAATCGAATTGAATAAAATGACTGGGGGAAGAAAAATGAGAGTGAAAGAGCAATTGTTAACTTTGAGAGCATATGTACCTGGGAAAAATATTGAAGAAGTAAAAAGGGAATATGGGTTATCAAAAATTGTGAAATTAGCATCGAACGAAAATCCATTCGGTTGCTCAGCGCGCGTAACAGAAGCATTAACTTCTTTAGCGAGTCAATACGCTCTTTATCCAGATGGATATGCCTTTGAACTTCGGACACAAGTAGCAAAACATTTAGGTGTTAAAGCGGAACAACTGTTATTTGGTAGTGGATTAGATGAAGTCATCCAAATGATTAGTCGTGCATTACTACACGAAGGAACAAATGTTGTAATGGCGAATCCAACATTCTCGCAATACCATCACCATGCTGTTATTGAAGGAGCAGAAGTTCGTGAAGTACCACTTAAAGATGGCATTCACGATCTAGATGCGATGTTACAGCAAGTAGATGATAAAACGAAGATTGTATGGATTTGTAACCCGAATAATCCAACAGGTACATATGTAGAAAAACAAAAATTACTTTCATTTTTAGAATCAGTTCCTAAGTCAGCGCTTGTTATTATGGACGAAGCATATTATGAATATGCGGGAGCAGAAGACTATCCGCAAACATTACCACTTCTTGAAAAGTATGAAAATCTTATGGTATTACGTACATTTTCAAAAGCATATGGTTTAGCTGCTTTCCGTATCGGATATGCGGTTGGTAATGCGGAGTTAATCGGGCAGCTAGAAGTAGCAAGGTTACCATTTAATACATCGACTGTAGCGCAATCTGTAGCACTTGCTGCATTAGAAGATCAAGCATTTTTACAAGAATGTGTGAAAAAGAATGAAGAAGGATTACATCAATATTACGCATTTTGTAAGGAGTATAACGTATTCTATTATCCATCTCAAACAAATTTCATTTTCTTAAAACTCGGTATTCCTGGTAATGAGGCTTTCGAACGATTAATGAAGAAAGGATATATTGTTCGTTCTGGTGCTGCATTTGGTATACATGATGGTATTCGTATTACTGTTGGTTTGAAAGAAGAGAATGATGAAATTATAGAATTATTGAAAGAGCTTGTAAAAGAGCAAGTAAAGAAAGAAGAAACATACTCTTAAGAGTTTGTGAAGGCTCCTATTATAGGAGCCTTTTTTATTTAAATAAAGATTGAGGTTAAGAAGGCGTGTAAATCTTAATCCGTGCGGGGCAATAATTAATAAGGGAAGTTATTTGCACGGTAACGAAAGAAAACGGTACAATAGAAAGTAGTAATGCGGTATCGGTGTCATATTCGAACCGCGATAAGTGAAAGTACAAGAAGAAGCATACTTCTTCTTAAGGTTGCGTTCTTACACCTAGTTGCTTATGATAAAGTGAAACTTGAATCAGTGGGGATATTCATCTCCCGCTGATTATCAGTCCACACCAATCGGGCTTTTACGGGTAGCCCGATCCCCATCTAACTTCTTTGCCTTCTCTGAATTTTGAGGTGGGGGTCTTACTGCCCGGCAAATAGAGTGATAAATGAACAGAAAAGAATATTTTTTAGAATTAAAGGAGACGTTTATGCAAAAGTTTGAACAAGCTGTTTCATATATTGAAAATGGTGAAGCCGAAAAGGGATTACAATTATTAACAGAGCAATTAAAAATGGCGAATGATGAAGAGAAGTATGATATTGCTCGTTATTATCATACACTTGGATTTACGGATGAAGCGTTAGCTATTACAGAAGACTTGCGTTTATTGTATCCAGAAGAAAGTGAATTCACTGTATTTTTAGCAGAATTATATATTGATCTAGACAAAGAAGATGAAGCGATTGAAGTGCTTCATGATATTCCAGAAAATGATGATTTATATGTTCAATCGTTATTACTTGTTGCGGATTTATTCCAAATGCAAGGTTTCGATGATGTAGCAGAACAAAAACTATTAAAGGCGAAAGAAATGATGCCTGACGAGCCTGTTATTACGTTTGGATTAGCAGAGTTATATAGTAGTAAAGGTGAAGAACAAAAGGCAATCACTCATTATGAGTCGCTATTAGCGGAACATAAAGTAATGGGTGGTGTTGTCATTGCACTTCGTCTCGCAGAAACGTTAAGTGCGATTGGAAATTGGGAAGAAGCGATCTCTTACTACGAAGCAGGTTTAGAGGAACAAAAAGATATCCATTCATTATTTGGATATGCCTTCACATTATACCAAGGTGAAGAATACCAAAGAGCAATTGGTGCTTGGCAAGAACTAAAAGAATTAGATCCTGAATATGCATCGCTTTACATGTATTTAGCGAAAAGCTATGAAAAAGAAGGGATGCTTCAAGAAAGCTATGAAACACTTCAAGAAGGAATTAAAGTAGATGAGCTTTCTGTACCATTTTATGTAGAATTAGCGAACATTGCGGCGAAATTAGGGAAAATAGCGGAAGCAGAGGAAGTGCTTCAAAAAGCGCTTGAGTTAGATCCAGGACATTTAGGTGCAACATTAAAATATGCGTATATCTTAAAGGAACAAGAAAAGCATGAAGAGCTAATCGCAGTTGTAGAGCGGGCTATCGATAGCGGAGAACCAGATACACAACTACTTTGGGATCTTGCGTTTGCAAAAAAACAATTAGAAATGTATTCTGATGCATTAAAACACTATGAAAGTGCATATACTTCTTTTAAGAATCATCCAGACTTCTTGGAAGAGTACGGTTATTTCTTATTGGAAGAAGGTATGCGAAAAGAGGCGAAAGAAGTATTTACTCAGTTAATACAACTAGACCCGACACAAATTCATATTGAAGAATTGTTATATAATTTAGAGGATTTTTCATAAGTTGGAAGGAAACTGAATGACGCTTCTTGAATCTAAAAAGAAAAGAGAAAGACAGAGGAGGGACTTAATTGCTATGAATACCCCTGTTTCTGTAAACGAGAAGAAGGATTTTGTAAAATGGTTTTTGAATAATTACCAACTGAAACAGCGTGAATGTGTATGGATTTTGAATTATTTAATGAGTCACGACCAATTGATGCATAAAGTCCACTTCGTAGAGCATGCAAAATATTGTCCGCGTGGCTTAGTGATGTCCGCGAATTGTGTAAAAGATACACCGTTTCACTTTTTTAAACAAAATGTTATGACAACAGATGCTGAAAAATCGTTTCATGATATTCGTTTAAATCGAGATGAGGATATTTATATTCAACTCAATTTTAAATCATCATTTCAAAATGCTAATTATGTAGCTGTATTAGAAGAAAACCCGTATTTACCAAAGCATATTGAAGTAAATGAAAAAGATCGTTTACTTGCAGAAAGATTTTTAGAAGAAAGTGTATTTTCTTTTAGAAGAGAACGTCTTTTGAAACAAATTGATGAAGCGCTGGATAAGCAAGATAAGGAAGCGTTTCATAGGTTAACAGCGGAGTTAAAGATGTTATAGAATTCATTTGGATTCATAAAATTTTACAAATTTCAGACTTTTTAAGAAAAACTACCTTAATATAGGTAGTTTTTCTTTTTTTACCTCTTTTAGTATGGTTTAATATATATAAAGTGAAAGTTCTGTCATTTGTAGATGAGGGAGGGAAGAAATTTGAAATGGATTGTAAAAGATGTGGAACAGTTTGAGCAAGCAAGAGAATATGTAGATACAGGTGTTATACCACTTTTATCAATTTCGGCAGCGAAAGAAATGAAAATGGTAGTAGAACAAGGTGAATTTATCGAATTGTTGAGTATGGAGTTGGAAAGAGAATATAAAGGAAGGGTGCTTTTACTACCTGCATTTACGTATTTAGTAGAAAGTCAAAAAAATGAAAAAGGTCGTTTGCAAGAATGGACAAATCATTTACAAAAGCAAGGTTTTAAGCATATTGCTTATGTTACAAGTGATTTTTCATGGAAAGAAGATATGCAAGAATTACAGGGGGATTTATTTTGGTTTCCTTCGTTAGCTTTAGAACAATTTAGTGATCAAGCGAAAAGAGAAGTTATTCATGCACATATAAAAAATATAATGGTGATGTTAGAAGAAAAATGGGGAAAGTAATAATAAACAGAAAGTTCTTATTATTATGAGTAGTATGATATTGACCTGTGCATGAGCGTATTATATCATGATAGTGTCCTAGTTTTTATTTTTTATATAATTTATCACGAGGGGACAATTTCTGATAGAGGGGGGAAATTTTCGTGAGCGAGAACGAACATCGTGTGTCAAGAAGACAGTTTTTAAATTACACCCTTACAGGGGTAGGAGGCTTTATGGCAGCGGGTATTTTAATGCCGATGACGCGGTTTGCGCTTGATCCGGTGTTAAGAAAAGAAGCGGGAACGGATATGGTTGCTGTTGCACAAGTAAAGGATATTACAACAGAGCCGAAACGTTTCGACTTTAAGGTGAAGCAGGTTGATGGTTGGTACAAGTCTGAAGAGCCAAAATCAGCTTGGGTTCATAAAGATGAAAGCGGAGACATTGTTGCGTTCTCTCCAGTATGTAAACATTTAGGATGTACAGTTAACTGGAATTCGGACAAAGCACATCCGAATCAATTCTTTTGTCCATGTCACGGGGGCCGTTATACAAAGGACGGGATGAACATTAAAGGCACACCGCCCCTTGCTCCACTGGATGTATACGAATCTAAAGTGAAAGATGGAACGCTGTATTTAGGAAAAGCGAAGCCAAAAGGGGGTGCGAAGTAGATGCTAAATAAAATTTATGATTGGGTAGATGAAAGGTTAGATATTACACCAATATGGCGTGATATCGCTGATCATGAAGTACCTGAACATGTAAACCCGGCACATCACTTCTCTGCATTCGTTTATTGCTTTGGAGGACTTACCTTTTTTGTTACTGTAATTCAAATTTTATCTGGAATGTTTTTGACAATGTATTATGTGCCTGATATTAAAAATGCTTGGGAATCGGTTTATTATTTACAAAATGAAGTTGCGTACGGACAAATTGTTCGTGGTATGCACCACTGGGGTGCTAGTCTCGTCATTGTAATGATGTTTTTACATACACTTAGAGTTTTCTTCCAGGGTGCGTATAAAAAACCTCGTGAGTTAAACTGGATTGTTGGTGTTCTTATTTTCTTTGTTATGTTAGGTCTTGGTTTTACCGGATATTTATTACCGTGGGATATGAAAGCGTTATTTGCTACGAAAGTAGGGATTCAAATTGCAGAACAAACGCCGCTCATTGGTCCTTATATTAAAACATTACTCGCTGGTCATTCCGAAATTGTTGGCGCTCAAACATTAACTCGCTTCTTTGCTATTCACGTCTTCTTCTTACCAGCAGCACTTCTAGGTTTAATGGCCTTCCACTTCATCATGATTCGCAAACAAGGTATTTCCGGTCCGCTATAAGAGATTGCTAAATTAAAGGGGAAAGAACTAAAGGAGGGAGATTATGCATCGCGGCAAAGGGATGAAGTTTGTAGGAGATTCTCGGGTACCAGTAGCTCGGAAACCAAATATTCCAAAAGACTATTCTGAATACCCAGGGAAAACAGAAGCGTTTTGGCCGAACTTCTTGTTAAAAGAATGGATGGTAGGTGCAGTTTTTTTAATCGGTTATTTATGTTTAACAGTGGCGCATCCGTCACCGCTTGAGAGAATGGCGGATCCAACTGATGCTGGATATATACCACTTCCAGATTGGTATTTCTTATTCTTGTATCAGTTATTAAAGTACTCTTATGCTTCTGGTTCATTTACTGTAATTGGAGCGTTTATTATGCCTGGGATTGCGTTTGGTGCATTACTTTTAGCTCCATTTCTTGATCGTGGCCCAGAAAGACGTCCATTGAAGCGTCCAGTAGCAACTGGATTTATGCTTTTATCGATTGCGTCGATTATCTTTTTAACTTGGGAATCTGTAGCGCATCACGATTGGGAAGCTGCAAAAAAACAAGGAGCAATTGTAAAGACAGCACCAGTCGATAAAAATGATGATGGCTATAAATTAATGCAAAAGAACACTTGTTTAACATGTCACGGTGACAATTTGCAGGGCGGGGCAGCAGCACCAGCACTGCAAAACTTAACTTTAAAGCCAGAAGAAATTGCTAAAATTGCGAAAGATGGAAAAGGTTCAATGCCTAAAGGTGTATTTAAAGGCACAGATGAGGAACTGAAGAAGCTTTCGGAATTTGTTGCAAAGTATAATAAAAAATAATAAAAAGCTGACTACAAAATTTGTAGTCAGCTTTTTATTTTGATGAAAGTAAGTTTACTATATAATAGAGTAGAGTTTGATGAAAGAATGAAAGGTGTTGGACATACAGCTTGGTTTACTTGTATGCAATGTTAAGACAACGCTCCGTATTATTATTTTTATTAGCTGTTAACATATTAGGTACAATTTACGGATTTATATGGTATGGAAATCAATTAAAAGAAACTTCCCCTATATTTTGGCCGTTTGTACCTGATAGCCCTATGGCGAGTCTCTTTTTTGTCTTTGTTTTAATTGCTTTTTTAATAAAGAGAAATTGGGGATTAATAGAGGCACTAGCGATTGTTACTTTAATAAAATATGGAATATGGGCTGTTGTTGTAAATGGGGTTATGATCTATGTAAAAGGTCCTATTGGTCTTATCGGGTATATGTTAATGCTTTCGCATTTTGCGATGGCAGTACAAGCAGTGCTATATGCACCGTTTTACCGTATAAAAAAATGGCATTTTGCGGTAGTAGCTATATGGACATTACATAATGATGCAATTGATTATTTATTTTGGCAAATGCCGAGATATGGAATTATGCATTTGTTCGTAGGAGAAATTGGTTATTTTACGTTCTGGCTAAGTATTGCTGTGCTATGTATTACATATTATTATTGCTTACGTGAGAACCGAAAACAGTTTTCTTTATGATAGTTAGGACATTTAGGGGGAGAAAATGAAGAAAAATAAGAGTGGTATAAAAATATTGGATCGATTGATTATGATAGTTGTTTCATATAGCATAGCATTTTCTATATTTGCACTTGCAACAACGGCGGTTGTATACGGAAAATGGCTATATTATTTTGAAATTGATTTTTTAAACATTCCAGATTTAGCGGATATGACGAAAGATGATATTAAAAGAAATTATGATGTGCTTATCACATATTTATCGCCATTTTTTGATGGATCATTGCAGTTGCCAACACTAGATATGTCTACAAATGGCCGTATTCATTTTGTAGATGTGAAAAATATTTTAGTAAAGATTCAATATGTAATGTATGCGACAATTATGATTGCAATGATAGGTGGCATGTATTTATTAAAAAAGAGAAATGAAAAGTTTTTACTGCACGGATCGATTTTAACAATTATCTTTCCGATAGCGCTGATGTTACCGATTGCTATTAATTTTGAAAAGAGTTTTGTGATATTCCACAAGCTTTTATTCAGTAATGATTATTGGATGTTTGATATTGAAACGGATCCAATTATATTAATGTTACCAGAAGAATTCTTTATGCATGCTGCGTGTGCTATTTTATTATTCATTTTATTTGGTAGCATACTTTGTTACAGTTTGTATAGATACTTTGTAAAAAAGAAAAGGATGTCAAATAAAAAATTCTCTGCTTAAAGAGAATTTTTTTGTTTGTAAAACGATAATATATTTTTCGGTCCAGTTCTGTTCTATTCTTGTCCACATTAACATATTTTGTACTAGTAGTTATAGGGGGGAACGTGATGAAGAGAACATTAATTGGACTGATTGCATTTCTAATTATAATGTTTCCGTTACGTATATATGCTGAAGAGTGGAGTGAACTAACAGGGTTGTTAGATGACTCATTACAATTAGTGAAGCGTAATGAAGATGAAAAAGCAGTACAAGTATTACAACATTTCTCGGAGCAGTTTGTAATAAAGGGGAATGAAAAAAAGCAAGAAGTAACGCCAGATCAAGTTAGAGTTATTTCTTTAGCTTACGACAAGGCGAAACAAGCTCTCGCGGAAGAAGATGTAAGTAAACAAGTTAAAATTGATAATGTGTTAGCCTTGCAGCTCGCTATTGATGCGCAAGTATCGAAGTATCAACCACTTTGGATGGAAAGAGAAAGAAAAGTAATGGATGCCTTTTCTCAAATGGAAAAAGCGATGAAAAAAGAAGATACAGGACAGTTTCAACAAACGTTAAACACATTTTTACATGAATTTAATATTATTTATCCAAGCCTAATGATCGCCTTGCCAGAAAACGAAGTGCAGCGTGTAAATGCCCATTTATCTTATTTGGATGAATTTCGTAACGTTATGTTAAAAACGAAAGGCGGGCAAATGCAATTAGGAATCATTAAAGGGGATTTGCAAAAAATATTTCACACAGTAAAAAAAGATGAAATTGCCCCCTCTCTCATTTGGTTTATGACAATTACTGGAGGTCTTATTTTATTCACATTAACTTATGTTGGATGGAGAAAGTATAAAGGAGAGAGAGAAAAGAGAAAAAGTAATGTCCATTCTAAGAATAGATAATGTAATAAACAAAGATGCGGATTGTAAGGTTTATTCATTGACAATGATAGCAGAAGAAAATAGAATGAGAAGTACTATAATTAAAACTTCAATGGAGGTTCAGAGATTCATGATGTTTTATTTAATTTACTTCGCGATCATTTTGATCATACCGTTGTATGCACAGTCAAAAGTACGTAGTGCCTATAGCAAGTATTCACAAGTTTATTCAACATCAGGTATGACAGGAGCAGAAGTGGCTCGGAAAATTTTGGATGAAAATGGATTATACAACGTAGCTGTAGAAGAAACACCAGGTCATTTATCAGACCATTATGATCCAACTGCAAAAACAGTTCGCTTATCAACAGATAACTATTACGGTCATTCAGTTGCCGGTACAGCAGTTGCAGCACACGAAGTAGGACACGCAATTCAAGATGCAAAAGATTATAACTTTATGCGTATTCGTCATTCGTTAGTGCCAGTTGCAAACTTTGGCTCGAATATTTCTTGGATATTTATTATGATTGGTGCCTTTGCATCCATGTCTAACTTATTGTTATTAGGTATTATCTTAATGGCAGCAGGTGTTGTGTTCCAACTTGTTACATTACCAGTTGAGTTTGATGCATCAAAGCGTGCGATGCAACAAATTGAAGCGTTAGGAATTGTATCAACAGATGAATATGGCCAAGCTCGTAAAGTATTAAATGCGGCAGCATTAACATATGTAGCAGCTGCAGCTGTAGCGGTATTTGAATTATTACGTCTCGTATTAATGTACACTGGTATGCAGCGTAGCGACGACTAAAGACTATCAATTTTGATAGTCTTTTTTGTTTTGTGGATTGAATTATATAATGTATTGCAAATAGGAATAATAGAAGTAATGCGGAAAGGCGGTGGGGGAAATGAAATATCCAAGCCATTTAGTAAAACAAGTGAAAGAACAGAGTGCTTCTTATCAGCTAGAAGGTTTTTTAAGTGGCCAAGGTCCTGAAAATCCGAAATTTATGTTGTTAGGAGAAGCGCCTGGTGAAACAGAAATTCATAATGGTATTCCTTTTAGCGGGAGAGCGGGAAAACAATTAATGGGTTTTTTAGAACGGATTGATGTTACAAGGGAAGAAGTATATATTACGAGCGCTGTTCGAAGTAGACCATATAAGTGGCGAGAGAAAAAAGAACGAAATGGTGAAATCATACAGAAAAAGTATAATAGAACGCCAAATCAAGGAGAAATACTTGCTCATGCACCTTTGTTAGATTATGAATTAGAGAAAATAAACCCGAAGCTTATCGTCACGCTTGGAAATATCGGCCTTCAACGTTTAACAGGAAAAAATAAAAAAATTACAGATGTGCATGGACAATTATTAAAACAGCCCATTCAAAAATTAAAGGATATGAAAAGTGCAGAGTTTACATGGTCAGAGAAAGAATATCATATTTTTCCGACTTTTCATCCTGCTTCAATTTTTTATAACCGGAGTTTATTGGAACTTATTTATGAGGATTTAGAGAGTCTTAAAAAATATGTAATAAGAAACTAGAAAAGCTAAAGAGCTTTTCTAGTTGCATTTATTTATGTAACGGATTTTTATTTTCATCTAATGTAAAACCTTCACCAACTACATCATGTACATCACTAACAGCAACAAATGCATGAGGATCTACAGAAGTAATAATATTTTTTAATTTCACGATTTCATTTTTAGCAACAACGCAATACAATACGTTCCGTTCTACTTTTGTATATGAGCCAACAGCTTTTAAAAAGGTTGCTCCACGTTCCATATCAGATAAAATTTTGGCAGCAATTTCATCGTTTTTATCTGATATAATAGTTGCTCCTTTCGCCGCATAGGCTCCTTCTTGCATAAAATCAATGACTTTCGCCCCAATAAAAACAGCAACTAATGTATACATGCCCTCGCGGTATGATAAATAGGTAAGAATAGAGACGATAATGACGATAGCATCAAACATAAACATCGTTTTCCCCATACTCCAGCCAACATATTTATGAGCGAGTCTCGCAATAATATCTACACCGCCAGTAGTCCCGCCATATTTAAATATGATCCCAAGCCCGATACCTATAAATGCCCCGGCGAATAAAGCCGCGAGTGTCATATCATTTTGTAAGTTTAAATGTAAGTTGAGAACTTCGTAACGCTGAAAAATCCATAGAAATAAAGATACGCTAAAGGTGCCGATTAGTGTATATAAAAATGTCGTTCTTCCAAGTAACTTCCAACCAATAATAAATATAGGGATATTTAAAATTAAGTTTGAGTAAGAAGGATCAAACTTAAATAGAAAATACAATAATAGTGTAATACCGGTAAATCCACCTTCTGCAAGGTGATTTTCAATATTGATATTCACAATACCGAAAGAAAAAATAGCGGAACCGATTAAAATAAAAATGATATTTCGAATCTTCAAATTTGATGTCATATAGAAATCCCCCTAATTATGAAAATGGCATTGCTCCGCTGAAACGGTAAAACATAATGATAAGTAATTTCTAGTTGTTAGTAAAAATAGTGAAGGTTGTAAAATCGCAAAAGAAAGTTTCACTTTACCCCGTTCCAACGGCTGGTAGGAGATAAAGCTCTGAAGAAGTACAAGCCAGCCGTAGGAGCCCGATTGGTTCGGGCTGATCTTTTGCGAAAAGCATGCAAAAGAAGTTTCACTTTATTATAGTCTATCCAAAAAAGGGTCACAAATAGGTGTTTGGCGGGGAATAATATTTGTCAAATCGCGATGAATTGGCTAACATGAAAGAGGAAGGATTAGAGGTGAATTGTATGGAAGCGAAAACGATGAAGGATATGCAGAAAGAAGTAGATGCATATATTGGTCAGTTTAAAGAAGGTTATTTCAGTCCACTTGCAATGATGGCTCGTTTAACGGAAGAAATGGGGGAGCTTGCAAGAGAGGTTAATCATTATTTTGGTGAGAAACCGAAGAAAACAACTGAAAAAGAACGTAGTATTGAAGAAGAGCTTGGAGATGTATTATTTGTTATGATTTGTATGGCAAATAGTTTAAATATTGATTTAGAAACAGCACATAACATTGTAATGAATAAATTTAATACACGTGATAAAGATCGCTGGACACGTATTGATGAGGGAGAGAAAGAATAATGAAAGAAATTAAAGTAATTATCGCTGGACCAAGAGGACGTATGGGACATGAAGCAGTCCTTCTTATGGAAAGAACGGAACATTTTAATTTAGTAGCAGTAGTGGATTATAAGCATGGTGGAGAGAAAATCTCTGATTTACCTGGCATGCCAGCGCTGGATGCACCGATTTACGCTGATTTACATACTTGTTTAGATGAAGTAGAAGCAGATGTGTTGTTAGATTTAACAACGCCAGAAGTTGGGAAACAACACGTTACACTTGCAGTTGAGCGTGGACTTCGTTCTGTTATTGGTACAACTGGATTTACAGAAGAAGAACTAAAGCAATTAACAGAGAATGCAAAAGAAAAGGCAGTAGGAACAATTATCGCTCCAAACTTTGCAATTGGTGCAGTTCTTATGATGAAATTCTCACAAATGGCAGCGAAGTACTTCCAAGATGTTGAAGTAATTGAATTGCATCATGATCAAAAATTAGATGCACCATCTGGTACAGCAGTAAAAACAGTAGAATTAATCCGTCAAAATCGTGAATCAAAGCAGCAAGGTCATCCAAACGAAGTAGAGCAACTAGAAGGTGCTCGTGGTGCAAATGTAGATGGTATTCACATTCATAGCGTGCGATTACCAGGACTTATTGCACATCAAGAAGTAATGTTTGGTGGAGACGGACAAATGTTAACAGTTCGCCATGATTCATTCAATCGTGCATCATTTATGTCGGGTGTAAAACTATCAATTGATACAGTAATGAATCTAGATCATCTTGTGTACGGTTTAGAAAATATTATCGACTAAAGGGGAGACAACGGATGAAAATTGCCTTAATCGCACATGACAAAAAGAAAAATGATATGGTTTCGTTTGCGTATGCATATAAACCGATTTTTGAACAGCATGAATTATTTGCAACAGGAACGACAGGACTTCGTATTATGGAGGCAACTGGCTTAGTTGTAACAAGATATCAGTCGGGTCCTCTTGGTGGCGATCAAGAAATCGGTGCCATGATTGCAAAAAACGATATGGACATGGTGATTTTCTTCCGAGATCCACTAACTGCTCAGCCGCATGAGCCAGATGTAAATGCATTACTTCGTTTATGTGATGTATATGCGATTCCACTTGCAACGAATATGGCAAGTGCTGAAATGTTAATGCATGCATTAGAGCGAGGAGATTTAGATTACCGCAAGTTTAGAAAATGAGGGGAACAATTATGAGTGGATTACATATATTAGCGTTTGGTGCCCATGCCGATGATGTTGAAATCGGCATGGCTGGTACCATTGCTAAATATACGAAGCAAGGGTATGAAGTAGGTATTTGTGATTTAACAGAGGCTGATCTTTCTTCTAATGGAACGATAGAGTTGAGAAAAGAAGAAGCAAAGGTCGCTGCTCGTATAATGGGAGTAAAAACGAGACTGAATTTAGCGATGCCAGACCGTGGTTTGTATATGAGAGAAGAATATATACGTGAAATTGTAAAGGTGATCCGTACATATAAACCAAAACTAGTTTTTGCGCCGTATTATGAAGATCGTCATCCAGACCATGCCAATTGTGCAAAGCTTGTGGAAGAGGCTATTTTTTCAGCTGGGATTCGTAAATATATGCCAGAACTTCCACCACATCGTGTGGAGTCTTTTTATAATTATATGATTAATGGTTTTCATAAGCCGAATTTTTGTATAGATATTAGTGAGTACCTTTCTATCAAAGTGGAAGCATTAGAAGCGTATGAAAGTCAGTTTTCAACAGGGAGTGATGGTGTGAAAACGCCATTAACAGAAGGTTATGTTGAAACTGTGGTTGCTCGTGAGAAGATGTTTGGGAAAGAAGTTGGTGCCTTGTATGCCGAAGGGTTTATGAGTAAGAAACCGGTTTTATTACATGCTGATTTAATAGGGGGATGTAAATGAAATTAAAAATAGGTATTACATGTTATCCTTCTGTAGGTGGTTCTGGAGTTGTTGGAACAGAATTAGGAAAGCAATTGGCGGAACGCGGGCATGAAATTCATTTTATTACATCGGGTTTACCATTCCGGTTAAATAAAGTGTATCCAAACATTTATTTTCATGAAGTGACGGTAAATCAATACTCTGTATTTCAATATCCACCGTACGATTTAGCGTTAGCAAGTAAAATGGCAGAGGTTGCACAACGAGAAAACCTTGATATTTTACATGTGCATTACGCAATCCCGCATGCAATTTGTGCTTATTTAGCGAAACAAATGATTGGAGAGCGTATTAAAATTGTTACAACCTTGCATGGAACAGATATTACTGTGTTAGGTTCCGACCCTTCGTTAAATAATTTGATTCGTTTTGGTATTGAGCAGTCTGATGTTGTTACTGCTGTCTCGCATTCATTAATTAACGAAACGCATGAGCTTGTAAAACCAAATAAAGAAATTCAAACTGTATATAACTTTATAGACGAACGTGTATATTTCAAGCGTGATATGTCTCAATTAAAGAAAGAATACGGTATTAGTGAGAGTGAAAAGATAATTATTCACATTTCAAATTTCCGGAAGGTGAAACGTGTACAGGATGTTGTTCATGCATTCGCTAAAATTGTTCAAGAAGTAGATGCGAAGTTGCTTCTTGTTGGGGATGGACCAGAGTTTTGTACGATTTTACAGTTAGTGAAAAATTTACATATTGAAGATCGCGTCTTATTCCTAGGAAAGCAAGATAATGTTGCAGAACTACTTGCGATGAGTGATTTAATGTTGCTTCTATCGGAGAAGGAAAGTTTTGGTCTTGTTTTATTAGAAGCGATGGCATGTGGTGTACCTTGTATTGGAACAAGGGTTGGAGGTATTCCAGAAGTCATTCAACATGGTGAAACAGGGTATTTATGTGAATTTGGCGATGCAACGGGAGTGGCCAATCAAGCCATTCAGCTATTAAAGAATGAGGAACTTCACCGTAATATGGGAGAACGAGCAAGAGAAAGTGTTTACGAGCAGTTCCGCTCGGAAAAAATCGTCTCACAATATGAAACGATTTACTATGATGTGCTAAGGGATGACAAAAATGGAAAGATTTAAAAAAGCTAATTCTATTATTGAGACATTAAAGCAACAAGGACATGAGGCTTACTTTGTTGGTGGGAGTGTAAGAGATCTCATTATCGATAGGCCAATTGGAGATATTGATATTGCGACATCTGCTTTACCAGAAGAAGTGATGGCTATATTTCCAAGACATGTGCCTGTTGGTCTTGAGCATGGAACTGTAATTGTTGTAGAAAATGGTGAGCCTTATGAGGTAACCACTTTTCGAACAGAAAGCGAATATGAAGATTTTCGAAGACCTAGTAGTGTTCAATTTGTTCGTTCATTAGAAGAGGATTTAAAACGTCGTGATTTTACAATGAATGCAATTGCTATGACAGAAGAAGGCGAAATGGTGGACTTATTTGCCGGACAGGAAGCGATTCAAAAGAGAGAAATTGTGACAGTTGGAGATGCTGCTGATCGTTTTCAAGAAGATGCCTTACGAATGATGCGTGGTATTCGGTTTGTAAGTACGTTAGGATTTTCTTTAGAAACAAAAACGAAGCAAGCAATTGAAACATATGGACATTTACTAGAACATATAGCGATTGAACGAATTACAGTGGAGTTTGAGAAACTGTTAACGGGTACATATTGCGTGAAGGGCTTACAGGAATTAGTAGAAACGAAGCTATTTTCTCATCTACCATATTTACAAATGTCAGAGGAGAGACTGTTAAAAGCTACGCAGTATGAATGGGATTCTTTTGAGACGGATATCGAGGCATGGGCATTTTTCTTATATTGTATCGGAGAAGAGCATCCATCGGTATTTTTACGTCAATGGAAGTTTTCGAATAAAAAAATAAAAGATATTGTTGCAGTTTTATTGGCAATCCGTACGAGAAAAGAGAAGGAGTGGGATACGGTCCTTCTCTATAAAACGGGAATTCATATCGCTGAAATGGCTGAAAGAGTATATGAAGCGATGATTGAAAGTTATGACTGTACATCTGTTAAACGAGTACAAACATTGTTGCAATCATTGCCAATAAAGAGTCGTCAAGAAATGAATGTGACTGGGAATGATTTATTAAGCTGGGCAAATAAAAAGCCTGGTCCGTGGGTTGCTGAAATGATTCAAAAGATTGAAGAAGCAATCGTACAAGGAAACGTAGTTAATGAGAAAGAGTGTATAAGGGAGTGGCTGCAAGAATGCAATCTACTATAAGAAAGCAGTTATTGCAAGTTTTTTCTGAAGCGGATGGCGAGTTTGTATCTGGCCAAACGATTAGTGATAAACTTGGTTGCTCGAGAACCGCTGTGTGGAAACATATGGAGGACCTTCGTAATGAGGGCTACGAACTTGAAGCTGTACGTCGATTAGGCTATCGAATTGCGAGTAAGCCGGACAAAGTGACTGCGAATGAAATTCAGTTAGGATTACAAACGAAACATATTGGTAGAACAGTGTATTTTGAAGAGTCTGTTGAATCTACGCAGCATATTGCAGCAAAACTTGCTTATGAAGGTGTAGAAGAAGGAACAATTGTTGTGGCAGAAGAACAAACAGCGGGTAGAGGTCGTTTAAGTAGAAAATGGCATTCACCAAAAGGGACAGGAATTTGGATGAGTATTATTTTACGTCCGTCAATCCCGGTTCATCATGCACCACAACTTACTTTGTTAGCGGCTGTTAGCGTTGCGCAAGCAATTGAAAAATGTACGGGTGTAAACGTAGGAATAAAATGGCCAAATGATATTTTAATTCAAGGGAAAAAGGCTGTAGGTATATTAACAGAAATGCAGGCGGATCCTGATAAAATCAATGCTGTCATTATGGGAATTGGTATTAATGCGAATCAAAAACAAGAACATTTTGATGAGGAAATTCAGCATATTGCTACTTCTTTGGCGATTGAAGCAGGTAAGCCAATTGTTCGTGCAGAGCTTATGCAACAAATCTTTTTACAACTAGAAAAATTATATGAAGAGTATTTACAAAATGGTTTCTCTGTCATTAAAATCCTTTGGGAAAGCTACGCTGTGAGCATAGGGAAAGAAATTACCGCTCGAACGATGCGACAGTCGATTACAGGGCTAGCAAAAGGAATTACAGAAGAGGGTGTATTACTTCTAGAGGACCATGAAGGAAAAGTACATCACATTCATTCTGCGGATATCGAAATTAAGTAAAAGAAGTTCCTCTTTTGGAACTTCTTTTTTTATTACAATATTTTTGAGCTGAGTTTGTAATACAATAATCAATTTTTGAATATCGTCTGGTTGCCTATACTTGTTATTTGACGATTACTTTGCCCTCCATTCCTTTCAGGAGATGGTACCGACATATTAATTCATATGTACCAGTACTTTTAGGTTTCACTGTAATGCTTTTTTCTTTTCCCGACTCGACTACGACATCAATATCGAGTTTTTTTACTGTAAAGGTATGTTCATTCTTACCTTTGTTTTTTAATAACAATGTTGTTGACTCTTTAATTGGAATCGTGATGACGTTTGGACGAAAGTAATCATCGTTTAGTTCGACCTCAATTACTTTCGTTGAATCGATAGGTTGTGTTACGGTGTTAACTGAGGCATATGCATGGAAGGAGCTAAAAGTTATCATCCCTACACTCATCACAAGCAAACCGATGAATCGAAATAACCATTTGTTTATAGACATTCGCAATTCTCCTTTTGTAAGTATGTTTCCTCAATTAACCTGCATCATTATTTTAAGAGTTATACTATGCATGTAAAAAGTTGTTTATCTTTCTGTGGTTGATTTATGTTTAAAATTTCACATACCGTAATGAGGATAAAAATTATTTTTTCAAAAAAATGTAGTAATTTCTTTTCGGAGTTTGCTATAATTAGTTCGAATGTGGGCAGTATCAGAGCGAACTGCACCATGATTCGAAGCAATACGAAAAATAATAACTTGGATTCTGCCTTGATCCAATAACGGACTGGGACAGAGGGATGAATAATGCCGACTAACACACAACCCTTCTGCCCTTTTATGGCCAGAGGGGTTTTTTATATGATTTCGGCCATCTCCTCTCTCCTGCATAAAGGAGGAGTAGTTTTTGAAAACAAAAACAGATTTTTTGAAAATGAAAGAGCAAGGTGAGCCGATTACAATGCTAACGGCGTATGATTATCCATCTGCAAAATTAGCAGAAGAAGCTGAAGTTGATATGATTCTAGTTGGAGATTCTCTCGGGATGGTTGTACTTGGCTACGATTCAACAGTACCTGTAACAGTAGAGGATATGATTCATCATACGAAAGCTGTACGCCGCGGAGCAAAAGAGACGTTTATTGTAACTGATATGCCATTTATGTCGTATCATGTGTCGTTACAAGATACGATGGTGAATGCACGCCGCATCGTTCAAGAGAGTGGTGCCCATGCACTGAAGGTAGAAGGTGCGGGAGAAGTGATATCGACTATTCACTATTTGACGAATGCGGGAATTCCTGTCGTGGCGCACTTAGGTTTAACTCCTCAATCTGTAGGAGTGCTAGGTGGATATAAAGTACAAGGAAAAGACGCTGAAAGTGCAAAAAAATTAATAGAAGATGCGAAGAAATGTGAGGAAGCTGGTGCAATTGCACTCGTGTTAGAGTGTGTACCAATGCAGTTAGCAGAACTTATTTCAGAGCAATTAACAATTCCAACAATCGGGATTGGGGCAGGACAAAAAGTAGATGGGCAAGTGCTTGTTTATCATGATCTTATCTCATACGGCGTAAATCGTGTTCCTAAATTTGTGAAGCAATATACGTCTGTTCAAGAGGAGATCGTGCGCGGAATTTCACAATACGTTGCTGAAGTAAAGACAGGACAATTTCCAGAAGAAAAACATTCGTTCACAATGAAAGAGGAAGAATGCTTAGCGTTATACGGAGGAAACCAATAATGAAAATCGTAACGACAGTGCAAGAGATGCAGCAAATTACAAACGAATTGCGTACAAGTGGAAAAAGTATTGGTTTTGTTCCAACGATGGGTTATTTACATGAAGGGCATGCGACTTTATTACGTAAGGCAAGAGAAGAAAATGAAATTGTAGTTTTAAGCGTGTTTGTCAATCCGCTACAGTTTGGGCCGAATGAAGATTTAGATCGATACCCTCGTGATATTGATAGAGATGAGAATGTAGCAAAAGAAAACGGTGTAGATTATTTATTTTATCCGAGCGTAGAAGAAATGTATCCAGTAGAACAAACGACAACGGTAGAAGTTGTGAAGCGTACCGATGTATTATGCGGTAAACAAAGACCTGGTCATTTCGCTGGTGTTGCGACTGTATTAATGAAACTATTTAATATTACATTGCCAACGCGTGCTTATTTCGGTATGAAAGATGCACAGCAAGTTGCTGTCATTGAAGGATTTGTCGCTGATTTTAATATTCCGGTTACCATCGTACCAGTTGATATTGTAAGGGAAGAAGATGGATTAGCGAAAAGTTCTCGTAACGTGTATTTATCACAAAAAGAGCGTGAAGAGGCTCCTCATTTATACCGCAGCCTATGTATAGCGAAAGAAAGAATTGAGGCAGGCGAACGTAATTCAGAAATCATTACAACTCTTGTGAAAGAGTATATTGCGACGTATACGAAAGGCACCGTAGATTATGCTGATTTATATGCCTATCCTTCATTACAAGTAATGGATAAAATTGAAGGACGAATTATTTTAGCAATTGCAGTCAAATTTGATAATGTACGATTAATTGACAATATAACATTAAAGGTGAACTAAGGGGGAGCATCTATGTTTCGCACAATGATGAGAGCGAAGTTACATCGCGCAACAGTAACAGAAGCAAATTTAAATTATGTAGGTAGTATTACAATTGATGAAGATTTAATGGATGCAGTAAATATTGTAGAAAATGAAAAAGTACAAATTGTAAATAACAATAATGGTGCTCGCTTAGAGACATATGTTATTAAAGGAGAACGCGGTAGCGGTGTTGTTTGTTTAAATGGTGCAGCTGCAAGGCTGGTACAGCCAGGGGATAAAGTTATTATTATTTGCTACGGTTTAGTGGCAGAAGAAAATATTCATAAACAAGAGCCGAAAATTGCAGTATTAGACGATGATAATCAAATTATTGAAATGTTAGGTGCTGAAAAAGCGGGTACGATATTATAAGTAGGAAGGCTATCTCTATTACAGAGATAGCTTTTTTGTGCATCTTTTCATTAAGATGAGATAAAACGTGGTATAGTAACATTATATAATTTTGTGTTTGATAGGTAAGAAATTGAGGTGTTACATATATGAGTAAGCGTTATGTCGTTGTGGATTTAGAGACGACAGGGAACTCCTGGAAGGATGGGAAGGATAAAATTACCCAAATTGCAGCTGTTGTAGTGGAAGATGGAGAGATATTGGAGATTTTTTCATCTTTTATTAATCCGAAGAGAGAGATTCCACCATTTATTACAGAACTAACAGGGATTGATGAGGGTATGGTTAAGCAAGCCCCGTTATTTCAAGATGTAGCCCCGATGGTTGTTGAGCTATTACAAGGTGCAGCTTTCGTTGCACATAACGTTCACTTTGATTGGAATTTTTTAACGGAAGAATTAAGGCGGGCTGGATATACAGAAGTACATTGTCCAAAAGTTGATACAGTTGAGTTGGCACAAATTCTATTGCCGACGGCTGATAGTTATAAATTACGTGATTTAGCTAAACAACATGAACTAGAGCACGATCAACCGCATCGTGCGGATAGTGATGCTCTTGCTACAGCGGAATTGTTTTTACAATTTTTAAATGAAATTGAAAAGTTACCACTTGTCACCTTGCAATCGCTTTATGAATTGAGCGATGTTTTTCAAAGTGATATTGCGGATGTACTTTCTGAAAATATTTTAAAGAAAATGATGCATGGTAAAAAAGCGGCAGAGGGGTATGAAGTGTATCGAAATATTGCGCTTCGAAAACGGAATTATTCTTTAAATCTCAGTGAAACATGTTCATCTAAATTTGATGCTTTTTTGCATAAGACAATCGATAAACTTGCATTGAATATGCCAAAGTTTGAAAAAAGAGAAAGCCAACAAATTATGATGAAGGAAATATATACAGCACTAAGAGATTCTAGGTTTTCCCTAATTGAAGCAGGAACAGGAACAGGGAAGACTCTTGCATATTTACTTCCAAGTATTTATTTTGCAAAGAAAAAAGAAGAACCTGTCATCATAAGTACCCAAACTGTACAACTGCAACAGCAAATACTAGAAAAAGAAATTCCATTATTACAGAAAATAATGCCATTTTCATTTGAAGTAGCTCTTTTGAAGGGAAGAAAGCATTATCTTTGCCTACATAAATTTGAATATGCTTTGCAAGAGGAAGAGAAAAATTATGATATGGCGCTCACAAAGGCAAAAATTTTAGTGTGGTTATTACAAACGGAAACTGGCGATCGGGATGAATTAAATATTCCTGAGGGCGGAAAGTTACTTTGGAACCGTATTTGTAGTGATGTACATAGTCCGGGCGGGATGCAAAGTAACTGGTTTAGTCGTTGTTTTTATCAACGAGCAAAGAATAAAGCGTTATTTGCAGATATCGTTATTACAAATCATGCGTTATTATTTCAAGATTTTTCAAGTGAAGAACCATTGTTTGCTTCATGTGAACATATTATTTTTGATGAGGCTCATCATATCGAGGAAGCGGCGAGTAGAACATTAGGTGAACAGTTCTCCTGTATGTATTTCCAACTAGTTTTATCTCGTCTTGGTACGCTAGAAACAGATGATATACTTTCTAAGGTATATAAAATGATGAAAAAATCAGAACAAGCCTCTCGTTCGACTTTCCGGATGGTGAGTCATAGTTTGAAGGAATTGAAATTTGATGCGGATGAGCTATTCCAAATGTTACGTGCGTTCATCTTTAAACAAACAAAGCAGGAACAAGGGATAAGCAATATGCCACTCATTTATCGATATAACACAGAAGTAGAGAAAGGTAAGTTATGGGATAGCATTACCGAGTTAACAAATCGTTTTGTATATGATATAAGAAAATTATTGACTACACTTGAGAAGCAAGTTGATATATTGCAAAGTAAAATAGAATGGGAAATGCATGTTGTTACTGGTGAATTTATGCATTTAATTGAGTTGTTGAGAAAGATGGCACAAGCTTTACAATTACTCATTTTAGAAAAAAATTCATATGTGACATGGATGGAGACTGAAACGAAGGGAACTATTCATTCAACTGTTTTATATGGGCAACCTGTTCATATTGGTGAAAGGTTTGCTGATGAATTTTTAACACAGAAAAAGAGTGTTATTTTCACATCAGCAACGTTAACAGTAAACGATTCATTTGCCTATATAAAAGAAGAGCTAGGTTTACATGATTTTGCTCCTAATACATTACAGGTTCCGTCACCATTCCGTTTTGAAGAACAGATGAAATTAATGGTTTCAACTGATGTGCCTTTTATTAAGAAAGCAAGTAATGAAGAATATATTGAATCTGTGTCAGCACATATTGCAAAAATAGCGAAAGCTACAAAAGGTAGAATGCTCGTTTTATTCACCTCGTATGAGATGTTGAAAGAAGCGTATACGAATTTGAAAAATGACGAGGAGTTAGAAGGGTATTTATTATTAACGCAAAGTGTGAATAATAAGAGCCGAAGTCGTCTCATTCGTAAGTTTCAAGAGTTCGACAAATCAATTTTGTTAGGAACAAGTAGTTTTTGGGAAGGGATCGATATACCTGGAGATGCCCTTAGTTGTCTTGTAATTGTCCGGCTTCCCTTTACGCCTCCTCATCAACCGATGATAGAAGCAAAAGGAGAATGGTTAAAAAATCAAGGAGAGGACGTATTCGCTAAGTTAGCACTCCCGCAAGCGATACTGCGTTTCAAACAAGGGTTTGGTCGTCTCATTAGAACGAGTACAGATACTGGAACAGTATTTGTATTAGATCGTCGTTTGACAAGCTCTTCCTATGGGAAACATTTTTTGCAATCAATTCCAACTGTCCCGCTCTATGAAGGCTCTTTAGAAGAATTGTTAGAACAATTAAAGGAACGGCCAACTGAATAAAATTGGAAGAAAAATACGCCTGAAGTACATTTAATCTTCAGGCGTAAAAAATGTGGGTAGGAGGAATTTTATTTTTCTTACTTCTTGTATACAAAATGTATTGGTTTTCGACTTGAAACCTTTTTTTGCTGTACATGTCCTGCTATAATAGATGGGTGATGAAGCAGGGGTTGTAAAGAATGTACTCTTATTGTAACCGCATTGCGTTCTTCTATAATTAGAAATTTTTGTGTAACGGAGGAGTTTTTTCATGGATAAGAAAATCGAAGTCCTATCAACGACGCGTATTAAATATTCGTCTGACTTGTATAAAATTGTTGATAGCTTGAATCGTACGTTAAAAGAGCAGGACCTCATGTTCGGATTAGCATTAGACGAAAAAGATAAAGAAACAGCTGTATTTACGATTTACAGAACGTAGTGATAAAATGAAAAAGTGGATCTTTACAATCATTATCGTAATCGTTGCTAGCGGAATATATGGGGCGTATGTTTATAATAAAGCAATGGAAAAGAAACTTCCTAAAGAGGCAAAATCTGTAGAAATTGCGAAAGAAAAGGCAAAGCTTACAAAAGTAAAATCTGTTGATTATTATAACGGAGAATCTTCATATACAGTCGTACAAGGTACAGATGAAAAAGGAGAACAACTTATCGTTTGGGTGCCTGAGAAAAAAGGGGAAACAATAGTAAGGAAAAAGAGTGAAGGTATTTCTGAAAAAGAGGCTTTACAAAGAACGATTGAACAAGTCGGAGATGACAGTAAAGAGCCCAAAAGTAAGCCTAAAGAAATTTTAAAAGTAAAATTAGGCGTTGAAAACAATATACCACTATGGGAAGTTACATATATTGATGATGACAATCGTTATAGTTACTACAATCTTGCATTTCAAGATGGTCAGTTTTTAAAACGATATAGCATTGAAAAATAGATGTAGGGGGAACTACAAATGAAATTAGCAAAGCGAGTAGCTGCTTTAACACCATCTGCAACTTTAGAAATTACAGCAAAGGCACAAGCATTAAAAGCAGAAGGTCATGATGTAATTGGATTAGGGGCAGGAGAACCTGATTTTAATACGCCAGAACATATTATGGATGCCGCACATAAAGCGATGTTAGAAGGACATACGAAGTATACACCAACAGGTGGATTACAAGCGTTAAAACAAGAAATTGTGAAGAAGTTTACTCGCGATCAAGGAATTGCGTATGATCCGTCTGAAATTATTGTATGTAACGGCGCAAAGCATGCATTATATACATTATTCCAAGTGTTACTTGATGAAGGAGATGAAGTTATCATCCCAACGCCTTACTGGGTAAGTTATCCTGAACAAGTAAAACTCGCTGGAGGTAAGCCGGTTTATGTAGAAGGCATGGAAGACAATGAGTACAAGATTACAGCAAAGCAGCTGCGTGAGGCAATTACAGAGAAAACGAAAGCAGTTATTATTAATTCACCGAGCAATCCAACAGGAATGATTTACAGCAAAGAAGAATTACAACAGCTTGGAGAAGTATGTTTAGAACATGATATTTTAATCGTTTCAGATGAAATTTATGAAAAATTAATTTATGGTGGAGCAGAATATACTTCAATTGCCCAGCTTTCTAATGCATTAAAAGAACAAACACTTATTATTAATGGTGTATCTAAATCTCATTCTATGACGGGATGGCGTATTGGATATGCAGCAGGAAATAAGCAGCTTATTAAAGCGATGACGAACTTAGCAAGTCATAGCACGTCAAACCCTACTTCAATCGCTCAATACGGCGCAATCGCGGCATATGCAGGCTCACAAGAACCTGTAGAAACAATGCGTCAAGCATTCGAAGAGAGATTAAACATTATTTATGATAAATTAATTCAAATCCCTGGCTTTACTTGCATTAAACCACAAGGTGCATTTTACTTATTCCCTAATGTAAAAGAAGCGGTAGTTTTATCAGGATATGAAACTGTTGATGATTGGGCAAAAGCTCTATTAGAAGAGGAAAAAGTGGCTCTTGTACCAGGTACAGGATTTGGTGCTCCAAACAACGTTCGTTTATCATATGCGACATCTCTTGAACAAGTAGAGAAAGCATTAGAACGCATTCATACGTTTATGAAAAGTAAAGTGCAAGCTTAATTGTATATTTTATTAACGCAATACAAAAAACCTTCCTACATGATAGGGAGGTTTTTTTTGACGAATTGTGGCAAAAAGAATTAGCGAAAGGTGTGTTATACTAGAGAGCGAGGTGTTTGGTGATGAAAAAGAAAATGATGTTACAGTGGTTTGAACAGGGAAGCATTGCAATTCCAAAATTACTTATGATGCATTATAAAAAATTAGGGTTAAATGAAACGGAATTTATGGTTGTACTTCATGTACACACATTTTTAGAATCGGGCAATTCGTTTCCGACTCCGTCAGAGATTTCAGAACGGATGACGATTACTGAAATGAAATGTATGGAAGTAATTCAGACATTGATTCAAAAAGGTTTTTTATCACTAGAAGGTGGACAAAGATCAGAAGCGATGATGTGTGAAAGTTATTCTTTACAACCACTATGGGAAAAAATATTGCATTTCTTAATGAATGAATCAATAGAGGAAGAACAAAAAGAAATAAAACAACTGCAAGTAAATTTATATACAGTATTTGAAAAAGAATTTGGAAGACCACTTTCTCCATTTGAATGTGAAACGTTGGGGATGTGGGAAGATCAAGATCAACATCATCCGAATTTAATTCAAGCGGCCCTCAGGGAAGCTGTAATGAGTGGTAAGCTTAATTTCCGATATATTGATCGCATTTTATTTGAGTGGAAAAAGAATGGTATTAAAACAGTAGATCAAGCCCAAAATCAAGGACGAAAATTTAGAGCAAATCAACAACGAACACAGCAAACGACAAAACAAGAGACGAAATTTACTGGAAAAGTGCCTTTTTATAATTGGTTGGAGCAGTAATGTAGGAGGAAGTATATGTTAAATAAAACGCAAATCCGCTATTGTTTAGACACAATGGCGGATATGTACCCAGAAGCACATTGTGAATTAATTCATGATAATCCGTTTGAACTAGTAATAGCGGTAGCATTATCTGCACAATGTACAGATGCACTTGTAAATAAAGTGACGAAAAATTTATTTCGAAAATATAAAACACCAGAAGATTATTTAAGTGTTTCTCTAGAAGAGTTACAACAAGATATACGTTCTATTGGATTGTATAGAAATAAAGCGAAAAACATTCAAAAATTGTGCCGAATGTTATTAGATGATTACAATGGGGAAGTGCCGAAAGATCGAGATGAGCTTACGAAGTTACCAGGTGTAGGACGGAAGACAGCGAATGTTGTAGTATCGGTAGCTTTTGGAATACCGGCAATTGCTGTCGATACGCATGTAGAGCGGGTGAGCAAACGATTAGCGATTTGTAGATGGAAAGACTCTGTATTAGAAGTCGAAAAAACATTAATGAAGAAAATTCCGATGGATGAATGGGGCGTTACACATCACCGTTTGATTTTCTTTGGACGTTATCACTGTAAAGCACAGCGACCACAGTGTGAAGAGTGTCGATTGCTAGAAGTGTGTCGAGAAGGAAAGAAGCGAATGAAGGGGAAATAAAGGATGGAGCGAGTTATAGAAGTACCGAGAGAATTTCGGTACTTACCATTTTTTAAAGAAAGTATAAATTCAATTGAGTATCATACAGAACAGTCTTTTGAAGAAATCATACAATGTACTTACTTTATATTTGATATTGAAAGACAATATGAGCCGTGGAATGAAATTGAAAATAGTATTCCGGTAATGTTGAATGTATGGAAAAATAAGCATGAAGACATTGCCGCATTATTTCGAAACAGAAAGAAACAAGAAGCTGAAGGTCCGATGATTCTTTTTGCAGCGCATTTGTTATCAATTGTATATTGGTTAAATGAGCAACCTGTTCATAGTTTGGATGAAATGGAAGATTACACGAGTAAATTGGAAGTACAACCAGTTAATTTTATGGAGCGGTATTCGTTCATTATAAAGAAACCAAATAATTATCATTCTTATATTCAGTTAGCACAGTTGTATATTGAAATAGAAAAGCTATATGTAAAGAAAATGATAACAAAAAAGAAGTCCTTTTCTCGTTAAGAGAAAGGACTTCTTTTTTGTTATTAAGACTCTGTTGTAACAACATTTCCGTCTGCGTGAGGAGTAGTATCTCCTCCAGTATCCTGGTGCTGTTGTTGCTGTTCTTGTTGTTTGCGTTCCTCATCAGCCTTTTTCTTAGCTTCCTCATCAGCCTTTCTTTTAGCTTCTTCATCAGCCTTTTTCTTAGCTTCTTCATCAGCCTTTTTTCTAGCCTCTTCGTCAGCTTTCTGCTTAGCTTCTTCATCAGCCTTTTTCTTAGCTTCTTCATCAGCCTTTTTCTTAGCCTCTTCATCAGCCTTTTTCTTAGCTTCTTCATCAGCTATTTTCTTAGCCTCGTCTTGTTTTAGTTTATCTTCATTAGCTTTTTTCTGTGCTTCCTCATCAGCTTTTTTCTTAGCTTCTTCGTCAGCCTTCTTCTTAGCCTCTTCGTCAGCTTTCTTCGCGTCTGGAGTTCCTCCAGGCGCAGTGAAGGATGCACCAACTGCAGGGCTTGTTCCAGTACCTTTTTTCGCTACTACAGAGAAGCTGTAAGTAACGCCTGGTTTAATACCGCCAAGAGTAGCTGTTGTACCTTTTATTGATAAACTACCACTTGAACCGTCTGTCGCTTTATAGCTTGCTGCATATGCATCAACCTCTGCTGGTCCAGACCAGTTTAGTGTAACTGTGCTAGCACCATCGAAATTGACATTAAGACCACTAGGTGCATCTACTTTAATTTGTTTAATTGCATCTTTTTTCGCACCTTTTACATATAACTCTCCGTTTATTTCTTGTACAGAAGAAGGACGCTCAAAACGGGAGTTATCTGTAGCGAATTTGCTCATCATTACTTGGAACATTTGTTGTGCAATTCTGGTAGAGCGATCGCCAATGTAATTTTCTGGACCATCCTTTTCGTAACCAGTCCATACTGCCATTGTATACTGCGGTGTATATCCAGCGAACCAGCTATCTCTGTTTGCATCAGCTGGAATATCATATTTTTTAAGAACGTCTTCATCAAAGTTTTGTGTCCCTGTTTTACCAGCTACGTCAACACCAGAAACGTATGCTGTTGGACCTGTACCACCAGAACCAGGTTTTACTACGTCACGAAGAACGTCAGTAACCATGTAAGCTGTGTAGTCTTGCATCACTCGTTGTTCTTTCGGTTTAAAACTTTTCTTTGTCCCGTCGGGGAAGATGACTTCTTTTACGAAGTGCGGTTTATTATAGTTACCATCATTACCAAAGGCTGCATATGCACCTGCTAATTGTAATGGAGAACTATCGTTACTACCGATTGCTGTTGATTCATATACTTTGCCGTCTTTAAAGGTCATACCTAAGCCTTCAGCAAACGCTTGTGACTTCGGTAGTCCAACCGCTTGAGCTGTCTTTAAAGCTGGGATGTTTAATGATTTTTTCAAAGCTTCACGTAGTGAAACGTCACCTTTGTAACTCTTTGTTGCATTTCGTATTTTCTTTCCATTGGAATACGTATACTCTGAGTCGTTTAATTGATGGTATGTAGACCATTGTAAATTCTCGAATGCTGGACCATAGTCGAAAATTGGTTTCATTGTTGAACCAACTTGGCGTTTTAAATCAGTTGCCATATTATGACCTTTGAAAGTAGACTTACTGTCTTTGCGCCCAGCCCCAATTGCTCGAACTTCTCCAGACTTTGTATCCATAAATACGAATGATCCTTGGAATTGGTCGCTTGGATACTTAATAAGGTTGCCATCCATAATTTTTTCAGCGTAATCTTGAGCATCTTGATCAAGTGTTGTATGAATTGTTAAACCATCTGAACCAATATTTATATCAGGATATTCTTTTTCAATTTCTGTTACAACAGCATCTAAAAATGCTTGATACTTCATCTCGGTTACTTCTGAAGACGGTTGAAGACCTTCAGTTACAGGGATTTTTATTGCGTTATTCATTTCGTCTTTTGTTATATAACCATGTCGATTCATTAATGATAATACGACGTTACGACGTTGTGTAGCTCGTTCAACGTTGTCTTTTTTTGTTGGATCATAAATATTAGGACCTTGGGGTAAACCAGCGAGCATCGCAGCTTCATGTAACTGTAAGTCTTTTAAATCTTTGTTATAATATTTTTTTGCTGCTGTTGAAATACCGTACGAACGGTTACCTAAGTTAATCTTATTTAAGTACATTTCTAAGATTTCATGTTTAGAGTATTGTTGCTCTAATTTGTAAGATAGGTACCATTCTTGCACTTTTCTCTTTGCAGTTTTGTCCATCGTTAGAAAATAGTTTTTGACTACTTGTTGTGTAATCGTACTACCACCTTGAGATCCGAAACCTCCAGTGACGTTTTCCATAACTGCTTTTGTAGTTCGTTTAAAATCAATTCCATTATGGTCATAGAAACGTGAATCCTCAGTTGCAAGGAATGCATTTTCAACTACTTTTGGAATTTGATCATACGTAACGTGGGTTCGTTTTTCAGCACCGTATTCATAGAAAAAGTTCCCATCTTTATCAAGAAACTTTGTTGATAAAGGATTGACAAGTTTTGATTTGTCTAATTTTGGAGCGTCCTTCACCATAACAAAGAAAGCGGAAACGCCAGCAACAAGACCAACGATACCAAGAAGTAGACAACCTATAAGGAATTTTTTAAAAAAGGAGCCTTTTTTCTTTGGTTTTTTTTCTTTATTTGTTTCTTGCTGTTGATTTTGATTTTTTACATGATTTCGTTCTGTACGAGAACGATAATTATCTGACATTATACTTTCTCCTACCTTTCATTCTCTCCCCAAAAGTCGAAAAAAGAGCCTTAGTGATGACTCTATCACGAAAAATAAACCGTGTCTAGTACACGGATATAATCAATCCGAGGGTGATAACCGCATGATAATAAAGATCCATGCTCTCCTATTTCTTCTTTCGTAATCGATTTCCGTCCACCAGTATTTTGACGATTCCAAAACGCAATAATATGTTTTGCATCTAATAAATAAAACTCATCAAAAAGTGTAAATTTAATAATAACAAATGCAATTCCATTATGAGCTATTACTTGCTTCATATGTTCAATTTGATGAAGGTGGAAGTTTTGAAGTGGAAAACTGGTTTTATTTTTTGTTTCTTTCGCTTCAAAATCGATGTATTTCCCTTTGTATACACCGTTGTAATCTGTTGTAGAAGGTTGTTTAAAATACGCTTCTTTTACCACTGCAGCACTTCGAGCGGGGTAATCTACTTTTACAATTTGAAGAGGTGTAGGTTTTTTATGTACACATGCAATATTATGGGTTAAGTAATATTCATTTGTTTCATTCAATTCCTCTTCAAGGGACATACCTCTATTACTATAAGTATGTTTTTTAATTGGTGTTTTATGAGGTTGTGAAGCTTGATTGAACCGTTTTCCATTTGGGTAACGAATGGTCATATTGTGTCCACTCCCAACTTGTTAAGAATTACTTACAAAAGTGATTATAACAAAAAATGAAAAAAGATGTGACCTTTTTGAAGAAAGGTATGATGACTTATTCATGTTTACATGGAATGATTATGAAAAAATTAAACAATATCGTAAAAATATCGCCTGTACAGAAGAAGAAAAAACAATCGTTTACAACATTAAGAGGGAAATAGAAATAGCTAATATGGACAACATTTCTCGAACACAGTCTTATCAAGAATATTATGTAAGAAATAGTGAAATCAGGTGGGCCTTCTTAGCGAGTATGGTCTCGAGAAATGCGGGATGGAATATGACTGATTTAGAAGGGAGGTATTATGCTACTGTTTTACCTCAAAAAGTAAAAAAACATTTGTTTCTGACGTATGAAGAAGCGAATTGGATTATTTTTTTAGATGCATTTCCTCAGCTGTTGTTATACGAAGAAAGTAAGAGGAGGCAGGTGCCACTATTCTATTTGTTACAATATTTCAACGTATCAATTTTTATGGAAAAAGAATGGATATATTTTTGGGAGAAAAAAGATATAAACAGGCTCATGACAGCGCTTATTATAAATGAGCAAAATAAAATTCAAAAACCAGTTATTGAGAATGCATATTTTAAAAAACATGTATTCCATACAGCACTTTTTAAATTGCAAGAAATGCTTCATATTAGTGCCGTTATTTTTCCAACCGTTGAAGGGAATATGTATGGTTTTTCAGTTTATCAATTTGAAACGTTACAAAAGCGTATAGAACTAGGGAAGAAATTAGCGGAGTTACTGTTTCATCCAGATTATAAAAGGTTATTCCATAGGTTTGCATTGCAAACTACACACACAGGGTCAAGAGCAGATTATGAATATTATGTAAGAGTAGCTAGAAAATCTTGTACGCCAGCCCTTAGAGAGGTTTATCCTGTTGTTGCACATAAGGGGATAAGTATGAGAGATTGGTTTTGTAGAGATACAGAAATAAATGAGCTATTTTTACCAGAAGAGTATAAGGGTGAAGTTGATATAACAGAATGGTATAAAAGAAAGAGAGAGCAAATCTATGTTGCTTCTATTGTAAATCGTTTTGTTAAAAGGATGGAAGAGTTCGTGATATAATAAAAAAGAAGTCCCGTCTTCATTTATGAAGACGGGACTTCTTAATGTGAAGTAATCCTGCCATTTGTGCTAAAAATTTAATCTCAAAACTTAATGAATATAAGAGATTAAGGATGCTTCAGAAATTAGCTTTTTGTAAAAGCCCGATTGGTGAGGGTTGATAATCAGTCGGAGATGAACAGACCCCACTGATTAAAATTTTACTTTATGTAGCAGGGAAGTTTGGACCATCTAACTTTGGATTGCCAGTTTCGGGTTTATTTTGTTTGTTTTGTTTTTTCTTTTTTTCATTTTTGTTCTTTGCCATCTTCATACACCTCCTTTTTGTATTGTTACCATTTCTATAGATGACATACAAAATGATTTCTTTGACGAATAACAACTAGTTTTGTCATGTGGGCAGGAGTGGGAAATCATTCGGCGAAATTACATGACAAAGGAAAAGCAAAGAAGGGGGCGTTTTGTATATGGCGATGGTTCAGAAGGAAGATGTAATGAAAACGATGGATCAAATGTTAAGTTCTCTCGATTTGCTGGAAATGAATATAGGGATTAGAATGAATCATGCATTGAAGGATAAGAGTGAAAAAATATGCAACAAGATAGAAATAACAGAAATGCATATTGAGCATATGGAAAATAAATTAGTGCATCACGAAGAAAAAGGGAATTGGGTGAAGGCATTTCAAAACGTCGTAGTGAGTGCATAATAAGGTGGGAATAAAATGAAGTATGAAGCATTAATACAGTCTTCGGAAAAACTTATGCAGCATAATAATGAAGCGAATGTGAAAAAAAGAGAAATGATTGAATATGATTTTTATAAGGATATGAAACCATTTGTAGATATGGTAGATGAGGAATTAAAAGTGTGGAAAGAATTAGCGTATAAATGGATTAAGGAAGAAAAACCGAAGTATATACATGTACAGCAAATTGATCAAGTGTACGATAATTTACAAACAAATGTGTTGCAATGTTTTGTAAATAAAGGAAAAGGTAAGCGATTCTTTGAAACACATCAAGCCATTTCGTATACTTTGCAAAATATAATTGAGCAATGTAAGTAACAAGAGGGGAAACCCTCTTGTTTTTTTATGCTTCTGTCATTGTTGTAGGTTTTGTTGCACCGTTTATTTCTAATTCTTTTATTAACGTTCGGTAATCTGAAATGCATATTTTTCCTTCGAGATACCAATGTCTCGCAAAGTCTAACAATTCATTTACATTCTCTGTGTAATACCCCTTTTTTTGAGAAAACGCTTGTTTTAAATCCCCTAATACCATGTTGATTCCTCCCCCATGAGAATCTTCTTCTTCATTATCATAGCATGGAAGGGTTTTCTTTTTTAATTTTTTAAAAATTTAAACTTCCGACAAAAATAGACAGATACTCCGTCACACAAATTATTTTGCAGGTACATATTATATATGTAGAAACTTATGTGAAGGAGGAGAGAATGCATGTTTCAACAACCTAACGTATATCAGCAAACGAATCCATATGCACAGCAAAATATGTACCAATATAATAAGGATACATATTTACGATATAATATGTATCCTTTCGAGCCTCATTATGGAAATCAAAATTATTATCAGCCATTTGAAGTGTCGTTTATGAATCAACCGCAACAGCAGCAACCCTATATGAATCAACAACAGCAGCCCTATATGGATCAACAGCAGCAACCTTATATGAATTCACAATACTATATGCCACCACCATCTCCCTATGGAAATCAACAAGCGATGTTTTATCCACCAAAACAACCGTATCCGACGCAAAATAAACAAAAGCAACAGCAGCAACCAAGTCAATTTTCTAGTTTTGTTTCCCAATTTAAAAATTCAGATGGTAACTATGATGTAAATAAAATGATGAATACAGCTGGACAAATGATGAATGCGATGAATCAAGTGACAGGCATTGTAAAGCAAGTTGGAGGATTTTTTGGTAAGTAATTTTGGAGGGTTGTCTATAAAAAGTATCTTATATGAAGAGTAGGGACTAGACAAATTTCCTTGGAGTAAATGGGTATATATAACAAACGGCTTTCCCTCTTTTCTCATACTGTAAAGTGTAATCAGATTTTTTTTATGAGAGAGGAGAGAAAAAACTATGCATCATTGTCATCCTTGTTTTGGAGGGCATAAGCCTGTAGGACCTATTTGTACAACTGCTCCTGTCGTTCATCCGACCAAACAATGCGTAACACACTCTTTTTCAACAACGGTGGTGCCACACATCTTCCCAACACATACAACACATGTACATCATCAACAAATTAAAAACCAAAACTTCTTCCCGCAAACAAACTCGAATGTAAATGTTGTAGACCCTGTTAATCCAGGATCTGTTGGTGGATTTGGCGGCGGATTTGGCGGCGGATTTGGCGGCGGATGTGGACCATGTGGCCATGGTCATCATCACCACGGCCATCAAATATCTCCATTCGGACCAGGACCGAATGTATCACCGTTTGGACCAGGACCGAATGTATCACCATTTGGACCAGGGCCGAATGTATCACCATTTGGACCAGGACCAAATGTATCACCAGTAGGTCCAAATATCGGACCAAACGTTGGTGGAATATTTAAAAAGTAAATGATATGTTAGAACTAGCGAAATGCTAGTTCTTTTTTTGTAATTGGAGTGTTGATATGAAAGTTATTGCAGTAACAGGATATAAGCCATTTGAACTTGGAATATTTAAAAATGATCATCCAGGAGTAGAATGTATAAAAAAGGCGCTGCGTCGTAAATTAACTGCTTTTGTAGAAGATGGTTTAGAGTGGGTTATAATAAGCGGCCAGTTAGGTGTAGAATTATGGGCTGCTGAGGTTGTTTTTGAAATACAAGTAGAATACCCAAATTTAAAATTAGCGGTATTCACTCCGTTTTTAGAACAAGAAGAAAACTGGAAGGAAGATAACCGTGAGTATTACGAATTTATTCTCTCTCAAGCAGATCATATTGATAGTATTACGAAACGGAAGTATGAAAGCCCAGAGCAATTTAAATTAAAAAATCAATTTTTTATTGAAAAAAGTGATGCTCTTTTAGCTGTATATGATGAAGAAAAACCAGGGAGTCCTAAATATATTGTAGAAGCAGCAAAGAAAAAAGGAGAAATAGAAAATTATCACAGTTATTTCATTCTTTTTTCCGATTTACAAGATATAATAGAAGAGGAACAATGGAATAATGCTGAGTAATATGTAATATAGTACTCGTATATATGATTGACAAAAAGCATTGTTTCTGAAAAAATTTAGTTAATGAAAGTTTTGGCAAAAATTTGAGGTGAAGAAAATGATTTCGGATAAAATTAAATTAACAGCAAAAGATATTTTAGAAAAAGAATTTAAAACAGGTATGAGAGGTTATCAACAAGAAGAAGTAGACAAGTTTCTTGATATGATCATTAAAGATTATGAGGCTTTCCACAAGGAGTTTGATCAATTAAAGCAACAAAATGCTCGTTTAAAGCGTGAACTAGAAGAACAAAAACTAGTAGCAACGCAAGCTCCACAACAACCTGTACAAACACCAGTTGCACAACCAGTATATAACAACACGAATACGGACATTTTAAAACGTCTATCTAATTTAGAAAAAGCTGTATTTGGAAGTAAGTTATACGAATAATTTTTGGTGATAAAAAGGTAAAAGCATTTTACATAGAAAAAAACATTGCAAAATCTTTTTGTTTCCACTATACTAATGGATGTCATAACGTTTGGGTAATCGCTGCAACGCCAACGTTGTAGAGGAAAGTCCATGCTCGCACGGCCTGAGATGGCTGTAGTGTTCGTGCCTAGCCAATTCATAAGCTAGGGTATTCTGGCTGTAAGGCTGGTTTAACGGCAGGGAAAAAACCTAAGTCCTTTCGGATATGGTTTGACTACCTTTAAAGTGCCACAGTGACGAAGTCCTTGAAGAAATGATAGGAGTGGAACGAGGTAAACCCCACGAGCGAGAAACCCAAATAATGGTAGGGGAATCTTTTCCAAGGAAATGAACGATGGGAAAGGACAGGTTGTATAACCTGTAGATAGATGATTGCCACCGGAGTACGAGGCGTGGGCCGTTTGCAGTACAAAGGAACAGAACATGGCTTACAGAACGTTATGAACCAACTATGAAATAACTCAGCTCTCCTTTGTTAGAGGAGGGCTTTTTATTTGTATGAAGTTATAAATTATGAGTTAAAATGGTTAATGAGAAAATTTTTCGTAAAATGTAATAATTAATAAGGAAAATTGTTATTAATTATTGTTTGACTATACATAAGAGGTGAATGCAAATGGGAAAAGTTACTTTAATCGCAACAGCGGCAATGGGTATTGAAGCGTTAGTTGCTCGAGAAGTTCGTGATCTTGGTTATGAGTGCCAAGTAGAAAACAGCAAAGTAACATTTGAAGCAGATGAAAAGGCGATTTGTCGCACGAATTTATGGTTACGTACTGCGGACCGTGTGAAAATTAAAGTTGGCGAATTTAAAGCGACAACATTTGATGAGCTGTTTGAGAAAACGAAAGCATTAAACTGGGGAGATTATATTCCAGAGAACGGTGAGTTCCCTGTTATCGGTAAATCTTTAAAATCTGAATTATTCAGTGTTTCGGATTGCCAACGTATCGTTAAAAAGGCTGTCGTTGAAAAATTAAAAACAACATATAAACGTACAACTTGGTTTGAAGAAGATGGTCCGTTATTCCGTATTGAGATTGCAATGCTCAAGGATATTGCAACATTAACAATTGATGCAAGCGGTGTTGGACTTCATAAACGTGGATACCGTATGGATCAAGGGGAAGCTCCTTTAAAAGAAACATTAGCCGCGTCTTTAATTAAATTAACAAACTGGAAGCCAGATCGTCCTTTCGTGGATCCTTTCTGTGGATCAGGTACAATTCCGATTGAAGCAGCATTAATTGGACAAAATATCGCACCAGGATTTAACCGTGGCTTCGCATCAGATGAGTGGGGCTGGGTAGGTAAACAAAACTGGCGTGAAGCTCGTCAAGAAGCTGAAGATTTAGCGAACTATAATCAACCACTGCAAATCATCGGATCAGATATTGATCATCGTATGATTCGAGTTGCTCAAGATAACGCAGAAGAAGTAGGTTTAGGTGATTTAATTACATTTAAACAAATGCAAGTAAAAGATTTCACAACAAAAGAGGATTATGGCTACGTTGTAACGAATCCTCCATACGGAGAACGTTTAAGTGAAAAAGCACTTGTTGAACAATTGTATAAAGAAATGGGACAAGTATTCCGCCCATTAGATACATGGTCAGCATATGTATTAACAAGTTACGAAGCATTTGAGAAGTGCTATGGAAAAGATGCTTCGAAGAAACGTAAGCTGTTTAATGGATTTATCCGTACAGATTACTACCAGTACTTTGGAAAACGTCCACCGCGTAATTCATAGTATAAAACTCCTCCAGCACGCATATACTGGCTATTATGTAATGCGTAAAGGAGGAACTGATATGGATAGTTTCCAATTATCAATGATTCAAAAGGCTATTCACCGTACGTATGATGAGCTCGGAAAAGAAGTGGATAGTCAAAGTGTGATTGTAGATGAAATACAAAAAGCACAAGAAGAATATTTGTCAGCTCTTTCACATGAAACAGCAATTGATAAACGGTATTTAAAGTCATTAATATAGAAGAAAATTTTCCTTTTTCGAAAGGAAAATTTTTTTTCGTGTATTTCTATGTATGGCAACAGGGGAAAGTGGCTGCACACATATGAGTAGCAGTTGCTATATCTTTTTATAGAAAAACTTTTTGGTTGGAGGCTAAGGATGTTTACTGAGAAGAGATTACCATTTGAAGTAGGAAAACAAGACAATTTTTATGATAAGTTGAATGAGTGGATTGGAGATGTATTTTACGACATCCTTCCGGAAAAAGGCTTTGAAGAGCGTGATGAACAAATTTTTATGGCGTTTCAATTAGAGCGTGCTTTCCAAGAAAAGAAAGTAATGTTCGCGGAAGCGGGTGTAGGAACAGGGAAAACAATTGTATATCTTCTATATGCAATTTGTTATGCGCGTTATACTGGAAAACCAGCTATTATCGCTTGTGCAGATGAAACGTTAATTGAGCAGCTTGTAAAAGAAGAAGGGGACATTGCTAAGTTATCTGAAGCGTTAGGGCTATCTGTTGATGTAAGGCTTGCAAAATCAATGGATAATTATTTATGCTTACGTAAACTTGAAGATGTTATGAGTGGACGAGCTCCAGAAGTAATTGAAGACGTATATTACGAATTACCACAGTTTGTATTCGATCATGGTACGATGCAAAACTTTACTCACTATGGTGACAGAAAAGAATTTCCACTTTTAAATGACGAAGAATGGTCAAAGGTAAATTGGGATTACTTCCAAGATTGCTTCACTTGTGATTCACGTCACCGTTGTGGACAGACTCTTTCTCGTGAGCATTATCGTAAAGCAGCAGATTTAATTATTTGTTCTCAAGATTTCTATATGGATCATATTTGGACGTACGATGCTCGTAAGCGTGAAGGGCAAATTCCGTTATTACCAGAAAGTAGCTGCGTTGTATTCGATGAAGGACATCTTGTAGAATATGCAGCTCAAAAAGCTTTAACATATCGTTTAAAGCAAACGATGATGGAGCAACTTTTAACGAGATTGTTGCAAAACGATATTCGTGAGGAGTTTGCACATTTAGTAGAAGAAACAATTTGGCAAACAGAGCGATTTTTTGATGTGTTACAAGAGAATAAAAAGGAAATCGCCGGTTCTGATCGCTTAGAAATTACTGTGACAGAAAAAGTAACTGCTGAAGCGAAGCGACTTTATGCAAAAATCGGTGAAGTCGGAGACGCATTAGTATTTGAAAGTGAAATGCATACAGTAAACACGTATGATTTAAATATTGTTGATGAACATTTAGATGTATTAGAACATTCACTTCGTCTGTTCATGCACGAGAAAAATGTAATTACATGGGGTGAAGAAGGTGATGGAGCCTTCACGTTAGTGATTATGCCACGTGCTGTTGAAGAAGTATTACAAGAGAAAGTATTCTCGAAGAAGATTCCATATATTTTCTCTTCTGCTACACTATCTAACAACGATTCATTCGCATTTACGGCAAATAGTCTAGGGGTAAAAGATTACTTATCATTCTCAGTTGCCTCACCGTTTGATTATGAGGAGCAAATGGCAGTAAACCTACTATCGCATACGAAAGAAAATGAATGGGAAAGAAAGTGTCAATATACACTTGAAAATATACAAAAGACAAATGGACGTACACTTGTATTATTCCGTACAACACAAGAGCTTGCAGCGTTTAAAGAATATGTAAGTAAAGAACAAATGTCAGTTCCGTTCCTATATGAAGGGGATCAAGAAATTAGTCAGTTAGTTTCTCGTTTCCAAAATGAAGAAGAGACTGTGCTTTGTGCCGTTCATTTATGGGAAGGTTTAGATATTCCTGGTTCATCATTATCACATGTTATTATTTGGTCATTACCATTCCCTCCAAACGATCCTGTGTTTGAAGCGAAGCGTAAACATGTAAATGATCCATTCTGGGATGTAGATGTACCATATATGATTTTACGTCTTCGTCAAGGGATTGGACGTTTAATTCGTACGAGCGACGATAAAGGTGCTATATCAATCTTCTTATCTGATACAGAAGATGAGAAAGTGGTAGAAGCGGTGAAAAACGTACTACCAGTAGAAGGTAAAGAATTGTAAGGAAAAAGCTTGGCGCTTGCCAAGCTTTTTTTTATTATAAAAGGAATTTAGATTTCTATGTCGAATTAAGTTTGAGGTAGAAAAAGGAGGTTTTTATACGATGACAGTAGCTACATATGAAGTAGAAAAACAATTTTTAACATATGTGAAGAAGATACAGAATTATGGGGAAGCATTAAGCTTAATGTTTTGGGACTTGAGAACAGGTGCGCCTAAAAAAGGTGTAGACCAGCGTTCAGAAGTAATTGGTATGCTTTCATCAGAAGTGTTTGCCATGTCGACTTCAGATGAGATGGGAAATTATTTAACAGAGCTTGAAAATTTAATACGTGAAGACAAACTTTCTGAAACGACGAAGAAAATGGTTGAAGAGTGTCGTAAAGAATATGATAGAAATAAGAAAATTCCACAAGCGGAATATGAAGCGTATGTGAAATTAGAAGCGAAAGCGGAAAGTGTGTGGGAAGAAGCTCGCGAAAAATCTGATTTCGAAATGTTCCGTCCGTATTTAGAAAAAATTGTTGAATTTAAAAAGAAATTTATTACATATTGGGGTTACGAAACATATAAATATAATACATTATTAGATATGTATGAGCCGGGTATTACAGTAGAAGTGTTAGATCACGTATTTGGTCAACTTCGTGAACGTATCGTTCCGCTTGTAAAAGAAATATCGGAGTCGCAAAAGAGATTAAAGACAAGTGCTTTATCAGAACATTTTTCAAAAGAAAAACAAAAGAACTTTACATTAGAGCTATTAAAGCAATTGAATTATGACTTTGAAGCAGGTCGTCTTGATGAAACGGTACATCCATTCGAGATTACATTAAATAGAGGGGATGTTCGTATTACGACACGCTATGATGAAAAAGATTTCCGTATGGCTGTGTTTGGAACAATCCATGAATGTGGTCATGCTGTATATGAACAAAATATTGCAGAAAAATTTGAAGGTACACCGCTATGTAGTGGAACATCTATGGGTATTCATGAGTCACAATCATTATTCTTTGAGAACTTTATCGGTCGTAATAAATCATTCTGGAAGAAAAATTATGATGTATTAAAAGAGTATAGCGATGGTCAATTCAATGATATATCAGTAGATGAGTTTTATGATGCGATTAACGAATCGAAGCCATCGTTCATTCGTATAGAAGCAGATGAGCTTACATATCCGCTTCACGTCATGGTTCGTTATGAACTTGAGAAAGAATTATTTGATGGTACATTACAAGTGAAGGATTTGCCAGCGGCTTGGAATGATAAGATGGAAGCATATTTAGGAATTCGTCCGGCAAACGATGCACAAGGTGTATTGCAAGATGTTCACTGGGCTGGTGGTTCATTTGGATACTTCCCATCTTATGCGCTTGGTTATATGTATGCAGCGCAATTTAAGGAAAGAATGTTAAAAGACATTCCGAACTTTGATGCATTGTTAGAAGAAGGAAACGTAACACCAATTCGTGAATGGTTAACAGAAAATATTCACCAATACGGTAAAACGAAAAAGCCACTTGAAATTTTAGAAGATGTGACAGGCGAAGGATTAAATGCAAACTACTTAGCAGATTATTTAGAAGCGAAGTATAAAGAAATCTATGAGTTATAAAAAAGAGCTGCTTACTTGCAGCTCTTTTTTATAGGGGGTAGAAGAATGATTTATACATATACAGTAATGACGCAAAAAGAAGCGGAGGAAATGGCATATAACTGGCATTATGAAGGGAAATATTCCTTTTACGATATAGAAGCAGATGAAGAAGATTTAGCTGAGTTTTTACATGAGGAGAGTAGAGGAGATCATACTTTTTCTGTGAAGGAAAATGGCACTCTCATTGGTTTCTTAAGTTTTAGTAACGTAAATAATCAAACGGTTGATATAGGGCTTGGAATGAGACCTGATATAACTGGAAGTGGATTTGGTTTACAGTTTGTAAATGCTGGACTAGATTTTAGTAAAGAAAAATATGGTTGCAATTATATAACATTATCAGTAGCCACATTTAATGAGAGAGCAATCAAAGTGTATAAAAGAGCAGGATTTGAAGCAGTTGGGACGTTTATACAGAAAACAAATGGTAGTTGTTTTGAGTTTTTGAAAATGAGTTATTTATGTAAAAAATAATTAAAAAACAGAAGAGGGTTCTTCTGTTTTTTAGTTTAATGTTTTTTTGTAACTTCATTAACTTTCAGTTGATAGCATGTGTACAGCTATTTCATGCATGTCTTTCAAACCTGACACTTGAGCGTATTCAGCAACAGTGATACTACTCGTTGTTAGAAGTTCGATAATATGTTCATCCATTTTTGACCAAGTTTTACCGCCAGCGTTTTCATAAGAGTGAATTAACTTTGTTAGTCCATCCTTCCCAAAGAGTAGATAATGCGATGTGAAATCTATAGATAGATCACCTATCCCTACTTCTGTCCAATCGATTAAGCCAGTTGCATTATTTTTATTATTAATCAGGATATGACCTGGATGGATATCCCCATGCTTTACTCCTACGTGAGATGGCCAAAAAGAGTCTTCAGCTAGCCATGCTTGCCAACGATCCCATAAGTTTTGATTGATGTGGTATTGTTCCTTCACTCGATTCATCCTTTGTTTCATAGAAGTTCTTAATTCATTAGTAGTAAGAACTTCAACACCTATATTATTAAATTTTTGTTGAGGTAATGAGTGTAAATTCGCTAGAACTTTTCCTAATGAAATATAGTATTCAGTTGGTACATTCTTTTCGTTAAAGGTCCATATATAACTTTGTTGTTCTATATCGATAGTAGCAGCAGGAACACCACTTAGTTGTTTATAAGCAATTAGTTCCTCAGAAAATATAGACCAATCAGGAACCTGGAATTCTACATGTTTTTTCATAATTTCTAATGCTTTTTTTTTCCCATAGAGCATGTCTCATAGATTCTGGTCTACGAGGAATTCTTAGTATCCATTTATCCCCGTTTTGTTCTTTAACGTGTGCTACTTGAAAGTCAACGCCAGATTCATTGATTTCTATTGAATCTTCTAAGATATTTAGTCCTTCTTTATTTGCTAATTGTTTAACTTTAAGTGTATTCATTTTTATTTCCTCCAAATGTTTATGCTGATTTTAATGCTTTCATACGTTTTCTGTTACTATTTGTCCCTAACTACATCAATATGATTAAAGTAGCGAGATGTAAGAAAATGTAATCATAAAAAAACCACAGACTGGCTTCTGTCTGTGGTTAAGAGTAAACGAGGATATAATGAATAAACGTCTCTCTTTGTATGAAAAATATACGAAAAAAAGACAGATACATATCTGCCTTTCTCCATATGGAAAGTGTACTCTTCCGTTGAAGATTATTAAAAATGTGCAGACTAATCCTGTTTACTCTGCTTTATGAAAACAGAGCCTTTGAACATATTAAGTTACTTATTGTTCAAAGTTTGCTGACGTAGTCTTCCTGCATGCATCATCTTTAACAATCCTCCTTTTAATAGTATAGTAACAATATACTTTGTTTATAAGTAAACATCAACCAAAAATACTAGATGTAATATTAAAAAACGAATGAAATAAAAATTACATTCGGAAATAGAAAAAATGATGTTTACTTTTATAATTGAAAGTATTGGAAGAGTATGTGTATGATTGAAATTTAGTAGCAAATAGTAGGTCTAGCAAGGAAGGTAGAGGTAAGAATGGTTACAATTAAAACGAAAAATGAAATAGATTTAATGCATGAATCTGGAAAATTACTTGCTTCATGTCATAGAGAAATTGCGAAAATAATGAAACCGGGTATTACGACAAAAGAAATTAATACGTTTGTTGAAGCATATTTAGAACAGCATGGTGCAACATCTGAGCAGAAAGGTTACAACGGGTATCCATATGCGATATGTGCATCTGTAAACGATGAAATGTGTCATGGGTTTCCGGCCGATATTCCTTTAACTGAGGGTGATATTGTAACAATTGACATGGTAGTAAACTTAAATGGTGGTCTTTCGGATTCTGCTTGGTCGTATAGAATTGGAAAAGTTTCTGATGAAGCAGAAAAGTTGTTGTTAGTAGCTGAGAATGCTTTGTATAAAGGGATTGATCAGGCGATAATCGGTAATCATGTAGGAGATGTTGGCTATGCAATTGAAAGTTATGTAGCAAATGAAGGTTTTTCTGTTGCAAGAGACTTTACGGGACATGGAATCGGTAAAGAGATTCATGAAGAACCAGCAATTTTTCATTTTGGGAAGCAAGGACAAGGGCCTGAGTTACAAGAAGGAATGGTAATTACGATTGAGCCGATTGTCAATGTAGGTATGCGATATTCGAAAGTAGATTTAAATGGATGGACCGCGAGAACGATGGACGGGAAATTATCAGCTCAATATGAGCATACAATTGCGATTACAAAAGATGGACCAATCATTTTAACGAAGTTATAATTGGGAATGAAAGAGTTTACAAAACTCGAACGAAAATGATAATTTTATAAAATTTGTACGTGTTTTGTTAATAAATGCTTTTCAAAGTATAAAAAATGCGTTATAATCCATCTATAAAATAAATAGTTAGCTACACTCATATAATCGCGGGGATATGGCCTGCAAGTTTCTACCGAAGTACCGTAAATACTTTGACTATGAGTGAGGACGAATATATTTGCTTGTTTAGCATTCTTTTTTTGCGAAACTCCAAAAGCGCGTCTCTCACTTGTAACGAGTGATGGCGGCTTTTGGAGTTTTTTTATTGCATAAGAGGGGGAACAAACATGAAAGTATTACAAGAAAAGATTTTGAACGAAGGAAAGGTTTTATCTGGTGACGTATTAAAGGTAGATGCTTTTTTAAATCATCAAATTGATCCAGTACTTATGCAAGAAATCGGAAAAGAATTTGCTAAACGTTTTAAAGAAGAGAACATTACAAAAATCGTGACGATTGAATCTTCAGGCATTGCACCAGCAGTTATGGCTGCATTAGAGCTTGGTGTAAAAGTAATCTTTGCAAGAAAACGTAAATCGTTAACGTTACAAGATAATATGTACGTTGCAAACGTATATTCATTTACAAAACAAGAAACGAATGAAATTTCATTATCTCGAAATCATATCGATGAAAGTGATCGCGTTTTAATTATCGATGACTTTTTAGCAAACGGTCAGGTTGCTTTAGGTTTAATGAGTTTAGTCGAGCAAGCTGGAGCAAGCATTGCAGGAATTGGTATTGTTATTGAAAAAGCATTTCAAGATGGAGGAAAGAAGCTTCGTGAACAAGGCGTTCGTGTTGAATCACTAGCAGAAATTGCATCACTTGATAACGGCACAGTTACATTTGTACAGCAAGAAACTGCGGAGGTGAAGTAAACGATGAAGCAACATCCATTTAAAATTGCATCGCTTGGTATGCAGCATATGCTTGCTATGTATGCTGGTGCAATTATCGTTCCGCTTATTGTGGGCGGTGGACTTGGTTTAAATCAAAAAGAGTTAACGTATTTAGTCTCAATTGATTTATTAATGTGCGGCGTTGCGACAATTTTACAAGCATTATCAAATCGCTTTTTCGGTATTGGACTTCCAGTTGTACTTGGTTGTACATTTACAGCAGTTGGGCCGATGATTGCAATCGGGAAACAATACGGCGTGTCTTCTATTTATGGGGCAATTATTGCTGCGGGGTTATTCGTTGTTATTTTTGCGAAATTATTTGGAAAGCTTGTAAAGCTGTTTCCACCTGTTGTAACAGGATCTGTCGTTACAGTAATTGGAGTTACACTTGTTCCTGCCGCTATTAATGATATGGCTGGTGGAGTAGGAAGTAAGGATTTCGGTAGTCTTGAAAATTTAGCATTAGCATTTGGTGTGTTACTATTTATCATCATTATGTATCGTTTCTTTGACGGATTTATTCGTTCAATCTCTATTTTACTAGGTCTATTGTTCGGTACAATCGTTGCAGCATTTATGGGGAAAGTAAGCTTGCAAGCGGTTGGAGAAGCGGATTGGTTCCATGGTATTCAACCATTTTACTTCGGTACACCAACATTTGAATTAACACCAATTATTACGATGGTTCTTGTTGCTTGCGTAGGGATTGTAGAAGCAACGGGTGTATACTTTGCGTTATCTGATATTTGCAATAAAAAGATCGGTGAAAAAGAATTAACAAAAGGCTATCGCGCAGAAGGATTAGCGATGGTGTTAGGTGGTATTTTTAACGCATTTCCATATACAACATACTCTCAAAACGTAGGACTTGTTCAATTAACTGGAGTAAGAAATCGCGTTATTATTTATACTTGTGGTGGTATGTTAATCGTTCTTGGATTCATTCCTAAAATCGCAGCTATTACAACAATCATTCCGAAATCAGTACTTGGCGGTGCAATGCTAGCGATGTTCGGTATGGTTATGGCTTATGGTATTAAAATGTTAAGCAGTGTTGATTTTGGAAAACAAGAAAACTTATTAATTGTTGCATGCTCTGTCGGAATCGGACTTGGAGTTACAGTCGTTCCTACATTATTCTCACAACTTCCAGAAAGTATTCGTATTTTAACAGATAACGGAATCGTACTTGGAAGTGCGTCAGCAGTCCTTTTAAATATCGTATTTAATATGGTGCCGCAGCGTAAAGTGAAAGTAAAGGATGAACCAGTTCCGATACAAAGTGCGGTAAGAGAAGCGTAAAAAGCAATTAGGATACGATATGAATTGTATGTAATTAAGCCTATCTCATTTGAGATAGGTTTTTAATTTGTGGTTATTTTTAAAACACCAGTCAAATTGAACTCATCGTTTTTATTATTGAGCTAGTTTAATAAATTTATAATGTCTCAATTTCTAGATTTCCTTTTAATTCTAAAGCTTCATTACTTCAGGAGTTTTACCCGATGATGAAAAATGGTGCAACTTTTTTACAAAGGGTTAAACTTTACTCAAAACGGTACGATTTTTTATAAACAGTACAAATTTGTTTTAGATCGACAGTAAAACCATAAGAAGAGAAGTGAAATTGCTGCTTAACAATACTTTTCAAAAGAATCATTATAAAATAACATACATTATTGTTACAATATAATTACTCGTTAAAATAAAGAGAAACAAAAATATATATTTAGGAGGAGAAATATTTTGGAAATAGATCAAATAAAGAATATCTTAAGAAAAAGAGCAACTATCTTTCAAACAGGCGGAAAAAGACCTGATTTATCTATAAATGAAAGTTGGATTGGAAAGATTCCCTATTCATTACCAAATGAAACTTACCCAATCGATCGCTATCAAGATAAAATGTATGCGATCATGATGCTTAATTTAACTCAAATACCTTTTGTTCCAGAAGCAGTAAAAGATATGAAAGCAATCGCAGTATTTCTTTCTCCAAACTTTGTTAAAGATTTGTCCAACTTATCAGGGAATTTTTGTGTTAGGGAATATGATTCTTTAGAAGAACTAGTACCGAATGAAATGTCACTTACGTTTCCAAGTCTAAAACCATTCCCCTTAATACCAAAGTTAGTAGCTGATGAGTTTCCACAATGGGATACGGAAGATTTCCCCCACAACGTGCAAGATAAAATTATTGAACTTGAAAATACAATTGAGATTGACTACTACGAGGACATTTTTGAAGAAAATCATTACATACACAAATTAGGAGGCTATGCTTGCTTTGCCCAATCAGGTATCCAATGGCCCGCGGATTATAAATTTATTTTTCAAATAACAGACGATCCAAAAGCACATTTAAAGATTATTCATGACGGCGGAATTTATTTTGCTAAAAATAGTAAAACAAATGATTGGATCGCACATTGTGATTTCTTGTAGGAATAGAATTTAAAGTGATGTTCTCTCATGTCAAATCTTGCTTAGCATATATTTTCGTTAAAATGTTGACGGTATGCCTATAGCTACACGCTTTAATGGATTAAAAGAAAAGAGAGGATTTCCATTGAAGAGATATGCCAAATTACAGGTTTGAGTTAAGCCGCCCTGTATCGTAGATTAAAAGAACTTGAATAAAGTTCTTTTTTAATTTGTAATAATCTATCATGTTATTTCTTCTCTAGTCTCTTTTAATATTTCCACAGTTACATTTTGCCCTCTTACATCAAATAAAACAGTTTAGTTAGTGCTACTTCAAATGTTGCAACTAGAACACTCGATACAAAGTGCGGTAAGAGAAGCATAAAAAAGCAAGGTCTCGTTACGAGACCTTGCTTTTCTTTTTAAGTGGCATCATTTTTCCATACGTACCAAGGCGCCATATATATTCAAGTGGCCCGTATTGATAACGTGACAGCCACCAGCGGCTAATAAAGATTTGTAACGTGTAGAAACCGATGCAGAATAGTGGTCCTACCCATAATGGAGCAGGATAATAATTTTTAAACAGTAGTCCGAATACAAGTAATGTAACAATTGTATGCGAGATGTAATTTGTTAACGCCATTCGACCAACGTACTGGAATGGACGTAATAATGTTTGCCATCTTTCTTTTTGTAATAAACGCATGAGCGTGAAAATGTAGAATATGAATAATGTTTTCCCGCTAAACATTGCAAGACCTTGCATATAAAGTGGTTCATATGACGATGTTGATAAGAAATAACGAACCATAAAGAACCAAAACGGTAATGTTAAAACGAACATAATAATTTGCCATTTTTTTAGTTTCGGATCTAACTCTTTCGTACGACGGAAAATGTCTTTTTTACCAGCGTATAAACCGAGTAGAAATAATCCGAGTGTTTCTGGGAGCATCGAAATATTTAGCCCTATTCCATCGGCATAAAATGCATAGAAACGATTTTGTATTTGTGACACCCAGTCTTCAAGTGGCATGATTGGTAAGGATAATCCAAGTTCCTCCTTTGGCATAAAGGCAATACCAATACTAGCAATTAGCATAAGAAATTGAAAAATACTTAATAAAACGATGGCCCATATTAAAATGGTACGAGGTTCTCTCTTATAAAATAAAAATAAGAAAAATCCAGCGATTGCATAACTATGTAAAATGTCTCCGTCCCATAAAAGAACGTAATGTAAGAAACCAAATAATAATAAAATAAGTAAGCGACGAACAAATAAAGTTTTTGGACGATCTGTTTTCGCTTCAGCACGAGTCATAAAAATGTAAAAGCCTAGGCCGAATAAAAATGAAAAGATAGTATAAAACTTTGTTTGAATAAACATATCGTAAAATAGACGGATATAGCTATCTAGCCCCTCATAAACTCCTGAAAGATCACGTGAGTCAATCCCGGCGATAACAGGCCAGTTAACAAGAAAAATACCTAGTACTGCTATCCCTCTAATAATATCGATGGAGTGTATCCTCTCGCCTTGTGAAATATTTTGTGTCATTATTTTCCTCCTTGTTAAGTAATTCCCTTTTATTATACAAAATGTAAGATGGGGGGGATAGGGTGGATTTCCATTTTTTTTAACTATTAAGTTATGTAAGATGAGATATAATAAGAATGCACAACAAGTTTTAACCTTCTTCAAAACAGGCAGTGAAGCTCCTTCTTATAAGGGGCTTTCTTTATGAAAAGTGTTGATAATGATTCTCTTTAATGATAAAATGTATTCAAAAGTGATAATCATTATCAAAAAGGTTGGTGCATGAGTATGGTATATGCATTAGTAGCAGGTACAGTTGCTGTATATGCAGTTATTGCAAAGTATGTTTTAAATGGAGTAGGAACAGCAAAATGAGTAATATGACATAAAATCCCTTTCATTTGTAAAAAGAATGAAAGGGATTTTTTATTTTTAATGAGAATATGCTGAAAATTTAGTATGATAGTAAAGTGAAACTGTAATCAATGGGTAGGTGTATCTCTCACTGATTATGAGCTCGCAAATAGCGGGGAAAAGTATATACATCTTGGATAAAGGGGAACAAGGGGATGACAAACATAGTACAGACAAACGGTATGAAAAAACTTGTTTGTTTTTATGAAGAGTGGCAAAAACACGGCGATGCAGAAAATAGCTTAAAGTTGTTTGAAGTGATTCAAAAATATAAACGAGAGCAGCTTATGATAGCGTTCTGCGGTCACTTCTCTGCAGGAAAATCAACGATGATGAATCATCTATATAAAGCGCAGTTGTTACCAACAAGTCCAATTCCGACAAGCGCTAACGTCGTTAAAATTGAAAAAGGAATGGATCGTGTTGTTGTAACAGTTAAATCTGGAGAGCAGTACGAATATGACGGTGCATATTCAGCAGAAGAATTAAAGCAAATTTGTAAAGATGGCGATGAGGTAATTGGTGTTCATATTTATCGGAATGATGCGCCAATTCCTGAGGGTGTTATGTTAGTTGATACACCAGGGATTGATTCAACAGATGATGCCCATCAACTAGCGACAGAATCAACGCTGCATCTAGCAGATGTGATTTTTTATATGATGGATTACAATCACGTCCAATCGGAAGTGAATTTGCAATTCGTTAAAGAATTGAAACAACGTAATAAAACGGTTTATCTCGTTGTAAATCAAATAGATAAACATAAAGAAAATGAATTATCGTTTGAGGATTATAAAGATAGTGTACAACAATCGTTCTCTAACTGGGATATTGAAGTAGATGGCGTTTATTATACGTCGTTACGAATGATGAACCATCCACATAATGAAATTGAAAGCTTAGAAACATTAATTACTTCTATTATGAAAGAAAAAGAGCAGTATGTAAGAGATGGAATGGAAAGAGAAACAGAATATTTAATGGGGGAACATTTCTCGTTTATTCTTTCTGAAAATGAAAAAGCTCTTTTGAAATATGAGGAAGAGTTGGCATCACCACTTTCCATTGCAGAAGTAGTTGAAAAAAAAGAAGAGCTAACGGAAAATAAAAATCGTGAGGCCGGTAAAGAATCTCATGTGAGAAATGAATTTATAAAAGGCTTACAAGCTATATTAGATAACGCGTATTTAATGCCATTTGAAATGAGAGAATTGGCAAATGCGTATTTAGAAACGAAATTAACAAAATTTAAGGTCGGTTTGCTATTTGCGAAAGGAAAGACGGAGCAAGAAAAACAGAGACGTGTTGATGCTTTTTATTCTGCTTTACAAAAGACTGTTGAAACGCAACTTGATTTTCATGTGAAAGAATTTATTGTTGTCTTCTTAAAAGAAGAAGGATTGTTCACAGAGGAAATTGGGAAAGACATATATGCTTTAGAAATTGCTTTCGGACCAGAAATGTTGGCTGAAGTAATTAAACAAGGCGCAGGTTTCACTGGTGATTACTTACTTCTTTATACAGCGGATGTAGCGAATGAACTAAAGAAGCGTTATTTTATAAAAGCACAGCAAATTTTTGATAAAAGTGCGGTCGTTTTAAAGCAAAAGGTGAAGGAAGCAGTTGCTCGTATTGAAGAAGAGATTGAAACATATACGATGTTGCAAACGGCAAAAGAAACGAAATTACAATACAGTAACAATTTGGAGACATATGAAAGTTATTTGCAAAATATTTGGCACGAGCGTGTTGCTACGCCAGAAGGGTTGCAAGTAGAGGACATATTGCAAAGTGAAAAACAAATTGTTAGTGAGAAATTCACATTACAAGAGCAGGAAATTGTAAATGATAACGTAGTAGCTCATGAAGAAGAGATAAAAGGAACGGCAGCTTTAAATATTCAGCGTATATTAGAGAAAGTGAAGAAAGCTGAAACGATATTAGAACCATTGTCTACACTGAAACATGTACAGCAAGAGGTAATAGAGAAAAGGCGTCGTGTGGAAACGAAACAATTTACAGTAGCGTTATTCGGAGCTTTTAGTGCTGGGAAATCATCATTTGCCAATGCATTGCTTGGTGAGAAGGTACTTCCAGTATCACCAAATCCGACGACGGCAACGATTAATCAAATTTTGCCTGTTACAGAGGAAAAACCACATGGAACAGTAATGGTTCAATTTAAATCAAAGCAAGCTCTATTAGAGGATATGAAAGCTGTTTACAAGCTGTTTCATTATGAGATTACGACGTTAGATGAAGCGTTAGCACAAATTGATAAAGTTATGAAATATCCTTCACCAACTGGGAAGCAAAAAACAACATTTAGCTTTTTACGAGCGGTACAAAAAGGGTATGATACGGTTTCTGCATATTTAGGGAAGCAAGTACAAGTTACATTAGAAGAGTTTTCTGATTATGTAGCGAATGAAGAAAAATCGTGTTTTGTTGAGTATATGGAGCTTTATTATGATTGTGCTTTAACAAGGCAAGGAGTAGCGCTTGTAGACACACCTGGAGCAGATTCTATTAACGCCCGCCATACAGACGTTGCATTCCAGTATATTAAAAACGCAGATGCTATTTTATTTGTAACGTATTATAACCATGTGTTCTCTCGTGCTGACCGTGAATTTTTAATTCAGCTTGGTCGTGTAAAGGATACTTTTGCTCTTGATAAAATGTTCTTCTTAATTAATGCGGCCGATTTAGCAGCGTCTGAAGATGAGCTTGAAATGGTAAAAGGTTATATCGCAGACCAGCTACTGCAATACGGTATTAGAAATCCGCGTTTATTTGCAATTTCAAGTTTATGTGCGCTTGAAGAGAAACAAGGAAAGAATATTGAAAAAGAGAAGTACGGTATTTTACAAAACTCTGGGATTGCTAAGTTTGAGGAATCATTTACATCCTTTATGATGAGAGATTTAATGCTCGTATCTGTTCATGCTTTATATGGTGCGTTGCAGGGAGCAGATCAGCTTTTAGTAAATATGATAAATGGTGCAAAGCAGGGGAATGAAGAGAAAGAGAAGCAAACGAAAAAATATGAAGCAGAGCGTGATCAACTACTTCATATTATTTCATCATATAGTGTGCTTGCTGAAGAACAGGCGATGCAAAATGAAGTGAAAGAATTGCTTTATTATGTACACCAACGTCTATTCCTACGCTATAACGATGTGTTTACTGAATTTATTAATCCAGCATCGCTTCGAACGGATGGAAATGTGAAAGTGCAGTTGCAGCAGTGCGTTATGGAATTAGTAGCATTTATTCAGCATGATTTATTACAAGAAATGCGTGCGACGTCGTTACGCCTTGAAAAATGGATAGATGAAGCGATGAAGCGTGCAAAGAATGAAATTGTGGTGAACTGTAAAGTAGAAAATGAATCAATTTCTATGAGTGGAACAGTGGATTATGAATATAAAGATATTACACATAAAGAACCGTTCCCTTCAGTTGAAATAAAAGATTTCAAAAAAGCACTGGCACATTTTAAAAATGAAAAAAGCTTTTTTGAAAAAAATGATAAAGCTTTCATGCAAGAAGAGGCTAAAGCTGTATTAGAACCATTTGTATCAAACTATGTAGCTGATGAAAAAGATTTATTTGTTCATCATTATAAGCAAGAGTGGGATTTGAAATGGAACCTATTCCAAAAAGTGATGCAGCAAGATGTGATGAACTATTATGAAAGTGTATTATTTGCATTGGCTGAAACAATTGATGTATCACTATATGAACAAAGTAAAGAACAATTGCAAAAGCAGTTAGTAGAGATTGAAAAAGAAATTTATGTGATATAGTCGTTATGAGAAAAAGATTCGTTCAATTTTCTTTTGTAGTACCGTATCTAAAGATTTGACAAACCCAGCAAATTCATCGGTAGAAATCATATGAGTAAGAACGAGTCGTCTGCCGTCTGGTGTTTCACCGCATAAGACGAATGAAGAAAATTCATATGTTTTGTTTTCTACTACTAATTTTGGATAGGAATACGTGTCGCTTTTCTTCTTCTTTCCATCAATAGAGATGACGTTGCATTTTTTCTCATTGTTGTCCATGATGAATCCCTCCTTTCTATTACTTATGGTAGACAAGGAGGGTTTAGAACAATAGAGAAGGGGGAATTTTTATGGGTGTAGTAATAGAGTATATTTCGAAAGAAGCAATACCGAAGCCTTTATTATTGCTTGCTGATCCAAGCGACCAGCAAATTGATACATATGTACAAAGAGGGTTAACATATGTAGCTAAGCAAGAGGAGAGTGTTATCGGTGTATTTGTTCTTTTGGAAACAAGACCGAAGACGATGGAAATTATGAATATTGCGGTTGTAGAGCATATGCAAGGAAAAGGTATTGGAAAGAAATTATTAGAGCATGCGGTAGAAACAGCTAAGGAACATGGTATGTTACAACTTGAAGTTGGTACAGGCAATTCTAGTGTTTCACAACTTGCTTTCTATCAAAAATGTGGATTTCGTATTTTTTCTATTGATTTTGATTACTTTTCGAAGCATTATGAAGAAGAGATTATTGAAAATGGGATTGTATGCCGAGATATGATTCGACTTGCAATGGAATTGAATTAGAACGTATAACTTATTTAGGGGGAAGAGAAGATGGAAGTACATAAAGCAATTACAGCACATTCTCGTAAACAAAATGAAAGTGTAAAAGCATGTTTACAATTAGATGCGCAGCGTGAAGCAGCTATTGAAGCAGCCGTATCTCTTGCGTCAAATGGGAAAGAATTTTCGGTTGATGTCATTAATGTTGTAACAAAGCAAATTAATGATCTTGCAAAAAATGGTGTTACACTACAGCGTAAATATGTTACAGAAGAAATGGTTATGGAGTATGTAAGTCGTTTGCAAGAGAAAGAAGGTCGTTAAAGATGATAGTTACAGTCGAATGGTTACGTGAGCATATAGAAGATGAGAATGTCCGTATAATCGATTGTCGTTTTGATTTAGCGAATCCTAATTGGGGTAGAGAAAAGTATGAGGAAGAACATATTCCTCATGCGTTATATTTAGATTTAAATTTAGATTTATCAAGTCCAATAACAGAACATGGTGGTCGTCATCCGTTGCCAAACATTGAGGAGTTTGCAGACAAGCTTTCGCGAGCTGGTATTGATGAACATACGACAGTAGTTGCATATGACAGTCAAGCGGGTGCAAATGCTTCTCGTGTATGGTGGTTATTAAACTATGTAGGACATGAGAAAGTATATATATTAGATGGCGGATTTCCAGCTTGGGAAGAGAAGGGACTACCGATAACAACGGAAATTCCTGTTGCTATACGAAAAACATTCAAAGCCAATATACAAGATCATATGCTTGTAACGATGGAAACGGTTAGAGAGAATATTCATGCAGGTGCAGATGTTACGTTAATTGATTCTAGAGAGCCAAAACGTTATGCTGGTGTAGAGGAACTTGTTGATCCAAAAGCAGGACATATTCCGACAGCCGTAAACTATTTTTGGAAGGATGGAATTGCACAATCAGGACAATTTAAGAATGAAGCTCAGCAACAAGAACGATTCCGAAATCTTTCTAAAGATAAGGAAACAATTGTATATTGTGGTTCTGGTGTTACGGCATGTCCAAATATCCTTGCATTAAAATTAGCTGGATTTCAAAATGTTAAATTGTATGCAGGTAGCTGGAGTGATTGGATTTCTTATCCAGAAAATCAAATTGCAAAAGAAGAAGATTAATCACTTGCATGCAAAAATAATTTGTATTAAAATAAGGACACAAGCAAGAGATTGCTCGAAAAACTTTGTATTTTACACATTGGAAACAATGTGATAATATAACGACAAGTAAATAATACATCCTGCGGTGTACGTAACTTATTTATGTCTAAAACCGATGTTAGTTATACGGAAGCTCAATATTTAGCGACCATCATCAAGCCTTCCTTGTGGAGGAAGATGTACGGTAACTGTGAGGGCATCCACCTGCGAGTAGCGGGTTTTTGGACATTTACGAGGAGCGGCACGTGCGGGGGTCTTATTTCAACTAACATTATATAAAATTCCTACGGTGTACGTAGCTTATGCATGTCTTAAACCAATAAGTTTAATATGGAAGTTCGATATTTAAATGTAGCTAACATGCCATCTTTTTAAGAAGGAAGTTACAAACATTTGTGAGAGCATCCACCTGTGAGAGCAGGTTTATGGACATCTAGAGAGAACGGCATATGTGGGGCTAAATAAAAACCTTACGTTTTATACGTAAGGTTTTTTTGTTGCATACATATATTCATGTTATCTCGATTCACCTGTAAAGTTTCCATAATAAATATAGCACTTTCTGTCTTCATCAATTTCTCTTGAATCTAAAGTAAACTCCATATACATGCCGTCGCGCTGAATATAGATAATATCTGAATGAAGAGATGGCAAAATCTCTTCATAGTTCCATACATCTTTACTATCTATTATGCTTGAACTCGTTTCACTTAGTTCTCTAACTTCAAAACCGATGTGGGAGTATGTCGGGTCTGAAGGGTCATTTGCAAACTCTTCTTTTTGAATATATATAACTGCTGTTCCGTCTGGATCTACAGAAGTTGCAGTAACAACATATGTATTTTTATCTTTTATAAAATATTCACAAGTCATGCGTGCGATGATTTCAGAATTAGAAATATTTGCGTAGTTCCATAAAGCAGGATACTCTTTCGTTTCATCATTAAGTCGATATTCTAAGCGCATTTTATCCCTCTTCTTCCTTTTTCTTCTACTTTATCATGCTATCCTATATAATAGGAATAGAATTTAAAAAGGGGAGTGCGAAGGTGACAAAAACGAAATGGCTAGTAGGTGGTGTCGTAACGTCTTTAATGACTGGCACTTTATTTGGCTGCGCGCAAGATCTTCCCCCAAAACCGAATGATAATAGTTGTTCAGATTGGGATTGGGATGATGAACTTGGGGTATGGCAGTGTGATGATAGTAGTTCAGGATATCGTGGGCATTACTTCTATGGTGGAAGATACTATCAAAATAAATCCACTTTCAAAAATTCATCGGCGTTTAAATCTTATCAATCGTCTGCGGAATTTAAAGGTGGAATTGGAAGCGGTTCAAAGGGAGGATTTGGGGGCTAAAATATGTCGCAATACATAAGGAATCGAAAAGAATTTTATTCGAAATATCCGAATTTTTGGTCGGATTTATATGAATGTGAATATAGTTTGTTTCATGTTTTCTCTATAACAAATGAGACTATGAAACAATTACAGTTAGCAACTGAACGAATGGGGAAAATATTTTTTAAGACTGCTAGACTTCTGCGCAATTTAAGCGACGAACAGCTTATTGAACTCGGGTTTCCTCCTGCAAGCTTATCGTTCATTAGAATGAAAGGATTATATCCTGAATCTGTTATTTCGCGGTTTGATTTCGTTTTAACAGATGATAACCAAATTAAAATGCTCGAATTTAATAGTGATACACCAACTTTTATTATGGAATGCTTTCAAATGAATGGGAAAGTTTGCGAGCAACTAGGCTATGATGATCCAAACTCGGATCAAGAACGACTACTATCTTCTGGTGTTACAAAAGCTGTTATGGAAGCGACAAAGGGAATAGACAACCCAAATGTTGTTTTTACAGCACATCATGAACATATTGAGGATTGGAATACGACTGTGTATTTGAGTCAATTATGCCATGTTGAAAATAAAGTAGTGCCAATGTCAGAACTTAGAATTACAAAAGATGCTTTAGTGGATAGGGATGGGGTACAGATTGATGTGTTATATCGCCAAACATATCCGATAGAAGATTTAATTGAGGATCAAGATCCTGAAACAGGAGATTTGGTAGGTGTGGAACTGTTGGAACTTGTAAAAGCCGGAAAGCTTTTTATAATCAATCCATTGTCAGCAGTTTTACTTCAGCCTAAATCAGTTCAGTGTCTTATTTGGGGATTAGCAGAAGAAGAGGCTTTTTATACAAATGAGGAACAACAGTGGATTAAAGAATATATGTTACCTACATACTTAGAACCAGATTTATTTTTAGGAAAAGATTCTTTCGTTCAAAAACCTTCATTTGGTAGAGAAGGAGACACAATTACCATTCGTGATAAGAACGAACATATTATGCTTCAAAATGCACATCAAACGTATAAGGCGTCACTGCCGATTTTTCAAAAGTATACAATACTGCCAGTCGTATCCTTGGAAACAGAAAAAGGGATAGAGAAACTGTCGTATGTGTTTGGTTCGTTTTTAATTGCCGGAAAAGCGAGTAGTATCGGTATTCGTGCAGGGGAAAAAATTACGGGGAATGAATCGTACTATTTACCAGTAGGTATAAAAAAGGAGGAAAGTATATGATTAATTTTTTATTATATTTAGCGGTAACACTTGGCCTTTTATGCATTGGTCTTTTCCTAATGGAAGTGACAACGAAAGTAAAAGAATTTAAGCTAATGGCCCAAGGAAATAAGGCGGTAAGCTATGTACTTGGAGGGCGATTACTTGGGTTAGCTATTGTATTATATTCGACAGCAGCTAATTCCATTTCACTTCTTGATATGGTTTCGTGGGGGGCAGTTGGGATTTTTGCTCAAATTATCGTCTTTTATTTAGCTGAGTGGCTTACACCACGCTTTAATATAAATAAAAGTCTCGAAGAAGATAATCAAGCAGTCGGTCTTTTTCTTATGTTTTTATCGCTTTCAATTGGGATTGTAATTGCTGGGTGTATAACTTATTAAAAACCTTACGTTTAAACGTAAGGTTTTTATTTTTACTAATTTTGAAATGTGTGTTTGATTCATTTAATGAGTCGAAAGAGAAATAGTGTGTATATGAGAGGGAGTTGTTTTAATAAGGAAAAGATTCCATTCAAAGTGTTGACATCTATTTTAAATAAGAGTAACATTTTCTATGTAATAAAATAAGTCTCTGTTAGGTGAGGCTCCTGTATAGAGAAATGCTACTGCCCAAAAATGTCGAGAGACGCCAATGGGTCAACAGGAATGATCGAATTAAGGTTTTTCTTAACGTAGCTGGTAACGTACCTATGCTATACAGTGCTAAAACTCGGCGAGGGAGAGGTCCGTAGATTTCTAATTGTATTAGGAATCGTTTATTTGTGTATGTAATGGCCTTTACTCTTTTCGGAGTAAGGGTCTTTTTGTTACCAAGCTATGAGTAATTTCATAGTATAAACTATAAAATTAAACGAGGAGGTGAGGAGCATGTCAAATTCTGACTCGGTTCCGTTACCCATATACTTCAAATCAAAAATATATGATGTAGGCAGGAAACGACTTGTTCCTCCCTCTATATTTATCATCATGTAGCGTTTATATGTATGTTTAAGCGCTAGACACTTTCACAGTAAAGTGGATAAATTGAGAAACAAAGCGTTTCTTCCTATGTTGTAATGGAGGAGACGATAATATGTTATATGCAAACAAAACTGTGGGTAACACGTCATATAAATTAAGTAAAAAATCAATGAAAGAACAAACAATGCTTCAAAAAAATAAAGATTTATTAATTGAAATCGCAACGAGAGATGTAAAATCTGTATTTGCGTATTTTAAAACAACAAGAGACGGATTATCTATGAAAGAGGCACAAAAACGTATTCAATTATACGGCCGAAATGAATTAACTTCAAAAAGAGCGCGTATTGCGGAAGTAATGATGAAGCTAACTGGAATGATCCCAGGTCTGTCAAAACAACATGTGCGTGATGGATTACAATGTGAGAAAATTACTGTGTCTCGAGTAGAATGTTCTAGTATAACAGGTTTAAATGGTGAATTGAAAATGATGAATTTGCCAGTACAAGAGCTTGTTCCTGGCGATATGATTTTTCTTTCAGAAGGTGATACAGTACCAGCAGATGTACGTATCATTTATGCGAATGATTTATTAGTAAATGAAGCTGTGCTAACAGGAAACGATGTAAGTATTGAAAAATTTGAAAGCTGCTATCATCTTGAGCGCAAACGATTTATTCCTTTAAAACGAATGAAAGACTATAATCCACTTGAACTTGAAAACGTATGTTTCAAAGGGACGTATATTGTTGGTGGAAATGCAAAGGCTGTAGTTGTTTCAACTGGGAAAAATACGTATTCAGGAATTCTTCATACTTGTTGTAGTAGAACGTCTTAATGTGTAAATGATGCTAAATATACAAAAACAATGTATAATAGACAAAGTTGAAAAAACGTAGAATGGTAATCTATTTATATAACCTTACGTGATGACGTGGGGTTATTATTTTTTTTTAGTAGGAGAGGGATTATGAAAAAAGTATTATTAGTTGATGGTATGGCACTATTATTTCGTGCTTTTTATGCAACAAGTGTCTACGGACAATTTATGAAACGACAAGATGGTACCCCTACAAACGGGATTCATGGTTATATGAAACATTTATTAACAGCTATGCAAGCAATTGAACCGACACACATCGTAACATGCTGGGATATGGGAAGTACGACATTTAGAACAGAATCGTTCTCAAATTATAAAGCGAATCGTGCAGCGCCGCCTGAAGAATTAATTCCGCAATTTGATTTAGTACAAGAAATGACTGCGAAATTATCAATTCCAGTCATCGGTATGAAAGGATATGAAGCGGATGATTGTATCGGTACGCTTGCAAAACAATATTGTAATGAAGCGGAAGTTTATATTTTAACAGGTGATACGGATTTACTTCAGCTTGTCGATAAGAACGTTACAGTTATGCTTTTGCGCAAAGGAATTGGAAATTACGAATATTACACACCAGAGAAAATTATGGAAGAAAAAAGTGTAGAACCTTGGCAAATCGTGCATGCGAAAGCTTTCATGGGCGATACGAGTGATAATTATCCAGGTGTAAAAGGTATTGGTGAAAAAACAGCGTACAAGCTTATTCAAGAGCATGGGACAGTAGCAACCGTACTAGAAAATGTATCATCGTTAACGAAAGCACAGCGTACGAAGATTGAAAGTGATTTAGAGAATTTAAATATTTCATTACAATTAGCACAAATTCATTGTGAAGTTCCTATTTCATGTTCATTAGAAGAAGGATTACACACAATGAACGAAGAAAAACTACGATTCGTATGTGAAGAAATGAATTGGGGAAGACCTGAAATATTAATCAATATGCTGTAAATAGTTTGGTAAGAGGGATGTTGCATGAGTCGAACGTTGACTAGGTGACACCTTCTTTTTTGTTTCGAAAACAGTATGTTAGTAAGTGAAAGTATAGGGGACTTAGCTTGAAATATATAAATATTTCGACAAGATAAATCGATATAAGAGGATGAAGATAGCAATTTATATAATCAAATGAATCGACTTCAAAATGATTGTAGGAGGATCTTTTTTTTCGTGTTCACAAAGTTGTCAGAAAATAAGTGGAATTTTCATATGAAGTTCAAATAGAATTCACAACAATCAATTATTATAAGAACAACCAGATAATTCTTTATCTTTTATATAAACCATCCCCCAAGGAGGACAATGAAAATGAGAAAAAAAGTGAGAAAGTCTTTTAAACAATTATTAATTGAAAATAAACAATCACTATTAAATAATAAAGAAAATATGAAAGAAATTGAGGAACGAATTGAGAAACGACATGTAGCATATAGTGGTGCCAGTAATTAAATAAAATAAAAAAGATAGCCTTACAAGGCTATCTTTTTTATTTTATATTGAAAAAACGTTATTCCTCTCTTGATTTATGTAAATATGCAAGATATTTTTATAGTGTTTTTCTATCAATATTACTCATTTTTCGAGGTTGAAATTGGTATATGCCAATTTTTAAGATTCGCTATTCATAATATTACAAAAAATGTTACAATACATTCAAATTTATGCTATAAAATCGCTTTAAAATGAAAATTGGAATGAAAAGAAAGGAGAGGAATATGAATAATGGTGTCGCTTCGAAATGATTATTATCATTTCAGTAGGAGTTGATGTAAAGCGATGGATAGGTATGAAGAACTGGATTCAATTAGAGGGATTTCTTCATTGGTAGTAATGATTGGCCATCATTTAATGATTTTTTCAGTATTTCAAAATTATAGCTATGAAGATAATAAACCATTTGTTATTTATCTATTAAAAGAAACGCCTGCTCGTCTAATTTTTAGTAGTGGTAACGAATCTGTTATTATCTTTTTTGTTTTGAGTGGATTTGTTTTGTATACATCCATTCAAAAAAACTACGATAGCTATAGGTCATTTGTTGTAAAGCGTATATGCAGAATATATATTCCATATATCGTAGCAATAATTATAGCTATTTTATGCCAAACTACAATGAGTAAATATGGTATTTCTAATTTAAGTGAATGGTTTAATCGCTCATGGACGATTGAAGGTTCTTTAAGCCTAATAGCGCAACATATTTTATTGGTTGGGAAATATAATACAGATGCATATAACGGCGTAATTTGGTCACTTGTCCATGAAATGCGAATATCAATAATTTTCCCGTTAGTTTTGATGGTTTGTTTACGAAAAACGTTGATGTATTCATTATTATCATTGTTTAGTTTTAGTATATGCTCTGTCGTGATATTATTTTTATTTCGCTCGAGTTTAACATTAACAAGCTATGTATTAACGCCACATTACACGGTGCTGTTTTTACTAGGAGCACTAGTTGCGAAGTATAAAAATAATTTAATAGTTTTTTATAGTAATCGTACTAAAAATGAGAAAATTGCATGGTTTTTATTTGCGATTTTACTTTATATGTATGAAGGGCTTATTGGAGAAATTAAATTGCTCAATAATTTTATATTTCGAGACTACGTAGTAGCGATAAGTGCGTGTTTATTTGTCATATTAAGTTTGTCAGTATCAACTTTGTCATCCTTGCTGCGTAATAAATACTTATTATATTTGGGGAAGATTTCTTACAGTCTTTATTTATACCATATCATATCTTTATTTTCCCTTATGTACATGCTCCATGAAATATTCCCGTTATCTCTTGTTTTAATTTTTTCGCTTATTCTTTCGTTTATACTTGCGATGATTTCTTATTTGTTTGTAGAAAAATTTGCATTCAGGATCGGAAAGTATGTAACAAAGCAATCGAATTTAGAAAAGAAAGGACTATCTGTAGAAAGTGAGTTGCAGGATGCCATTCAAACAAAGGCGGTGAAATAATTGAAGCAAGAAATTAGTATGAAGGATTTTCAACAGTTATTGAAAAGAAGGATAGTAACAATCATTTTGACGATGTGCTGTTTAACTATCTCTTTAATTCTTATCTCTATGTATGTATTAAAGCCTTCATATCAATATTCAACGCAAATTCTTGTTGGGAATTTAGATGGGTTTAATAAGGAAAATGCAGTGAATAAAACACAAGAAAATAAGCAGCTCGTAACTTCGTATGTTGATATTTTAAAAAGTCCGCTTATTATTTCAACAGTCAAAAAAACTTTGAAATTAGAGCAATCAAGTTATGAGTTAGCACAAAAAATTTCAGTGGTGAATATGGACAATTCACAAATTGTTACTGTTACAGTAAAAGATTCGGACCCTAAAATCGTGAAGGAAATTGTAAAGTCATTGGCAGAACAATCTCAAAAAAGCTTTCAACAGTATACGAATGTACAGGGGATAAAAATATTAACTGACCCTGAGTTACAAGAAAAAGCTGAAAAGTTGTTTCCGAAATTTCAACTTATCATTCCTATCTCTTTAATTGTTAGTTTTTTTGTTGGGGTAGGTTTAGCGGTATTTCGAGATTATTTTGATGAACGTATATACGAAGAACAGGATTTAGAGAAAATAACAACAGTCTCTGTTATTGGTCACATAAATATGAAACCGAAAAGAAAAAAGAAATCTACAGAAGTTGATCCGCAATCATCTATATATCGAGGTGAACATGTCGATGTTTAAGACAAAGAAACAGCTGCCATTTGATCCGCATGATGCTCTAATGAAAGAGCAGTTTTATACTGTGTATCACGAGTTGAAAAAATCGGGAAAACAAGTGTTCACAGTTAGTTCAACGAAGGATAGAGGTGTTGTCGCTTCGCTTATAGTAAATATGGGGCTAGTATTTGCGGAAATGAAAAAAAAGGTGTTACTTATCGACGTGAATTTTTCTGATCCTAAACTACATCTACTATTACAAAGCAATCATACGAAAACAGTGAATGATATAATAAGCGATTCCACCTGTAGTTACGAATCCTTTTCTAGTAATTTATCTAAATACTTATATTGTATTCCTGCAAAAAAAACAGTACACACCGGAACGACTTTAGTTGCTATGGATGAATTTGATCGTGCAATTGAGAGGTGGAAAGAAGATTTTGATTACATTTTCTTGTATTCCTCTGAAGTATTTGAGCTTCCTGCCACGCACATTATTACAGGGAAATGCGATGGAGTGGTCTTAGCAGTTAAAAAGAGAAAAGATTCCCTGCGTACTGTGCAAAAAGTAATAGCGGACATAAAGAGGAAAGAATGTGAATTAATAGGTATAGTTTTATATTCTTGAATGTGGGGGTAACGATCTATGATTCGTGAAACAAACCAAGCCAAGTTGTATACGATTCCAGCTCAAGCAAAGACCAGTATGTTGAATCGAAGTATAAAGCGCTTGTTTGATATTATATTTTCACTCATATTGTTACTAGTAACGATACCAATTATGTTGTTCTTTTGTATTATGATTGCTTTCGAAACAGCAGGAGCTCCAATCTATTTTCAAGAACGTTTAGGGATAAACGGGAGGAAATTTAATGTATTTAAATTAAGATCGATGGTAAAAGATGCTGAAATAAATGGACCGCAATGGGCAAATGAAAATGATCCAAGAATTACTAAAGTTGGATCATTTATAAGAAAAACGAGAATTGATGAGTTACCGCAACTTTTAAATATTTTAAAAGGTGATATGTCCTTTGTTGGACCTAGACCAGAGAGAGCGTATTTTTATAAACAATTTGATACGTATATTCCAGAATTCAAGGATCGTTTAATCGTGAAGCCAGGGTTAACAGGATGGGCACAAATAAATGGAGGATATAATCTTGATCCGAAAGAAAAATTGAAATTGGACATGGAGTATATTGAAATGAAAACGATTCGGATGGACATTCGTATTTTATGTAAAACTGTTTTAATTGTATTGAACGGTAACGGTGCAAGATAAATAATATGTAAGTAGGTTGCTCGCAAAGGAGAACTGGTATGGGTAGATCTATTCTAAATAATATTATTCATCTATTTTATAGCACGATTTTAGCTAATCTGCTTCAGGCTGTGAGTTTAATTGCTTTAGCAAATTTTTTTAATGCACAACATTATGGGATGTTTAGTGTTGCTATAGCAGTGACGTTTGTTATGTTATTTTTTACAGATTTAGGACTTACGAATACGTTTCTTCGAGAAGGAGCAAAAGATGGCGTAGACTTAGAGACGATTTTATCGTCGTATATAAAAATAAGGATGATTCTACTTATTTTCATTTCTATAATCGGTTATATTGCTGTTCATTATATGTATGCGGATAGAAATTTAATTTATATGATGATAAACGTAATGTTTTTCATGTTAATAGGATTAACTTGGCAAAATATAGGGATTGCCTATTTTCAACTGACGGAACGTATGAAGTATATAGCACTTATTAAAGTTGTATCAGCGTCAGTTGTTATCTTAATTACATGTTTTTGTATTTTCGGAGAGTTACCGGTGTATGTAACAGCTCGTTTATATGCTTTTGGTTATATGATTGGTGGTGTATTCAGCATATATATCATGAGAAAAAAGACGAGTATGAATATGAAGGTCGTAATTCATAAAGCATTATTTTGGCAATTAACTCCGTTTATTATTAGCGGTTTTTTAATAATGAGTACGCCACAATTAGCGCCAATCTTGCTCAACTATACATTGCCATTAAGTATGATCGGTGTTTTTGCAGTGGCGTACCGGATGCCAGCAGCTTTATATCAAGTACCAGGGGTGATTGCAGGTGCATTTTTTCCAGTGCTCTTTAAGCATTATAACCAGAATAATTTAGAAGAGCATACGAAATTAAACTTACTTCAAATAAAAGCAATGGCGATTGTGGGAATATGTATGACGATAGGTTTATATTATTTAGCGCCATACTTTATTTCTATATTTTTTCATGGGGAGTGGAGTAATGCAGTAGAGCCACTCCAAATATTATCATTTCTCATTGTGTTGCAAAGTTTAAATATTGCTATAGCTGACGGCTTAACAACGAGTGGACGTCAAAATAAAAGAACTGTTGTGCAATGTATAGCGTTAGTGATAGGTGGGGTTATGCTTTATAGCTTTAGTAGTATTGGTGGAGTAATAGGAGCAGCTTATGCTATGGTTTTATTTGAAATTGTGGCTCTAGTTGGGTATATAGTGGTAAGTGTAGTGAAGAAAAAAATTGTATTCCAAATTGTCATACCTTATACAATTTATTTTGGCGTAACTTTTATTGGAGTGCAATATATATTGCATACATATCATTTAATTGCGCTCATTCTTAATACGTTAATCGTAGTAGTTGGTATATTCCTATATGATTATGAGCTGAAAAAACTTCTTCTGTCATTTATAAGAAAAACACGCAAAAAGGATTATATTACGAAACAGGGGATATAGCCTATGGAAAATAATATGAAAATATCGATGAAATGGATTATGCTTCTAATATTATTTGTTATGTTAAGTAAATACAACATATATATTGGATTTTCGTTGAAGATATATATGATTTTTTTAGTCATATATTTTTGTTTAACAATTAAAAACTTTCATATTCAAAAGCTATATTTTCATGAAGTTGTATTTTTACTATTTTATTTCATCTATTGTTTGAGTGGAATTTTTTCTATATATTTAAATGCTAGTATTCGTATGATTTTTGGCGTGCTACTTGTTTTAGGGTGCTATTTTATAATGAGAAATTTATTAGGAAATGTTGAAATAGCAACACTTGAATCATCCATTGTCTATGTTGGATTATTATTTAATATTGTAAGCCTAATACTTTATATAGTCGGTTTACAGCACTTTGGATTATACGGTGGAGAAGAGAGAGAAATTTTTGCTGGACTATTAGTTGATAGAGGATATCCAAGATTAATTGGATTGCTAGATGATCCTAACATTTTTATTTTTTATAATACAATATTTTTTATGTATTATATGACAAATTTACATAATATGACGAACATTATAGGATTGATTTTATGTGTTACGACGAGTTTATTAACTTTTTCAAGAGGAGGTATATTAGCACTTGTGCTTGTCGTTTTTGTATATGTATGTACATCTAGTTTTGCAAAAAAAATAAAAATAATGGTGAGTTTACTATTGTTTAGTGTAGTAATTTTTAGTTTATCGAATAGTGTAATGGGTGGTCAATTGGATGACATATTGAATAAAAGAATTTCTGATTTTTCGCACGATAATGGAAGTGGCAGATTTACATTATGGGAAGCTGCTTTTAAATATTATGTATCCAATCCATATATCGGAATCGGTGCGTTTAATTTTTCGAATTATTATGAGTTTCAATTTAATGAAAAATTATATGTGCACAATACATTTTTAGAAATTTTGTCTGAATCAGGTACAATTGGTTTTCTTTTATATAGCGCGTTTTTAATCATATTAATGTCCAAGTTAACGCAGTATACTTTGTTTCGCGAAAAACCGTATCTTTTATTAACTATGATTGCATTTTTATTTCAGATGATGTCATTGTCACTCATTATTAACGAAGCGTTCTTTTTATTTTTAGCAATTGTTGTGAAGTACATTTCAATATATGAAGGAAGGGGAAAGATAGATGGTAAAATGTCTATTAGCGCATAATAAGACGCCTCATGTCTCCGTAATAACACCTTCTTATAATAGTATACGATTTATAGGTGAGACGATTTTATCTGTACAGAATCAATCATATGAAAATTGGGAAATGATTATCGTTGATGACGCTTCAACTGACCAATCTGCTACAAAAATTAAAGAGATAATAAAAGGGGACTCGCGTATTAGGATATTATCATTAAAAGAAAATGTTGGTGCTGCGAAAGCTCGGAATTTAGCGATCAAAGAGGCGAGAGGAAGGTATATTGCTTTTTTAGATAGCGATGATATATGGTTGCCACATAAATTGAAGACGCAATTGTTATTTATGGAAGAAATGGATGTGGACTTTTCGTATACATCGTATAGTTTAATAGATGAAAACGGTAATGAACTAAATCGAGAAGTGAATGTACCAGAATTTGTGGATTATCATTATTTAGCGGGAAATACAATTATCGGCTGTTTAACAGTAATGCTTGATAGGGAGAAAATTTCTTATATTGAAATGCCTAGTATGCAACCTGAAGATACTGCATTATGGTTGAACTTGTTAAGTGAAGGATATGAAGCAAGGGGGATACAACAAGTATTAGCAAAATATAGGATTGTTGAAAATTCTGTTTCGAGAAATAAAATAAGAGCGGCTTTCCGATATTGGAATTTATTAAGAAAACAAAAACCACTTAATTCATTTCAAACCTTTTTTTATTTTAGTAAGTATGCTTATCATGCCTATAGAAAAAATAAAATCAATGTAGTTGGGAAGACAAAAATATGAATATACTGTTGATGACAGATAAATTAATAACTGGTGGAGCCGAGAGTTATTTCTGTAAATTGGAAAGCAATTTACGCTATGAGAACTTTACAGTTTATACAGCTGCAGGTGAGGGGGAACTATATGAATCTCTTACTAAAAAAGAAAATTTCATGTTACTTAGCCGATGGAATCATTTGAGAAATATTCATTACTTACGAAAAGAAATTTGTAAACGAAAGATAGAACTTATTCATGCAAATAGTTTGCGAATGGTATTATATGCTTTTCTACTTCAAAAGTTTGTGAGAAGAAAGATAAAAGTCGTGTATACGAAACATAATGTAACGATATTAGAAAAGAAAATGCCAACTCTTTTTCGTTATTTCATGAATAAATATGTGAACAATATTATTACAGTAAGTGAGTTTGAAAAAAATAACTTAATTTCAATGTATGTAGCTGAAGAGAAAATAAAGACAATTTATAATGGTGTGGATATAGAAAAGTTTTTATTCCAGCAGAAAAAGAAAGAATCTACTTATAATGTAGGGATATTAGCTAGATTATCCAAAGAGAAAAACCATCAACTATTTGTAAAAATTGCAAATGTGTTGAAAGAGAGAAATGATTTTAAGTTTTATATTGCTGGTGATGGGCCAGAGAAAGAATCTATTATGAAAGAAATAGAAAAATATGGATTGCAGCAAAGTGTAAAGATGTTGGGGAATATTTCCGATCCGCACGGATTTATAGGAAATATGGATGCCTTACTTTTATTATCTTTTCGTGAAGTGTTTCCAATGGTAGTAATTGAAGCAATGGCTACAGGAACACCGATTGTTTCAATAGATGTTGGCGGGATAAATGAAGCGGTAATAAATGGGAAATCAGGTGTTTTGATACATGAATATTGCGAATCTGAATTTGCAAGTGCGCTTGAGGAACTACAAGGGAATGAAGAAAAGGCGAATGATATTAGGTTGAAAGCAAGAGAGAAAGCAGAGAGGTATTTCTCATTAACTAAAATGATAGAAGAAACGAAAGATATATATGAATTAAACAAATGACGGTAGAAGTCGTTTGTTTTTTTTATTATAGAAACTTTTAAGGGACAACTCACATATTATATGAAAAAGGTAATATGAGGAGTGAATTTGTTTTGTCAGAGTATATTTTATCACAAGGAGATTGTGCACCGGAAAATAGTGTTCATATTGATTGTTTTGGTGCAGTTCCGAACTCGGGAAATGATAGTTCATTAGCAATTCAGCAAGCTATAAATTATTGTGTAGCGAATCGAATTTCGACGGTTAGAATTACAGGGGTAAATACGTACAAAATTGTAAAGCCGATTGTTATTAAATCAAACGTAAGATTAGAGTTAGATCCTACTGTTACGCTGCAAATTGATGGAGATTTTAATGCGTTTGAACTGCAACAAAATGCATCTATAACAGGTGGTACAGTTCAAGTTATAAATCCAGTGTTTCAATCTGCTGTTATTTATGTTTCCGGTTCACAACAAATAGAAGTTCCTAATCACTCTCTTATATCTAATATAAATATAATAAATACAACGTCGTTATATAAAGGTAAGGCTATATACTTTTATTGTCAAAAAGCATGGGATTATATTAGTTTCTTTCAAGTTAACTTTATTCAAATTAAAAACTTTCAAACTGCAATACATTTGAAGACAGAATATATAGATGATATAAATACACCTTGCTGGATTAACGCAAATGTATTTCAATCTATATTTATTGATGGATGTCAGTATGGGATAGAAGTTGATGGAAACAGTGATTTACCAAATGAAAGTTCAGGCAATACGTTTCATGATATTCAAGTGCAATGTAGACAGCAAACGAAAAAAGTCATTCGTTGTACGGGTGCCTATAATACATTTGATTGTATGATTTGGGATACGTACCGGATGAGTAGTGAACAGATTGTCATTGAATTTTCTTCTAATTCGCATCGTAACTATCTTTTTTCAAATTTACTTTCTACAACTATTGTAGATAAAGGGCAATACAATGTTTGCAAGTCTACCTATGAAGAATCTCTTCGAATTCAGTTACCGATTACGTTAAATAAACCACATTTAATAGGGAATCAAGATGATATTTTAGTAAATGCTCAGCAGAAGTATACGATTAAGCAAGTAAGTGGGAAAGTACCATACGGGGGAAATCTCGCAAATTGCTTTAATTTAATAGATGAACAAAGTGTAAACTATATTGATGTTCCTGATAGTAATCCAGTTGTCATTGAACTAGATTTTACGAAGAATCCAATCAAAATGTTGAATTGTTTTGGAATGTATTTTGGATGGGGAGAGAGTCCGAAGAAAATTAAAATTGAATATGCATTAAGTGCAACTGGAAATTGGGTTGTTGCATCGGATGTTCCTTTAAATGTAGGCGATACAATTATATCGAATATGAAAGCGAGTCAGTTATATAAAGTTAGAATTACATTGAGTGGTTATTCTCAAGACCATAAGCGTTTTCGGATTAATCGTATGTTTGCAAGGTCTTCTATGGAAAATGGGAATGCTTGGTTAGCAACAACTGGCGGAAGAATGTTTGGAGATATTGAAATAGAAGCAAGTAAAGGTATCGTTATGAAGACTGCTAGTGGAGCGAAATGGAAAGTTACTATAAATGAGGCTGGCCAACTTGTTACGACGAAAATAACTTGAGATGATGCTTAATTGTATATCATTGGACGAGTTACAACGTAGTGCGATAAAGGTAATGAAAAAGAGATTGTAGTTTGGTTGAAACCAAACTACAATCTCTTTTTTGTTTCATTTAACTCCACCAAATCCAAGTCCAAAGGTAATTTCGTACATTTCCAGGAGTAATGCGTATGAAGCGTTCACCGTCAAAGAAGCAATTAAAATTTGGAAGTGTTTCATCTGGATTTTCTGGAACAAAGGTGACAATATTTTCGTTACTTGTGACGGTTACTGTAATTGGTGGGTCGATAGGTGAAACTTGAAGTTGTAACGAAATATTGGCCGTATTTTTAAACTCATTATTAACAGGTGGACTTATCACTTGTACTGTGAATAACACAATAATAGTTTCGTTTGGTTCCAAATTAGTAGCGACTAGGAAACCGATATTTGGATTTGCTAGTGGAGAACGTTCCCCATTAATGGAGACAGTGCCGTTCATAAATTGTAAGCCTGCTGGAATAGTATCTTGTAAAGAAACATTTGAAAGTGAAATAGCAGAAGTATTCGTAATACGCACTGTATAATCAAAATATTGGTTTAAATAAGCCGAGCTGAAGGAAGCGTTTTTCGTGACTGTTGCAGTAACAAATTGAACTGGTATACGAACAATATTTGAATTAACAATAAAAGTAATAATTGGATCCTGTGGTGTCAATTGGGAAGCAGCAGTAAATGTTGCAGAATTTATAATTGTACTGTTTGAAGGAATAGAAGTGACGAGAACTTTAAATGTTATCGTTGCTACTGTATCTGCAGGTAAAGCGCCAATATTAATACCAGTGTCTGGACGAACATTTGGAACCGGAGTCCCGTTAATTGTTACGCTATTTTCTATAAATGTTGTACCAGCTGGAATTATATCTAGGACGGAAGTACTGATTGTAGGAATTGGTGAATGATTTATCACTTCTAATGTGAAAGTTATGGTATCTCCTGTCGCTATGATAGATTTATCGGCTGTTTTTTCAATACTAACCATCGGATCAACTACTGTCGTTGTAACAGTATTTGTTTGCTTTGTAACGGTATTTATTTGTCTTGTAATCGTAATAGGTGGTTCGATTGGACCGACAATAGGCGTATAGGAAATAGTAGCATCGTTATTGATTGTAGATTGAAGAGTAGAAGAAGATATTGTCACTTGGAATGTAATAATAACAGATTCATTTGGAGCAAGAGTTCCTAACGTAATACCATTTTCAGGATTCGCATTAGGCTGATTGATTCCGTTAATCGTAACACTACCAATAACGAATGTCGTATCTACAGGTGCCGTGTCTACTAGAAGAAGATCTTCAATAGTGATATTACCACTATTAGTAATAGTAATGGTGTACGTTAAAATTTGACCAGGTAAGGCACTCGTGAAATCAACAGCTTTTATGGCAATGACATTATCATTTTGGACGGTTGTTGTGACTGTATTTGTTGTAGTCGTATTTGTAACAGGTACGTTATTTGGGTTGACTATATAGTTAAAAGTAGTGATTGCTTGGTTGTTGAGTTCGTTTTGTATTGGAATAGAAGTCACAGTTACTTGGAATGAAGCGATAGCGTCTCCACCTACAATTATAGTACCAATTGGTATGCCGCTTACTGGATTCACTCCAGGAAGAGTTTCTCCGTTTACAATAACGCTATTTTCTATAAACGTAGTACCTTGAGGAATAATATCTTGAATGATTACATCATTTGCTGCAACATTACCAGTTTGATTAAGTGTAATCGTATACGTTAACGTATCACTGACCGTTGCAAATGCAAGGTCAACAGCTTTATTACTATCCAAATTCGCATGATTAATTTCTGTTAAAGCAGCTGATGAAATAATAGTTTCGGTAATAGGTGGTTGATCTGGTACCGTGTATTGGTATTCAATTGTGCTCGTGTTAGAGATTGGATTTGTTTGCGGAATCGAAGTAACCCGTACTTGGAATAGAATAGTGGCTGTCGTATTAGGCGGAATGTTATCAATTGGTATACCGCTAAGTGGATCGTCATTTGGACGAGCGTTTCCATTCACAATAACACTATTCTCTATAAAGCCCGTATTTGCTGGGATGATATCTGTAACGATAATGTTTTCCACTTGTATATTCCCATTGTTTGTGATGGAAATTGTATAAGGGATGATAGTTTGTAGGTCAGCATATTGGATAGGTGTTGTTTTTGTTGCAATTACATTTGCAGAAATAACTTCAGTGAAGGTAATATTACTAGTTGATATTTGTTCTTCACCATTTATTGTATAACGAGAAGTTGCTTGATTTTGAACATGGCCGCTAGCTGGAAGAGCTACCACAGTAACGGAAAATGTGACTGGGATCGTAACGTTAGGAGCAATCGTTCCTACAAGTATACCGTTACTTGGATTGGCATTAAGCTGCGGAATGTTATTTACTAAAACGCTACCGTCTATAAAGGTTGTTCCATCAGGGATATTGTCTGTAAATACAACAGCAGTAGCATCCGTATTCCCTGTATTCGTTAAAGTTGTTGTATAAGTTAAAATGTCACCAATCGTTACAGAAGTCAAATCAACAGTTTTCAGTGAAACGATATCAGCATCATTAATTTGAACGAAAGTAGTATTAGAAGTAGTAGATTTTTGAATTGGTGCAAAGTCAGGATTGAAAATAAAGTCGTAGACGATGTTTGCAGTATTAGGTGTTGGATTTACAGCAGGTAAATTCGTAACGGAAACTTGGAATGTTATTGTAGTCACTTGACTTGACGCAATATTAGGAATAGAAAAACCGATATTTGGATCTGCTGCAGGAAGTACAGTGTTGTTAACTATAACACTTCCAGGAATAAAGACTGTTCCATCTTCTATCGTATCTGTAAAAAAGATGGAGTTAGTTATAGTGGATCCGTTATTTTGAATGAGTACTGTATATTCAATGGTTTCATCAATATTAGCTAATACTGTATTAGCGGATTTTGTAGCGATAAGAATAACATCAATAAATTGTATATTTGTAGTATTGGAAGAGGTCGTTTCTGAAATTGGTGGTAAGCTTGGGTCTGGTTGATACTCATAGTGAATGACGGCGATATTATTAATGTTATTTTGAGAAGGTGTAGAGACTACATTTACTTGGAACGTAACGATAATCGTATTGTTTGGAAGGATAATATCTAGGGTGATTCCGGTAATTGGATTTTCGTTAGGTCTTGGTATGCCATCTACAAGAATGCTATTTGGAACGAATGTGGTGCCAGCAGCGATTGCGTCAATTAGGAGAGTATTTGTAATAGGTACTGTACCAGCATTTGTAACTGCGACTGTATATGTGATGATTTGACCGATGCGTGTAATGGATCTGTTAGCAGATTTAATTGCACTAACATTTGCCGTCCGTACTTCAGTATTTACTGCATTTGATAATGATCTACGCTGAATAATAGGGGAACTAGGGTCAATTTGGTATTCATACGAAGTGTCTGAAATGTTAATGACTGTATTACCTGGAGGTATACTTATAAGTTGTACTTGGAATGAAATAGTGACTGTTTCATTTGGTTGTATCGTGCCGAGAGTTACTCCGTTTTCGGGATTCGCGCCAGGCTGAATGACATTATTTATTGATAAGCTATCTTCAATGAATATAGTCCCTTCTGGAATGTTGTCAATGAACACCGTATTGTTAGCTGGAACAGTTCCTACATTTTGTAGTGTATTTGTGTAGGTAATAAATTGTCCGATGGATACGAAAGTTACATCTGCGCTTTTAACAGAAATAATATTTGCATTTTGAAGTGATGTTGTAACAATGTTAGAATTTGCAGAGCGATTCACTGGTGGAGCTGTAGGAATACTTACATATTGGTAAGTTGCTGAAGATTGATTTACAATTTCGGTTTCAGTAGGTGGATTATTTGTTTGTACTTGAAATAGTATTGTTTTGGAACTGTTTGATGGAATCGTTCCAATTGGTATTCCGTTTTCTGGATTTGCATCAGGCTGAAGTACACCGTTAATTGTGACACTGTCAGGAACGAATGTAGTCCCAGCTGGAATCGAATCTGTAAAAATAATATTTATTGCGTCAACATTGCCGCTATTTTTCACTTCAGAAATATAAAGTATAGTTCCGCCAATATCTACAGTTATTGGATTGGACGTTTTTGTAATTGTCAATTGTGCTTGCACGAAATTTGTAATGACAATATTACTTGTAGATGTTTCCGTAATAGGCGGTTGCCCTGGGTCTGATTGAATTGTATATGTTGTATTAGATTGATTTGTAATCAATTCTTGCGAGAATGGATCGTTAATAAGAATTTGGAACGCAATAAGGTGAGTAGCGTTTGCTGCTAGGTTAGGCAAAGTAACACCTACATTTGGATTTGCACCCAGTAGCTGTTCCGTTAAGTGTAAAACTATTTTCTACGAATGTAGTCCCTTCTGGAATAGTATCTGAAAATATGAGATTTGTAGCTGGAATATTTCCGGTATTTTCTAGTGTTATCGTGTAGGTTAAAATGTCGCCAGTTGTTGCTTGTTGTGTATTGACGGCTTTTAAAGAAAGAATATTCGCATCTGAAATTTGTGTGAAAGCTGGATTCGAAGTAATTGTTCGAGAGACGATAGGAGCAGTTGAATCGGCGATAAAAGTATAGTCAATACGGGCTATATTAGAAATTGGATTCACGCTTGGAATAGATTGAACGATAACTTGGAATGTGACGGTGACGATTTCTGACGGCGCGATGGAGTTTAAGGGTATTCCTACGTTTGGATCGGCGCCTGGAATTGAGACGCTATTAATGGTCACACTATTCGGAATAAATGCAGTTCCTTCTGGGACCAAATCTGTTAAAGTAACTGTATTTGCAGCTGTATTACCGTTGTTTTGAACGACTACAGTGTAAGTGATTGTACCGTCTGTAGATTGTACGAGGGAATCTGTATTTTTAATTACAGATAGTGATGCATCAACGACAGTTGTAGTAACTGTATTAGATGAAGATGTTGCTGTAACTGGAGGTTGACTTGGATCGACAATATATGTGTAACTTGTAAGTGCTTGATTTATAATTGCTCCTTGCGGTGGAATAGAGCTTGCAAGAAATTGGAACGTAATCGTAGCAGAATCACCTGGTGCGATAATACCAACTGGAATACCGAGAGTTGGACTTGCATCTGGAAGTGAAATCCCGTTAAGCGTGACACTATTTGGAACAAATAATGCCCCTTCAGGAACGCCGTTAATGAGTAATACCGAGTTTGCAGGGAAGTTTCCAGTGTTTGTTAATGTTGCAGTGTACGTAATTATATCTCCAATAGATACGATTGTTCGATCTGCTTCTAAAAGCGTTGTAACAGTAGCGTTATTAATTTGTGTAGAAGCACTATTAGAAGTTACTGTGCCTGTAACAGGAGGAGCTGCCGGATCAACGATGAATGCGAATTGAATAGATGCAACGTTTGTAATTGGGTTTGAAGGCGGAGTAGATGTAACTATGACTTGGAAAGTAACGGTTAAGGTACTGTTCGTACTAACGGTTCCGATATTAACTCCGTTATTTGGATTTGCACCTGGAATGGTACTTCCATTTACAGCAAAACTATTTTCAATAAAGGTCGTTCCAGCTGGAATCAGGTCTGAGAAATTTATATTCGTAGCATTTGTATTGCCGCTATTTTGAATTAAAACTGTATAAGTGATCGTGTCTCCAATATTCGCAAAGGCTGTACTAGCAGTTTTTACAGCTGAAAGTATTGCTGAATTAATAGCAGTAACGAAGACATTCGTTTCCACATTGCCAGGCTGAGCCTGTAATGCATTGCCTACGTTATATTGGAAGTTAACAAATCCTAAGTTTTGGAGTTCAGGTGTGAACGTTGTTGGATTACTTACGATTTGAACTTGGAATATGATTGTTACAGTTTGATTTGGATTGATTGTATTTATGCTAACACCGTCAATGATAGAAGCTGATGGTAACGGAGTGCCATCAACAACAACTGATCCTGCAACAAATTGTGTCCATGATGGTAAAGGGTCTGAGAAAACAACGTTGTTAGCTGGAATATTTCCTGTATTTGTAATAGTCGTTGTATACGTAATTGTATCACCAATCGTTGCAAATGCTTTATCTCCTATTTTAATCGTGTTTAAAATAGCACTTTCAATTTTTGTTATAACGCTATTAGAAGTAATGTTTTTTGAAACAGGAGGATTAGCTGGATTGACGATATATTGAAAGCTAACGCTAGCTTGATTGGTAATTGGATTAATAGCCGGGATTTCATTTGAAGTAATATGAAATTCTACAATGGCAGATTCGTTTGGCGCGATATCACCAATTGGGACGCCTGTAATGATGTTTGCATTTTCGATAATAGTTCCATTAAGTGTAAAGCTATTTGATTCAAAGGAAGTTCCGGCTGGAATAACGTCGGTAAAAATAACATTCGTTGCACTAACATTTCCGCTATTTGTAATTGTAACGGAGTAGACAATATCTTGCCCGATATCTACCGTAGATACATTTGTGCTTTTTTGTGCAGTAAGAATAGCACTATTAATTTGTGTTGTCGTTGTATTAGATTGATTGGAAATTGTAATAGGTGGCTGGTCTGGATCAACAATATAACGATAAGTGGTAAGAGCTGAATTAGAAATAGGGTTGTTGATTGGGAGGATTGTAACGGTAGCTTGGAATGTGACAATTGCCGCAGTACCACCGTTAATTGAACCGATATTTACACCAGTAGATAAATCAGCATTTGGAATGGTTTGCCCATTAACTGTGAAACTGTTTGGAACAAAAGTTAAATTGCTATCAAGTATATCGATAACGGCAACATCAGTTGCAGCCACATTCCCTGTATTCGGGAGGTTAAGTGTAAATGTTATTGTATTACCAACATCCGCAAAAGTAAGATTTGCTGTTTTTGTACTTATAATATTTGCGTTGTTTATTTGAAGAAGCGTAGTGTTGGAAGTAGCCGCACTTGATACGGGAGGGTTAACAGGATCAACAGTAAACTCATATGTCGTTGATGCTGTATTCGGTGCTGGATTAATAGGTGGAATGCTGTTCACTGTAACTTGAAAGACGATACTATATATTTCATTTGGTGGAAGTGTTGCAAGTAATACACCTGTATTCGGATTCGCGTCAGGTTGTAAAATACCATCGACCGTTAATGTGTTAGGAACAAAAATGATTCCACTTGGTAATACATCTGTGAATACAATGTTGGCTGCATCTGTATTCCCTATATTTGAAATAGAAGTAGTGTAAAAAGCAGTTTGCCCGATATCTGCAAAAGAGATACTTTCATTTTTTGTCATGGATAGTATTGCTTCTTTAATTTGTGTTGAAACAGGATTACTAATTGAAGTTTCTGCATCAGGTGGTGAGACTAATTGATATGATGTCGATGAGAAATTTACAATTGGGTATTCGGTTGGTAATGACGTTACAGTAACTTGGAATGAAACATTTACTGTAGTCCCAGCTGTTATAGATCCGATATTTACACCGTTCACAGGATTTGCACCACTTTGAAGAATTCCATTAATAGAAAACGTGTTTGCAATAAATGCAGTTCCGCTCGGCACAGTATCGGTGAGTGTGTCTCCAATACGACTAAAGGATTTATCGACTTGTTTTAATGAAAGAATGGTAGCGGTATTAATTGTAGTAAACACTGTGTTTGAAGTAACAGTTCTTGAAACAATAGGTGCATTTGGATCGGCAATGAATGTGTAGGAAGCAGTAGCAGTGTTTGTGATAGGATTTTGAACAGGAGTCGAAGTAGCGGTAACTTGAAATGCTATAGATATTGAGCTGTTAGGAGCAATTGATCCAATCGTTATACCTGTATTAGGATTAAGACCAATTTGCGTGATGCCATCTATTGTAACGCTATCAGTAATAAATGTTGTTCCATCTGGTATAAGGTCAGTGAAAGTAATATCTGTAGCGTTTGTATTACCACTATTCGTTAAAATTGTCGTATAGGTAATGGTATCACCTAATGTTACAAGCGTTTGATCGACTGATTTAATCATCGTAATCATAGCATCTAATACAGGGTTGGTAACAATATTCGTTGAAGTAGAAGTTGTCGCAGGAGCTCCGTTTGGATCGACAGTATAAGAATATAAAATCGTATCGTTACCCATAATCGAGCTTGAAGGGGGAACAGAAAGAGCATTTACTTGGAAAGTAACGGTTACTGTTTCACCAGGAGCGATATTTGGTATATTTACTCCAAGTGCTGGTTGTGCACCAGATTGTTGAACTCCATTTATTGTGACTGAGTTTGGTATAAAGGTAGTGCTAGCTGGAATTGCGCTCGTAAATGTTATATTTGTTGCCGTTGTATTTCCTGTATTTGTAATAGTAGTTGTATACGTAATCGTATCTCCAACAGAAATGATAGATTTATCAACAGTTTTTGTCGTATTTAATATTGCGCTATTAATGGTTGTAGAAACGGTATTAGATACATTCGTTTGTGTTACGACAGGTTGGCTAGGATCGACCACATGTGCAAATTGTACAGAACTAAAATTAGAAATCGGATTTATACTTGGAATGTTTGTAACAAGTACATTAAGAGTAATAACGGCCGTTCCACTTGGATTTATATTTTCAATCTGAATGCCGTTAGCTGGATTTCCAATTTGCTGTGTACCAGAATCATTTGTCAAAGTTCCGGAAATAAATGTTGTTCCTTCAGGTAAAATATCTGTGAAAATTATATTTTGTGAAGTGACATTTCCCGGGTTACTTAATGTAATTGTATAAGAAATTGTATCGCCAATCGTAGCGAAATTTTTATCTACAGATTTGATTGCCACAATTTCCCCAGAATTTATTTGTGTCGAAACAGAATTAGATGTCGTATTTCGTGAAACAAGTGGTAAATTAGGTCCTGTCATAAATTGATAATCAATAGAAGCGCCGTTTACAACTGGTGAGTTTGGTCCTCCAGGTCCGATTGTAAAAATAGGATTTGGAATGCTAACGACTTGCACAAGGAAGGTAACGTTTATAAAATCTCCTGCAATAATATCCCCAATTGGTATCCCGGTCGCTGGATTTACTCCAGGTAATAAAACTCCGCCTACTCGAACGCTATCCTCTATAAATACTGTATTATTTGGAATCGGATCTGTAAAAATGATATTAGTAGCAGTCGTGTTCCCTATATTTTCTAATAAAACAGTATACGTTAAAAATGAATTTCCAGGTGCGACGTCAGAAAAGATACGGTCCACACTTTTCGTTGCTTGAATGATTGCTTCGTTAATTTGAACTAAAGTTGGATTACTTGTAGCTGTTTCTGTCACCGGCGGTTGGGTAGGATCAACAATGATAGAGTATGTTGTGCTAGATTGGTTCAATGTTGGATTTGTAGCTGGTATTGAGCCAACGATAGCTTGAAAGCTAATTGTTGTCGTTCCTCCAACTGGAATTGAGTCTAAAGGAACACCGTTATCGGGCCTAAATCCAAGTTGTGGGATGGTATTAATTTGTACACTATCAGGAACGAATGAAAGTTCAGGTGGTAATATATCGATAAAAACAGGTGTGTTTGCGGTAGTATTTCCGCCATTAGTGAGAGTAGTTGTATACGTAATTGTATCGCCAACGGCGGCAAATGCACTGCTTGCAGTTTTTGTTGCGATAACGGAAGCGGTATTTACTTGTGTAAAAGTTTTATTGGATTGAACTGTTCGTGAAACAGGCGGTTCATTTATATCAACAATAAAGCTATATTGAAGCGATGATTGGTTAGGAATTGGATTAGGGTTTGGAAGCGTTGTAATGTTTATTTGAAAGCTGAGTGTAACTGATGCGTTTGCATTCAAGTTACCAATATTGATACCGTTTTGTGGATTTGCATTCGGGATGGTTACACCATTTATCTTAAAGCTATTTGGGACAAAGGCAGTACCGTTTGGAATTGTATCTGTAAAAACAATGTTGTTTGCAGTAGTATTTCCTGTGTTTGTAACAGATGAAGTGAATGTAATCGTATCACCAATCGTAGCGAAAGTTGTACTCGCATTTTTATTTAAAACTAAAGTAGCATCAATAATTGGAGTAACCGTCGTATTCGTAATTGTACTACCAACAGCTGGTGTTTGGTTTGGATTCACTGCATATTCGTAGTTTACAAGAGCATTATTCGTTAAAGTTCCACTAGGTGGAATAGCTAGGATTTTCACTTGGAATGTAATGAAAGTAGTGCCTCCTGGTGAAATATCGTCTAAATGAATACCTAATGAAGGATCTAATCCAGGTTGGGAAACGTTATTTATCGTAACGGAATTCGGTATGAAGGATGCCCCTGGTCCAAGTCCATCTGTTAAAACTGTAGCACTAGCAGGGATATTTCCTGTGTTCGTAACGGCAATCGTATAAGTAACGATATCTCCAATTGCAGCTGTCGGTGTATTCACTGACTTCGTAGCGATAATAGTAGCGTTATTAATTTGAGTTGTTATTACGTTACTTAGCGTATTGGCGGATGCTGGAGGTAAGTTAGGATTTACGACATATTGGTACGTTGTATTGCTTTGGTTCGGGATTGGATTTGGACTAGGAATGGAATTTACGATTACTTGAAATGAGATTGTTGTATTTGTATTAGGATTTATCGGATCAATTGCTATGCCATTTGCTGGATTTGCATTAGAGAGTGTAGTACCATTTACGGTTACACTATTTGGAATAAAAGACGTCCCGCTTGGAATGGCATCTGTAAATACTATATTTGATGCAAGGGTGTTCCCATTATTCGTTAAAGTAGTCGTGTACGTAATAATATCATTTACGTTAGCAAACTGTTTATCTGCAGACTTTGCAGCGATAATCGTTGCATTATTAATAGTTGTCTGTACAGTGTTAGAGGCCACCATCTGCGTTACAACTGGTTTGGATGGATCGTACGTGTATTGGAATGTAGTGTTCGATTGATTCGTAAGCGGATTTGCACTAGGAATAGTTGGTACAAAAACCTGGAATGCAACAGTACGTGATGAATTCGCTCCAATTGTACCAATTAAAATGCCGTTAGCAGGATTTGCATTAGCTATAGGGACACCGTTAATCGTTACAGTATTAGGAAGGAAAATGGTACCAGCTGGAATGATATCTGTAAACGTTACATTAGAGGCAGGGATATTGCCATTATTCGTTAAAATCGTTGCATAAGTTATGACATCGCCACCATCAGCAAAATTTGTGCTTGTTAGTTTCGTAGCGACAATATTAGCAGTATTAATTTGTGTAGCTACGATATTGCTAATAGCGTTCCTAACAACAGCAGGTAAATTTGGATCAGCGATAAAGCTATATTGAAGTGCAGCACTGTTTTGAACTGGATTTGGTGAAGGTAAACTGTTTGCACTAATTTGGAAAACAATTGTTGTAATTCCGCCTGCTGGAATCGTACCAACTTGAAGACCAACACTTGGATCCGCACCTAGCTGTAAAGCACCACCTATAAAAATACTATTTGGTACGAGAGTCGTACCAGGAGGGAGTATATCAGTAACAACAATATTATTTGCTGGAGTATTTCCAGGGTTAGCTAAGGCAATTGTATATGTGATTGGTTGCCCAACATCGGCGATAGTTAAATCTACATCTTTGAAAATAATTACATTTGCTAAATTAATTTGTGTACTGACAGTGTTACTTAAAGATGTTTCTATAGTTGGTGGATCACCTGGATTTAGAATAAAGCTATACTCTGTACTAGATGAATTTATTGTTGGGTTTTGGGCTGGTAAAGAGGTGACAGTTACTTGATAAGAAACAGTAATTTCACCGTTAGCAGGAATGGAAGGTAATGGAACACCAATGTTCGGATCTGCGTTATTTTGGAGCACACCATTAATAAGGAAAGTGTTTGGAATAAAGGTAGTTCCATCTGGATTTGTATCTATGAAAGTTGGACTATCAGCAGTAACGCTTCCTGCATTCGTTAAAAGAATAGTATAAGTTAATACATCCCCAACAGTAGCGAACGCTCGATCCACTGTTTTTGCTGAAATGACATTTGCGTCATTTACTTGAGTAAATGTAGTGGTTGAAGTTGTGTTCTTACTTACAGGGGAAGCGTTTGGATCAACGATAAAGTTATAGGAAATAGAAGCGCTATTTGAAATAGGATTTGGGTTTGGAATGCTAGTTATTAATACTTCGAATGAAGCTGTAATTGTAGTACCTGCAGTGATACTACCGATATTGATGCTAGCTGGTGTAACGCCTGGTTGAGTAACATTGTTAATCGTAACACTGTTTGGTACAAAGGTAGTACCATTCGCGATTGAATCGGATAGTACTACATTGTTCGCTATAACATTTCCATCGTTTGTAAGAGAAAAGGTATAAGTTAATACATCCCCAACTTCCGCAAACGTTTGACTTACAGATTTATTGGCATGAAGATTTGCTAGTCTAATTGTTGATGTAACAGAATTAGAATTTGCTGTTTTTGAAGTTGGTGGCAGACTTGGATTTACAGTATATAGATAAGAGGCGAAAGCATTATTAATGATAGGATTTTGGGCGGTAATATTGATGACTGTTACTTGGAAAGAAAGGGTAAAAGTAGCTCCACCAGGAATTGTGCCAATAGGTAAAGCAACGAGAGAGTCTACATTTTGTAAAACGCCATTGAGTGTTACAGAACCTGGTGTTAGAATCGTTCCATTTGGCAGTGGATCTGTTAGTTGCACGTTAGTTGCAGCTGTATTTCCGCTGTTTGTAATAAGAATTGTATAACTTATCGTTTCACCAATTGTGGCAAATTGTTTGTTTGTTGATTTTGTTAATGCTACATTCGCATTGTTAATTTGAGTGGAAACGAGATTAGAAGAAATGTTTTTTGTAACGGGTGATTGGCTTGGATTGACAGTGTACTGATAAGAAGCGCTTGATCCATTAGATACGACATTTAGCGCGGGTATTGTATTTACAACTACTTGAAATGAAACATTTTTTGTTGTGCCAGTTGGGATGGATCCAATGTTCACGCCGTTAGCGGGATTTGCGCCCACTTGTGTCGTGCCATCTATTGTTAAACTGTTAAGGACAAAAGTTGTTCCGGTAGGAATAGCATCTGTAAAAATAACGTTGTTCGCATTCGTATTACCTGTACTTGTAAAGGAAACGGCGTATGTTAGTGTATCACCAATATCTGCGAAATTTTTATCTACTGCTTTTGCCATAGTTACAGTAGCGTTATTCACTTGAGTAGATACGATATTGGTCGTATCAGTCCCACTTACTGCCGGTTGATTTGGTACAGGAATGTATTGATATGTTGTTGTTCCACTATTTAATATTGGATTTGTTTGGGGAATAGAAGGAACGAGTACTTGAAATGAAACAGTAGTCGTAGAATTAGCAGCAATAGCTCCAATTGATATACCAGTAGCGGGATTTGCTCCAGCCTGATTAACTCCGTTAACAGTTACACTCCCCGGAATGAAAGTAGTCCCGCTAGGAATCGGATCCGTATATATAACGTTAGTTGCAGCGATATTTCCTATATTAGCTAAGGCGATACTATAAGTTAACGTTTCACCAATATCGGTAAAAAGTTTGTTAACTGATTTTGTGCCATTAATATCTGCGAGGTTAACTTGTGTTCCAGCAGAGTTGCTTGTTGCAAGACCATTAAAAGTTGTTCCTCCGGCGATTGGTGTATATTGAAATGTAATATTAGCAGTGTTAGCGATGGGGTTTTGACTTGGGAGAGAAACGACAGTTACTTGAAAAGTTACTGTACGAGAAGCACTATTATTAATTGTTCCAAGAGTTATACCGGCGGTAGGATTTGCATTTGTTTGTGGTACGTTATCTACTGTTACAGTGCCAGGTATAAAAGAAGTACCGTTAGGGAGACTATCTATAAAAATAGCATTATTGGCGGGAAGAAGCCCGGTGTTAGGGATAGTAACTGTATAAGTGAGAATATCTCCAATTGCTGCAACACTTTTATTCACGCTTTTCGTTGCTTGTATGTTAGGTGAGTTTATATTAATTTGTAACCCGACTGTATTTAGCATATATGCATCTCCGTTAGTTGTTAAACGGATTGCGGCGGACACTTGGGAGTTTGTTAAATAAGGAGAAATATCAATGGAAGTAATGTCCCAGCCTTGTCTTCCTGCGGATATATTTGTACTTGTAGAAGCGCTTTGGTTTCGCGTTCCAAATGTTCCAGTTGTATCTAAATTTCCAGCAGCATTATTAACTTGAGAACCGAAGAAATTATTTATCGCATTATTTGGCCCAGATAAAGCGTTTAATGAACTGAAATTTGGTCCAAATAAAGCTTGATCTCCAGTTAAATCAGCATCCCCTTCAGTAGAACTTAAAAATAATCTCCCGCTTACAGGTCCCCCTGAAGGTGTTAAAAAACCTGAGACAGATACATCGGCACTACCAGTTTCTGCAGAAACACGGTTACCTGCTACATAAATCGTTAAGTTTCTTGCAGGTAATGTTCCATTTTGGTAAGCGACGATAAGTGTCCATCCAGCCGAATTAATTGTTCCGTTAGAAGCATCTATAGGGTCTACAAGTCCAGGGACAGAGCCGGTTGTATAAGAGCCAGATCCTCCAGCTTGAACGAGAGATGTTACATCTGCAGAACGTGTATAGAATCCAAATGTGACGGATCCGGAAACGAATGTTTGATTGGAAGCAGTAACAGCAGAAGGAGTAATTGAGTATGTTGAAACAGGTGTTGTAAAAGAAATAGGGTTTCCTAAAACATTCGTAATGTTTTGATCACGAGATAAGTAGTTGCCACCCCAAATGAGTTCTGCGTAAAGAATCGTACTACCAGCAGGGATATTTAAAATAGCGGTAGAACTATTTTGTGTATAGTTTAACGTTGTCCCAGCAGGAAAAGTAGGTACTTGTAAAGCGGTATTCGTAGTTGCGAATGCACCAATTGCCCCGATTGTACCAGCACGGTTTTGATTACTAATTTTACTTAAGCCTAAAGTATTTCCTGTAATAGCGAGTGCGCCGTTTGTGGTGGTAGAAAATCGATTCGTAATGGGCATGTTGTCACCTCATTTACAATATAGTCTTGGTCAAAATAGGATATGTATGTGACAAATAAAGGGAAACATGTACGAGTTGATTTAGTAATAATGATTTAAATGTCTAAATAAGGGGTTGGAGAATGATTGGATTGAAAATAAGAGTGGAGCGTCTTAGAAAAGAAGATATAAATGATATTGTTGCGTTATCTTCTTATATTGGTTGGGATTATAACAGAGAAGAAGTTGAAACGATTTTTAACTCAGGTATTGTATATGGCGTATGGAATGAGAGAAAAAAACTTATTGCAAGCGCTGCAATTATATTATACGGAGAGGCGTTAGCGTCAATAGGAATGGTAATTGTACATCCGGATTATAAGGGAAGAGGGATTGGAAAGGCGATAACGAGTTCTTGCATGAATAGCGTATCAGCTCAAACTTCAATTATGCTGATTGCTACAGATGAGGGAAAGCCTTTATATAAAAAATTAGGATTTAGGGTAGTAAGTTATGTTTCTAAATACATATGTAACTCGTACAATACAAATTATAAATGTGCAGAAGATGAAGAATATATGAAGGGTTATAAAGAGGAGGATTTAGAAAGGATAATAAAAATAGATGAAGGCGCATTTGGAATAAGTCGAAACGAGTTTTTAAAACAAAGAATTATGCAAAGTGAACAGTGTGTCGTTGTAAAGGATACAAAAGAAAATGTAGTAGGATACGGTATAAGTATACAAACGCCAGAAAATAAAATAATAGGACCGATCGTTGCTAAAAATGATGCAATGGCAATGAGAATAGTACATGCTTTAGCAAGAGGGCATGATGGGAGATTAAGAATGGATGTACCAAAAGGAAAGGACGACTTTCTGAAAGAGTTAGAGATTGCTGGTTTTCAAAAGGTGAATACACCACCAATAATGATGAAAAATAGCAATCAATTATTAAAAAGGAATAATGAGTTATATAGCATTGCAGCGCAAATTTTTGGATGAAAAAGAATCCTTCTGAACGAAGGATTCTTTTTCGTTAATCACGATACTGATTGTGAGTTGGCTGAAAGAGATCTTCCTCGACATCTCTCACCATAGAAAAATGGTCAACATTATAATGACCGTGTAGAATTTTATTGTGATGACCAATAATTTGCTCTGCAGTCAACACATTAGAATCAGTTGTGGAATGACCGTTTTTAATTAATGTAACGTCAAAGCCTTGTACAGTTGCTGTCCTAACAGCGGTGTCGATGCAATGTTCTGTTTTACATCCACCGATAACGATATGGTTAATTTTTTCTACTTTTAAAGTTTCAAGTAAAGAAGTGCCATAGAATGAATTTGTTGCTGCTTTATTAATAAGGATTGCAGACTGAGGCACTTGAATTTGATTATGTACTTCAAATCCTTCTCCGCTACCAGAAGCAACATCGATATCTCTTACGAAAACAACAAGGGCATTTGCATCTAGTGCTTTCTGTACGGCTGTATTTATTGTAGATAATAGATCTTTTTTACGAAAAACTTCATTTTCTTTTTCATTTCCATCCATTAATTCTTGCTGAGCATCAATGATTAATAGTGCTTGTTTCATCGTGTCTCCCCTTTAATATGAAATAAGTTCCACTGTACATATTCCTCCATATTATAAGGAAATCCTCCATTATTAATGAAGTAAAGACTGATTTACAAAGTTGTCAAATAAATTTCATTCTCATAGCGTGTAAAAACATGTATGATAAGAAGTGGAGAATTTTTGAGTAGGTGGGAATAACATGCAAACAGTAGAAGATTATCTTTCATTCTTACATACGAAAGGATTTAAATTATCAGAGGAAGCACAAGGGTTTATTATGTTCGGACAAGGATATACTGGTGCATCTGATGGAATTGTTAACGCAGCGATAGAAGCGACAATTAAACATCAATTTCAGTTTGATGGCAGTTATTTTGTTGCGTTATTAGAACGATTGAAAGAGGAAGAAATTACAGATAAAAAAAGCGCTAAGGCTTTTATGCGGAAGTTACAAGCGTAACTTCACGCAGCCTGCGCTTCTTTTTTTGTTTTGGAAGGTAATTCAACAAAAACCATGCCTAGGAAAATACATAGGCATCCGATAATAGCAGAAATAGACAGTTGTTCGTTTGCAACGAGAACGCCTGTTAAGGCAGCAAAAACGGGCTCCATTGCGAAAATAATGGCTACTCTCGTTGGAGATGTATGTTTTTGTGCTGATGTTTGGATGAAAAAAGCAATGGATGTCGCGAATAGGGAAGTTAGGAATAGAGCAAATAAAAAGGAAGAATTCGTCCATAGTGCTACTGAAAATAATTTTTCCCAATCTTCAAACAGAAAGGCGCAAATAGAAGAAAACATACCGACAGCTAATACTTGCGACGTACTTAACAATAAAGGTGATATTTTTTTAGAAAAGAAGCCGTTAACAAGAATATGAGCAGCGAAAGCAACTGCACAACCGAGAACGAGTATATCTCCAATATTTAATTGAAAAGAATCACCAGCCGTTAATAAGTATAAACCTGCTGTTGCTACAGCAATGCCCATTACGATAAAAATGGTAGCTTTTTGTTTTAAAAAGATAAAAGACAAAATTGGTACCATAACGATACTAAGCCCTGTTAAGAAACCTGCTTTTGAAGAAGTTGTATAAAGTAAGCCGAATGTTTGTAATACATAGCCAACGCATAAAAAGAATCCAACGATTAATCCCGCGAGACTACTCTGTTTTATATCGTGTTTTGAAGCTTTTTTTGAGAAAATCATTTGAACGAATAATAAAATAATTCCGGCGAATAAAAAGCGAATACCATTAAAAGTAAATGGGCCAACGAAAGACATAGCATTTTGAACGACGACAAATGTAGCTCCCCAAATAAAAGAGACAAATAATAAAGCAAGAGGAGCAATCCAATCTTTTTTCACACTCATACCCCCGTTAATTTTGTAAGATAGCTTTTCTAGCTAATTCATCAGCGACTTTATTTTGACTACTTGGAATCCACTTAATAAAAAAGAGATCGAAACTTTTTATGTACTGCAGTGCTTCCTCTAATAGTGGTGCAAACATTTTATTTTTTGCGTATTCTTTTTCAACAGCTCGCTCGACAAGTTGCGAATCTGTACGAAAAGAGACAATGTTATAATTATGCTCCGTGCAATATTTTAATGCCGCAAGTAAAGCGTGGTATTCTGCTTCATGATTGGACATTGTCCCGAGGGGTAATGATAATTGTACAGCTGGTTGAACTCCTTTAATAAATACTCCTGCACCAGAAGGACCAGGATTTCCTTTTGATGCACCATCAATATATACTTCAATCAAAATGAGAAACCTCCAAATTATAAGATGATCCCCTACTTATATATTTCTTTGAAGTAGGGGATAGAGTAATTAGCCAATTGTAATGCTATAACGACATGTAAATGTTTCATTCGCTTGCAAAGATTGAACTCCTTTTTTTTCCTTGAAATCTTTTGCTGGATTTACTTCATCAGCAATACCGTACCAAGGTTCGATACATAGGAAAGGTGCATTCTCGCCTGGTGTCCATACGCCGACAAATGGGAATCCGTCAAATTCTACTTTTACAAATTTATTATGTTTATGAGAACGAATAGAGATTTCATCCGTATTCATATTTTCAAAAATAAGCGCATCATTTTTAAATAAATCGTATGTAAGTGGTAATTCATTCGTATTTTCAGCGATTAATTGCTTTTTACTTGAAAGGTAAGGTCCTTCTAATACACTTGTTTCTAAGCGTTCAGAACCATTAAATGATAAATGATAATCTGTAAATGATTCGCCCTCTAATAACGGGAAGTTGAAACCAGGATGTGCTCCGATTGAGAAGAACATTTCTTTTGAAGTGGGATTATTCACTTCATATGTTACATGAACGATTTGTCCCTCTAGTTCATAAGACACGAGTAATTCAAATTCGTATGGGTATTTTTTTAATGTTTCTTCATTACTAGTAACGATATAAGTGATTTTCGTTTCACTTTGTTCTTTTACAGAGAATGTAAGATCACGAGCGAAGCCGTGTTGTGTTAAAGAATAAGGTTTACCATCTACGTAGTATGTATTATCTACTAATCGGCCGACAATTGGGAATAAAATTGGTGCACGGCGTCCCCAATAAGTAGAATCACCTTGCCATAAGTATTCTGTATTGTCTGCTTTTAAGCGAACGCTTTGTAATTCTGCACCTTTGTCAGAGATGGTAACGATCACGTTTTCATTTTGAATTGTTGCAGTCATGAAGTAAAACCTCCTAAATCTTTCATATATTTCATTATACGTTGTCTAAAAGAAAAAAGGTAGTTCATGATAGGAATCTATTGACGAAAGGGGGGCTACCGCGTAAAATATAATCTTGTTGCTTAAAAAACGAATAACGTGGTTCGAAACCATCCCACGTAAAAAAACTAAGGAGATTTTGTCATGAATATTAGAACATTAGTCGGTAATGGTATTTTAGCGGCATTATATATTGCTGTTTCTATGCTTATTCAGCCATTTGGCTTTACGAGTGTACAGTTTCGTATTTCAGAGATGTTTAATCATCTCGTTGTATTTAATAAGAAAGCAATTTACGGAATTGTATTAGGTGTATTTTTAACGAATCTCTTTTTCTCACCTATGATCGCTTACGATTTAGTATTTGGAGTAGGGCAATCTATTCTTGCACTAGTTGCAACCATTATTTCTATGCGATTCATTAAAGGTGTTTGGGCTCGTATGATTTTTAATACAGTTATCTTTACAATTACAATGTTTATGATTGCAATTGAACTTCATCTTGCATTTGATTTACCATTTATGTTGACTTGGTTAACATGTGCAGCCGGTGAATTTGTTGTAATGGCCATTGGTATGCCTGTAATGTACTGGATTAATAAGCGAGTACAATTTGAAAGATTTATGTAATAGATGAAAGAGCTATTCCTAAAGGGATAGCTCTTTTTGCATGTGATAATATTGAATATAATTCAGAGACTCTTGATAAAATATAATAAAATAAAGTGAGGCTTTCATTAGCTGGATACATATAAGAAGTCTTACATAAGGGGAATCTAGTATGAAATATAAAATTCATTGGTTGTATAAAACAAAGCGCGGTTTGCAGACGGAATTAACGACAGATTATATGAACATAGAAGATGTACTGCAATTTGCAGAGGATTTCGAGAAAACAGGAAGAGTAAAAGAATTATTATTTTACGATGAAATGGATGCAGAATGGTCATTAAAAGAGATGAAAAAACTGAGTAAGCAAGTGGAGGATGAGCCCCAAGAAATACTCGTTTATTTTGATGGTGGTTATGATGTGCAGACGAAAGAAGCTGGAGTAGGTATATGTGTGTACTATAAAAAAGGAAATAAAAACTACCGAATTCGCCGCAACGCATATATAGAAGGTATATATGATAATAATGAAGCCGAATATGCGTCATTATTATACGGTATGAATATACTCGAGGAATTAGGGATTAAGTATGAAGCAGTTACACTTCGCGGGGATTCTCAAGTGGTATTGCAACAATTGGCTGGAGAATGGCCTTGCTATGATGAGCATTTAAATCATTATTTAGACCAAATTGAACAAAAAGCGAAGCAAATGAAATTAAAACTTGTATGCGAGCCAATATCTAGAAAACAAAATAAAGAAGCACATCAATTAGCAACGCAAGCATTAGAAGGAACAGTCATTGATAGTCATAAAGAAATAACCGAATAGAGAGGTGCAACCGTGGATAAAAAGCAACTCATTACAGAGGTAAATGACTTATTAGAAACGTATTGTGAAGGGTGTTTTTTGCGAGAACATAATCGAAAGACAAATAGTAAATATTATGCTCATTCATTTTGTATTAGGCAATGTACAGTTGGAGAAACATTGAAAAAGTATGGGGAACAGTTGTCATGAAAAAACATCCAGAGAACATTCTCTGGATGTTTTTTTAGTGCTTTGCTTCGTTTAATTGCTGCTCGCATTTGCTTAATTTTTTTTCCTCATTCATTAGAAACGGCTCATCTAAATCTACTGCAACAGATTTCATAATTTCAAGCTGAGAGCGAGCTGCTTCTACAGCAGTTGTGGCATGCTCTAAAGTGTCTGGATCCATTGAAATTGTTGCTGAACCCACCATCTTTTGTGCCGTTTCTACACGGAATTTCACTTCTTCAAAATCATTTACTTCTGATCCCATTTTTACTGCCTCCTTTGTATATTGCGCATTTCACATAGTTTTTGCTCTGTAAAACGGAAATATACAAAGGAATAACAAAGGAGGTTACCAAGTAAGGTAACCTCCTTTCATATGTTGGATTAAAGTTTTACTACGTTAGCAGCTTGAGGTCCACGGTTTCCTTCAGTGATATCGAAAGATACTTCTTGACCTTCTTCTAAAGCTTTGTAGCCGTCTCCTTGAATAGCAGAGAAATGTACGAATACATCGTCAGCGCCTTCAATTTCGATAAATCCAAAACCTTTTTCGTTGTTAAACCATTTTACTTTTCCTTGCATGTTACAATTCCTCCTAAAAACATTTGCTTTTTTCATTTAGTGAAATCCATTTGAAAAGATAAGATAAACTAAAAATGCTATAATCTTGAATATTCTGCTAAATGATTAATTTAAATATACACGAATTGGGAGAATTTAGTCAAGTAAGCGATTTTATTTTTTTGTATTTTTAAATAATTTTCAACCGAATTTTAAATAGGTATAGGACAGGCCGAGTATGTAATAGCCTTAATTGAATGCTATACATAATGAGGTGAAAGAATGAATGAGTCTTATTTATTAGATAATGACGGAATGAGAATGAGAACGGATATACCGAATTGGGTTGCGAAAGAATTTGAAAATTTTTCAAACATCGTATTAGAACCAACTTTTCCATGTTTTTTTGGTTTAACTGCTTTGAAAAAGAATGAACTTCGTTATTCCTTTCTCTCTCATAATGATTGGAGTCATTTGCCGCATACAATGTTATCTTTTTTAGAGTTAATGAAAGAACGCCCAATTGTAAGAAGAGGCTTTTTTCTTTTTGTGGAACCGGAATGTGAGGAACAATCAATCGAATATTATCGTGATTACTTTTGGAAAGTACTACAATATTTACATGAAAACGATAATCAAACATGGCCGAAGCAAATTCCTGAAGACCCAGATCATTACTTATGGGAATTTTCATTTGGCGGGGAACCGATATTCGCATTTGGAAATGCGCCAGCTTATAAACAACGAAAAACTAGGCATTTAGGAAATTCTCTTGTTATTGGGTTTCAGCCACGTACCATTTTTGATGGATTAGAAGGCGACCGTCCTAAAGGAGCATATTCAAGACAAACGGTCCGAGATCGAGTTGAAAAGTGGGATCAGCTGCCGAAACATCCTAACATTAGTCATTATGGTGATCACGAACATCGGGAATGGAAACAATACTTTATAGGAGACGATGTAGAGCCGATAAAAGGAAAATGTCCTTTTCTTCATAAGATAGAAAAGTAAGAGCCATCATCTGAATGGCTCTTTTGCATATTTTGGATAAAAAAGGGTATTTTAGTAGTGAATATTTTGATGAAAGCTAGTCTATTTTTAATCATTACATCATTACTTAATAGTAAAGGAAGTAGAAAGGATAGAACGATGTTTGGAGCGATTATACAACAAATTGTATTAGGTATTTCATTAGCGGCGCCAGTCGGTCCGATTAATATTGAAATGTTAAAACGAGGAATTGAACGAGGTTTTTGGCATGCCTGGATTGTTGGAATTGGTGGCATGACTGCAGACATTTTGTTTATGCTTCTCATCTACTTCGGTTTATCTTCTGTGTTTATGTATACATATGTACAAGCTTTTATGTATTGCATAGGGTTTTTCTTATTATTTTATTTAGGATTTCAAAGTGTAAAACAAGGAATTTCTCACTCGAATATGGAATATAAAAAGGAAGAGGTAGGTGGCCTTAAACAATCGTTTATGGCAGGTTTTTTAATTGCGATATCCAATCCATTAAATCTTGTTTTTTGGTTTGGTATATACGGAAGTACACTTAGCTCATTGCTTACGAAGGTAACGAAACAAGAAGCCTTTTTGTACAGTCTTTGTATTATCGTTGGTATTATTTTGTGGAATTTAAATATTGCTTTTTCTGTCCATTTTGGCAGAACTTTATTAAAGCAAAAAGCACTCGGCTATATAACAGCCGGAGCAGGTATTATTTTAGTAGGATATTCTATCCATTTTGCATACAAAGCTTTACAGTTGTTCACATAAGATTGAAGGGGAGATTTTTATGTATCGAACCACTATTAACGGAAAAGAAATTATTATTACGTTAGCACCAAAAATTCGAAAAGAAATTACTAATAGGAATCCACTATATGAAGCGGTATTTTATAATGCAGCAAGATTACTACAAACAAAGCAACCAACGTTTGCGGTAAATCATGAAGTATTTGGGCTCATTATTGGAGAGGTACAAAGAGGAGAAGTAACAGTGTTTGCGGTGGAACATATTATTCCAAAGCAAAATATATTTGGATCGAATAATTTTTTCTCGACAATAGAGCAACAGGCAAATTTGTAAAGTGAATAGAATAAGAATAGAAAATAAAAGAAATAGTCGTAACGATATGTTGCGGCTGTTTTTTTGAAAAAGGGGGAAGGAAGATGAAGAGAGTGGGGAAAGAGTTCTTTTTACAACATGATATCTTTATTATGTATAGTATCCTATTTGTTTTTATCATTATTTTAAAAATGCAATTTTTCACATGGGTCGGTATGTTAGCGTGTTTGTTTGGGATTGTTTTTTATACGCTTAACGAATATATGACACATCGGTTTTTATTTCACTTAAAGCCACCTAAAAACGTATTTTTATTAAAAATGTTAAGAAGATTACATTATGATCATCACGTGTATCCAGATGATTTAAAACTTTTATTTTTGCCTGTATGGTTTAGTATACCTAGCTTTACTGTATATTTACTTATATCATACGCTATAACAAAAAGTGTTACTGTTACACTTTCATTCGGAATCGGAATGATTATCATGCTTCTTGTTTATGAATGGAAACATTATATTGCACATAAGCCGATTCGTCCCGTTACTAAGTTTGGAAGATGGCTCAAAAAACAGCACATATTACACCATTATAAAAATGAAAAGTTTTGGTTCGGTGTCTCGAATCCAGTATTCGATTTCATATTTGGAACGCTTAAAGATGGGAAAGACGTTGAATTAAGCGAAACAGCTCGTAATTTAGAAAAAGAGAAAAAAACAGAAGTGGTGCAATAAGCTCTACTTCTGTTTTTGTTTTAACCAGAATAAAAGCTTGATTAGTGTGGATTGAAAAGTCAAAAAGTTTATGTTGAGATAGTATATTAAAAACTTAGGGGAATTTGCCGAAAAATGTCTATCGAAAAATCTTTGCAGGAATGTATGGATTGTCTAAAATGAAAATAAGTTTCTGAATATTTATAAAATTTAGTCTTTAGGTATACAAGAGGGAAATGTATTTCTAGTAAGAGAGGGGATCGGAGAATGAAACGAGATGATACTTCAGCACGTAAGTTACAAAATGAGGTGAATTATACCGAAGTTGTTCAGTCAGAAGAATTTCAATTGCTATTAAATACGAAAAAGAAGTTTATCATTCCGATGAGTATTTTCTTCTTAAGTTTTTTTATTGCGTTACCTATTTTAACATCGTATTCAAAGGTGCTCAATACACCGGCATTTGGTGATGTTACGTGGGCGTGGGTATTTGCGTTTGCGCAATTTATTATGACGTGGGCTTTATGTATGATTTATAGCAAAAAGGCGGAATCCTTTGATGAAATCTCGCAAAAAATTCTACAAGATATACAAAAAGGGAGGGGCTGAACTTGAATACGACTGCGTTTGCACTATTTTTAATTATTGTTCTTGGTACACTCGTCATAACTTATTTTGCATCGAAAAAAACGAAAAATGCGAGTGAGTTTTATACGGCTGGAGGGGGATTAACTGGTTGGCAAAATGGTCTGGCCATTGCGGGAGATTATATGTCTGCTGCATCATTTCTTGGTATAGCTGGAGCGATAGCGTTAACTGGGTTTGATGGATTCTTTTATAGTATCGGCTTTTTAGTTGCTTATTTAGTTGTTCTATACCTTGTCGCAGAACCGCTTAGAAATTTAGGAAAGTACACGTTAGCGGATATGATTGCGGCACGTTTTGATGCGAAAAAAGTTCGTGGAGTTGCAGCGCTTAATACGATGACGATTTCAATTTTTTATATGATTGCACAATTAGTTGGTGCGGGTGCACTTATTAAACTATTATTAGGTATTGAATATACAACATCTGTATTAATCGTCGGCACACTTATGACTGTGTATGTTATTTTTGGAGGAATGACAGCTACGAGCTGGGTTCAAATTGTAAAGGCTGTACTACTTATGGCTGGTACATTTATTATTTCTGTTATTGTTTTTTCAAAATTTAATTTCAGTGTGACTGAAATGTTCGCTCAAATGAAAACAGCTACGCCGTTAAAAGATTCGTTTTTAAATCCAGGAGTAAAGTATAAAGATGGTCTTGATACGCTTTCTTTAAATTTAGGACTAGTCCTTGGTACTGCAGGATTACCACATATTCTTGTTCGCTTTTTTACAGTACGTGATGCAAAAACAGCACGTCAATCTGTTGTATACGCTACGTGGTTAATTGGTGCATTTTATATTATGACAATTTTCTTAGGGTTTGGAGCAGCGGCGTTTGTAGGAAATGAGGCGATTATTAAAGCAAACCCTGCTGGTAATATGGCAGCACCTTTATTAGCTAAAGCGTTAGGTGGAGATTTCTTATTTGCTTTCGTATCAGCCATTGCCTTTGCAACAATTTTAGCTGTAGTGGCAGGACTTGTATTAACAGCAGCATCAGCATTCGCACATGATTTTTATAATGAGATTCTTCGTAAAGGAAAATCAACGGAAAAAGAGCAAGTATCCATGGCTCGTTATGCGTCTATTGGAGTAGCGGTATTGTCTATTATACTAGCGTTATTTGCCCAAACATTAAATGTAGCATTTTTAGTTTCGTTAGCATTTGCAGTTGCAGCGAGTGCAAATCTACCAGTTATATTATTCACAATATATTGGAAACGCTTCAATACAACAGGTGCCATCTCTGGTATGATTGTTGGTCTTGTATCAGCTATTGTTCTTGTAGCGTTAAGTCCAAATGTTTGGAACCCTGTAGCTGGAAAAGCTATATTTGTTGGGGAAGCGATATTCCCATATACGACACCTGGAATTATTTCGATCCCGCTCGGATTCCTGGCAGCATATTTAGGAACCGTTTTATCTAGTAAGAAAGAAGATGTAGCGAAATTTGATGAAATTCTTGTGAAATCTAATACTGGTCATGGTATTAGCGATGCATCCTCGCATTAAAAAAGAGGAGCTTTTCGATAGATAAGAAAAGCTCCTTTTTCATGTAAATATTACTGTATTGTTAGTAGGATTTTGTCTTAATTTTGTGGAATGAAAATAAGCAGGGAGAAATTTAAATCATCATGGCACCAGTGCAGCTTTTGTGAAAAATAAGTTGTTATGGAAGGTGGAAGAAATGATGAAAACGAAACAGACTGATGAGTTATTAGCAAAAGACGAGCAATATGTTTGGCACGGAATGCGTCCCTTTAGTCCAAATAGTACAATGGTAGGGGCAAAAGCAGAAGGGTGCTGGGTTGAAGATATACAGGGGAAAAGATATTTAGATGGAATGAGTGGTCTTTGGTGTGTGAATAGTGGATATGGAAGAAAAGAACTCGCAGAGGCGGCATATAAGCAATTACAAACATTATCATACTTTCCGATGTCACAATCGCATGAACCGGCTATAAAGCTTGCAGAAAAATTAAATGAGTGGCTTGGAGGAGAGTATGTTATTTTCTTCTCTAATAGTGGTTCGGAAGCGAACGAAACAGCTTTTAAAATAGCAAGGCAATACTATGCGCAAAAAGGTGAACCACATCGTTATAAATTTATGTCACGTTACCGCGGGTATCATGGAAATACAATGGCAACGATGGCAGCGACGGGACAAGCACAGCGTAGATATCAATATGAGCCATTTGCTTCAGGATTTTTACATGTAACGCCGCCAGATTGTTATCGTATGCCTGGAATAGAAAGAGAGAACATTTATGATGTGGAATGTGTAAAAGAAGTAGACCGTGTCATGACATGGGAATTAAGTGAAACGATTGCAGCTTTTATTATGGAACCAATTATTACGGGCGGGGGCATTTTAATGCCGCCACAAGACTATATGAAAGCTGTTCATGAAACGTGTCAAAAACACGGTGCACTACTTATTAGTGATGAAGTGATTTGCGGTTTCGGACGTACAGGAAAAGCATTTGGATTTATGAATTATGATGTGAAGCCAGATATTATTACAATGGCAAAAGGGATTACAAGCGCATATTTACCGTTATCAGCGACAGCTGTGAAAAAAGAAATATATGAAGCATTTAAAGGCAAGGGAGAATATGAATTCTTCCGTCATATTAATACTTTTGGTGGGAACCCAGCAGCTTGTGCATTAGCACTTAAAAACTTAGAGATTATGGAAAATGAAAATTTAATTGAGCGATCTGCACAAATGGGCTCGCTTTTATTAGAGCAATTAAAAGAAGAAATTGGAGAGCATCGACTTGTTGGGGATATTAGAGGAAAAGGTCTACTAGTTGGAATTGAACTAGTAAACGATAAAGAGACGAAAGAGCCAATTGATAATGATAAAATCGCAAGTGTTGTAAATGCTTGTAAAGAAAAAGGGTTAATTATAGGACGAAACGGTATGACAACAGCAGGATATAATAACGTCTTAACATTAGCGCCGCCTCTTGTTATTTCAAGTGTAGAGATTGCTTTCGTTGTTGGAACGTTGAAGACAGCGATGGAGCGCATTTAATGAATCGAGCGAGCTGTAATATACAGCTCGCTTTTATTTATTATGTGAAATCTGATAATTTTTTTTAGGGAGGGGAATTTTATGACAAAATATGATCCTAGTCAACATTATCAAATCGGATATTATGAAGATGGATATGATTTGGAACTGACAGCGTACAAAAGAATACATGAACTAATTTGGGATGCTTATATTCCTCGCTATGAGGTAGACGATTTTTATAAGAAAGTGGAGGAAATGAAGTTAGGTGAATATATAGATGATTATGGCATTATGGTGTATTCATTTCGTAATGATATTGATGATGAAGAAGCACGAATTATTTTTGAAAAATGGTTAAAAAAGAACGGGATTGTTTAAAGATATAATAAAAAGGAGATTGCTATCTTATAAGATAGCAATCTCCTTTTATTATATGAAACTTATTTACTTGCTTTCATTGCTTTATCTTTTGCACCAAAAGTGTATTTTAACATTGGTGGTGTAATCATTGTAGTTAAAATAACGACAATAACGATAGCTGTAAAGTAATCTTGTGCTAGTAGACCTGAAGAAAGTCCTGTTCCTGCGATGATAAGTGCAACTTCACCACGAGAAACCATTCCAGCACCGATAATTGCAGAAGACTTAGCGTCAAATCCAGTCATTCGTGCACCAAATCCACAACCAATTAGTTTCGTTAATACAGCGATTATTGTTAATGCTAAGATGAACCAAATTTGATTGCCAATACCGTCAAATGTAATATTCATACCGATACTTACGAAGAACACGGGAACGAACATAGCGTAAGCAATTGGTTCTACTTTCTTTTCTACTTCATGTTTGTAGTTCGTTTGAGAAATAGCGATACCAGCTGCGAAAGCACCAATAATACCAGCAATTCCTAATAGTTCGCCGAAATATGCGAATGAGAAACAGATGATAAGAGCCGCACTCACGATAGACTCAGATACGCGTAGTGGTGATAACCAGCGCATGATCGCAGGAACACCTTTCCATCCGATTAAAATAATAGAAGCGAAGAATACAACTTTCTTCAAGATAACCATTGTTAAGTTAACATCGTCTGTACCTAAGAAGCTCATTGCAAATGCTAATAAAATAACAACAAGAATGTCATCAAATACAGCAGCACCAAGCATCGTTGTACTTTCACGTGTTTTCATCTTTCCTAAATCGCGAAGTGTTTGTACGGAAATACTAACACTTGTCGCACATAGAAGTAATCCTAAAAATACAGCATTTCCTTGTTCCATTCCCATAACAAGACCAGAAACATAACCACCTACGAATGGAAGAATAATACCTCCAAGTGCAACAGCTAAAGAAGAATTACGATTTGCGTTTAATTCTTCTAAGTCTGTTTCAAGTCCTGCCATAAACATTAAAAGAATAACACCGACATTACTTAATTGTGTTAAAAGCTCTGAATTTTCAATCCAACCTAATACAGCTGGACCGATAACGATACCGACAATTAATTTACCTAGTACAGAAGGTTGACCTAATCTAACACTAAGATCACCAGCAAGCTTTGTACTTAATAAAATAAGTGCAATTTGAAAGAAAAATTCGAATTCCATCGGATCCTCTCCTCATCATTTTTATTTTTATCATACGATTTCTCGGAATTTGCCTAATGAAAATATGTAAAACCCATTAAACAAAGGGTCTAATTACAAGTTCTTTTGAACTCGTAATTTGAACCTGTAATTAATATATAATAGATTTTACAAAAAATCAATGAAAAAATGGGAGCTTTTTGAGGAAGAAGCTGTGCTATTGGGGATATAGGTATAAGAGTAGCGTGTGAATTTTATATTTATGAAATAGTATGAAGTTCTTTTCCATTACAAATAATAAAGCCTAAATACGATTTCACGAATTATAACTGTGAAAGGGAGGACTTATAATTTGAAGTCATTAAAAAACAACTTGTCTATTGTTGCTTTAGGTGGAGTAAATGAAATAGGGAAAAATATGTATGCTATTCAATATGAAAATGATATTGTCGTTATTGATTGTGGATCTAAATTTCCAGATGAAAGTTTATTAGGAATTGATTTAATAATTCCAGACATCACATACTTGCAAGAGAATAAAGAAAAAATTCGCGGGTTAGTAGTGACACATGGGCATGAGGACCATATTGGCGGAATACCATATTTTTTAAAACAACTAAACGTACCAATCTATGCGACAAAGTTAACACTGGGTTTAATTGAAATTAAATTAAAGGAACATAATCTTCAAGATGATACAGCATTAATCGTTATTCATTCAGAATCAGAAATTGATTTTGCTTCTATTAAGACGACTTTTTTTAAAACGAATCATAGTATTCCAGATTGTCTCGGTATTGCTTTCCATACACCAGAAGGTACTGTAGTACATACAGGTGATTTTAAATTTGATTTAACACCAGTAAATAATCAACATCCTGATATTCATAAAATGGCTAAAATAGGTAGTGAAGGTGTGCTAGCTTTACTATCTGAAAGTACAAATGCAGAACGACCAGGCTTTACTCCATCAGAGAGATCGGTAGGGGAACGGATAGAGGAAATATTTATGAAAGCAAATCGAAAAGTAATTATTTCTACATTTGCTTCTAATGTGAATCGTGTTCAGCAAATAGTTGAAGCTTGTATAAGAACAAATCGAAAACTGGCTTTGCTCGGTAGAAGTATGGTAAATGTAGTAGAAGTTGCTCTAGAGAAAGGGTATTTACATATTCCAGACGGTATGTTAATTGAAGCGAGTGAGGTAAATCGTTTAGATCCAATGCAGGTCGCAATACTTTGTACAGGAAGCCAAGGAGAACCAATGGCAGCTTTAGCGCGTTTAGCAAGTGGAAACTATAGACAAGTTGATGTATTACCAGAAGATACGGTTATTATAGCCGCGACTCCTATTCCAGGAAATGAACGTAACGTTTCGAGAATTATTGATAATCTATTTGCTTTAGGAGCCAAAGTGATTTATGGATCCGGTAGTTCTACTGGAGTCCATGTATCTGGTCATGCGTATCAAGAAGAACTGAAATTAATGCTCACATTAATGAAGCCGAAATATTTTATTCCCATTCATGGAGAGTTCAGAATGCTACATCACCATAGTTTATTAGCAGAATCAATTGGTGTTGAAAAAGAAAATATATTTATCGTTCGTAATGGGGATGTTGTAGATATAAGTAACGAAGTGGCAATTCAATCTAGAAAAATACAGGCAGGAAATATATATGTAGATGGATTAGGAATTGGTGATGTTGGAAATGCCTTATTACGTGATCGTAAACAACTTTCAGAAGATGGAATGCTCGTAATAGTTATTACTTTTAATAAAGTGGATGGAGAAATAATTTCAGGTCCTGATATTATTTCTCGTGGATTTGTATATGTTCGTGATTCAGAAGAATTTTTGAAGGAATTAAATAAATTAGCTGTTAGTACGATTAATAATTTAAAGAAAGAGAAAGTGAATAGCTGGGGTATTTTGAAAAGAGAAGTAAGAGAAGCTTTAGGGAAGTATATATATACGAATACGAAAAGAAAGCCGATGATTCTTCCTATAATAATAGAGGTTTAATAATGAATAAAAAGAATTCTCGTATGGGAATTCTTTTTTGTTTTGAAGACAAAATGAACATATAATGAAATAAATAGAAATTGGAAGGGAATAAAAGATGTTATTAAATAAACGCTTTACAATTGGAGAAATGGCAAAAATGCATAATATAGCGGAATCTACTTTACGTTATTATGATGAAAAAGGAATTTTTCATCCGTCCATTGTGGACCCGCAAACGAATTATCGCTATTACACAATCGATCAGTTCTCACTATTAGATACGATTAAATTTTTACGTCAATTAAATATTCCATTAAAGGAAATTAAGAAATATATTGATGAAAGAAACCCAGCATACGCACTCAATTTACTGGAAAAACAACAAGAAATGATGTTAAAAAAACAAAGAGAGATTGAGTATGCTTTGGCGAAAATGGAGCATAGAATTCATTTAATTAAGGAAGCAACAAAAGCGAAAGCTGAACAAATGGTAATTAAAGAGATACCGCAGCGGAAAATTACAGCAATCGCAGTTGCCCCAAATACGACGGATGATATGTTTGAGTACTATATTCATTCGTTGCAAAAAAATATGAGGCAAATGGATGATAGCTTATTTTCTGGAGATATCGGTGTAACCGTTGCAAAAAAAGGATTAATGCAAAAGGAGTTTCAAGCGTATAGTAGCGTGTTTATTCTTTTGGATTATATGCCGTATGAAGTGCATAATTCAGATGAGATTAAGGAAGGTTTATATGCTTGTTCTTATCATCATGGACCTTATGAAGAAACAGATGCAACGTACAAGGAATTACTTGCATACATTGATCAAGAAGGATACGAAGTAAGTGGAGATGCGATTGAGATTGCATTAATTGATTGGTCTGTAACAGAAAATCCAGATGAGCAAGTAACGGAAATTCAAATTCCTATAATGAAAAAACAAAGCAATAAGTTGTAGAACTCCTATAATTACAAATTGGCATTTAACACGATAATTAAGTTACCTATTTTTTAATTCTCTCTTGACCTTCAAGTTACTTGAAGGTTTAAACTGTGAACAGAGCGTTGAAAAAAGGAGCATAATAGTATGGAAGTAACAGAAAAATTAAGAGAAAAACCAATTAAAAGTTTATTTATTTCTTATTTAATACCAGCTGTTCTCGGGATGGTATTAATGTCAGTTAATATTGTAATTGACGCGGTTATGATTAGTAGGGGAGTTGGAGCAAACGGTTTAGCAGGAGTAAACGTCGCTATTCCAGCGTTTTCAATTTTCTTCTCTATTTCATTATGGATTGGAATGGGCGGGGCAACGTTATATTCTATTGCACTAGGTGAAAATAAAATAGAAAGAGCAAGGTCTATTTTTACTCAATCTATGACGGTAGCAGTAATTATCGTAGGTATTTTAGCAGCGATTTGTTTATGGAGAATAGAAGATTTAGCATACTTATTCGGTGCGAATGAAGTGATTTTACCGTATGCGTTAGACTATTTACACGTGTTATTAACATTTGGGATGATATACGTTTTAGAAAATATTTTAAGTACATTTATACGAAATGATGGAAATCCTAATTTAGCAATGGCAGGTCTTGTTGTAACGGCTGTATTAAACATAATGTTTGACTATATCTTTATTTTTATTTTTGGATGGGGCGTAACAGGTGCTGCTTCAGCAACTATTCTTTCGGCAGCGATTGGTTTCCTTGTATTATTAACTCATTTCTTTAGAAAAAGTAGTATTTTAAAGTGGACGAAATTCCATTTTGAATGGGATACGATTAAACAAATTATGATAATAGGTTTTCCGAGCTTTATAACAGAAAGTACGGTGGCAATCGTGACGATTGGTTTTAATATAGCATTCGTCCAATATGCAGGAGAAGTAGGAGTAGCTTCCTATGCGATGGTCAATAGCATTCATGCGATGACATTACTATTATTCTTCGGTGTAGGTGCTGCATTGCAACCAATTGCTAGTTTCCATTACGGTGCAAATTTATCAGAAAGATTGCGTGAAGGATTACAGTTTGCTGTGAAAATTGCAGTTGTACTTGGGGGCGTTGCGATAATTGTCGGATTATTCTTCGGGAAATATATTATTGGTCTATTTGATGTCCAATCTCCAGAATTATTGGAGTTAACATTAACAGGTATTAGTTTGTTCTTTATCCAATACGTATTTTTAGGCTATAACATTGTGTATGGAGAGTACTTCCAATCAGTGCGACAAACGAAAAAATCCGCGCTTATTATAATGAGCCGAGGGTTACTATTTGTTATTCCATTGTTATGGATTATGCCAAAGTTATTTGGAATAAACGGAATTTGGCTCGTTATGCCAGTAGCGGAAGTAATAACAGCGATTATCCTATTTACGATGAATCGTATGAAACATCCTGTTCCATTAAACATGGCGGGAGAGAAGGAAGTAATATAATGAAGAAAATCCCCTTAAGCAATTAAGGGGATTTTCTATTCTTTTAAACTAATTGCAAAAGATCCATCTATTTCTTGAACAGAAGCAAAGGCAACGTTTTTAATATTTGTAATTCCTTTTTCTTTTAACTCTTTATATAACCACTGTTTGTCCTTATGAATTAACTTTAAGTTATCGTATTGAATTTGTGAATCAACGATAAGGGCAATTGGTAATCCAGCATATTTAACATCTATGTTCAAATCTTTTGGAGTTAATGGTACAAGTTCACGCTTTGGCAAAATACTAATGGCTCCATTTGCTTCTAAAATAGCATATTCAATTTCGTGAACACTCGGGTATCCTGCAACGCGAAGGTTAGAAAGTAGTTCAGCAATGGGATATCTACTTTTTTGTAGGTTCTCAAAAATAATGTCACCATGTTTAATTAAAATGATAGGGTGTCCAAGAATAAAACGATTTAGTTTGTTGAATAGGCTTAATTTTGTAAGGATTAAATGCAAACATGTAATAACGACCATACCAAGAAAAGCTTGCAAAGCACCAGAGACTGGTATGGCTTGAAAAGCTAAATAAGATAAAAAGATAATAGCACCAAAATCATGAGGAGTTAGTTGTGCTAAAGCAGATTGACCGAGCATCTTAAGTGATAATAAAAATAAGATAAAAAAGAATGATACGTTACATAAAAAGAGAAGCAATAGGGACACTCCTTCGTGCAAAGTTGTACTTACTGTTCCCGAAAGGAATATAAATATTACTTTCTAGAGGATAAATTAGGGTGAATTGGAATTTGTCTGTATACAAACAAATAAATGGATATTATGATGAAAGAAGCAAAAAACATAGGAGTATACAGATATGAAAAAGAAGAAAATAATTAAATATATTATAGCAATCATAATGGTTTGCGCTGTTTATGCGGGATTTTTACAATATAACATTTATAAGCATGGGCATATGAATGCCACCTACGATGCGGATTATATAATTGTGTTAGGCTCGAAAGTAAACGGGACGAAACCATCTTACTCATTGCAATATCGTATTGATAAAGCAGCTGAGTATTTAAAATCACATGAGAAAACAATCGCTATTGTGTCTGGAGGGAAAGGAAAAGGAGAAGATATTTCAGAAGCATTAGCAATGAAAAATGGATTAATGAAACTAAAAATTGCAGAAGACCGCATTATAATGGAAGATAAGTCAACGAGTACAGATGAGAATATTAAATACTCAAAACCTTTAATTCCGGACAATATGAAAAAAGGAATGATCGTAACAAACGATTTCCATATGTTTAGAGCGAAAAAAATAGCAGCAAAACAAGGTTTACAATTAGAAGGGCTATCAGCCGAAACGCCGAGGCGAATTGTCATTTCATCGAATATACGAGAGTATTTAGCCATTACGCAATATTGGTTTATGAATCGAATATAGAGAAAAGTAATCCCGTCTGGAAGTCCAGGCGGGATTATTTTTGAGGGAAATCTTACAAATATGTCATGTTCATGAAAGGTAAAGCGATAGTTTCTGGAATAGATTCCTGACATAATGAAGATAACAAAAACTATTTAGAGGTGAATCGGATGAAAGGAAATAATATATTATCTTCACTATGTTACTTTAGTATCTTTTTTGCACCATTTTTACTACCAATTATCGTGTACTTCGTTGCAGAGGATGAAGTGAAATACCACGCGAAAAAAGCATTTTGGTCACATATTTTCCCGTACGCAATTTTATTCGGAGGATTAGCGATATCAGGAATATACGGTTTAGGATTCAATCAATCTGACGGTGCTGGAATTGGAATGATGATCACATATGCAGTGTTCATTCTTGTAGGAATTTACTACTTCATTTGGAATATCGTAAAAGGTATTAAAGTTTTGAAAACGGCGTAATAAGATAAGAAATAATATGATGTGAATCTGTCGTTATTTGTCGGTAAGTCGATATCCCTTGTCGAATCGTTGATATATTCGAAAAATCGTTGATATAATTTCATTTACCGTATTGATAAACGTTTTAAAAAAGAGCAATTTAAAAAGAATTGCTCTTTTTGTGCTTATAAGTTGTGAATATTGAAAAAGATGTGTTAATTTTTCATTATGAAGAGAAAAAAGGAGTGATTTTCATGAATGAGATCATACATAAGATGGAGCAACACGTTTCAGTTCGTAAATATAAAGAAGAATCAATTCCGAAAGATGTAGTAGAAAGAATGGTGCAAGCTGCGCAGCATGCGGCTTCCTCACATTTTGTACAAGCCTATTCTGTTATATATGTAACAGATCAAAACCTAAAGGCTAAATTAGCAGAGCTATCTGGAAATCGTCACGTGAAAGACTGCGCAGCATTCTTTGTTTGTTGTGCAGATTTAAAACGACTTGAAATGGCATGTGAAAAACATAGCACAGAGATAAAGCATGAAGGAGTAGAAGACTTTATCGTGGCAACGGTAGATACTTCACTCTTTGCGCAAAACTTAGCGTTAGCAGCAGAATCGTTAGGGTACGGCATTTGTTATATTGGTGGTATTCGTAATAATCCGAGAGAAGTGAGTGAATTGCTTCATTTACCAGATAAAGTATATCCTGTATTCGGAATGACAGTCGGTGTGCCAGATGAAGATCATGGAGTGAAACCACGTTTACCAGTAGCAGCAATCCTTCATGAAAATGGATATGATGAAAAGAAATATGATGAATTATTAAATGAATACGATGAAACGATGAGTGCGTATTATAAAGAAAGATCATCAAACAAGAAAAGCGTAGCATGGACGGAATCAATGAGCTCATTTATGTCCAAAGAAAAAAGAATGCATATGAAAGAGTTTTTAAGTGAAAAAGGACTTAATAAGAAATGAGTAAAAAGGCAGACCTGAATGCAGGTTTGCCTTTTTTGGAGGAGATAATATGAAGAAAGCTTTAATCTTTTTATCTTGAAAAACTTACTTATAACAAATGCAAACTTTCAATAAGAAGATACATACCCGTGCAACTCAAAAGGATATACGTAAATATTTTGAAAACCCGTTGATTAAGCCATTTAAAAATAATTTGACCTATATACAAACCTAGAAATACGATTGGAATAGCGTAAAAACTTGATTCCCAAATTGTTTTGTTTGTGCCAGTAAAGAGTATTTGAGTTAGTAGGCTAATGAAATATATAAATAGATAAAAAGCTAAAGTAGTTGCTCTCAATTTCTCTTTTTTCGTATCGGTTCCTGTAAAGTACAGTAACAGGGGTGGTCCTGGCATACCGATACTTGTCGTTAAAAGACCGGATAATCCGCCCACTAAGAAATCTCTAGATTTTGTTGATTTAATCTTAAGGTTGCATATTAGCATCAACGTTAATAGTAAGAGCAGGATGCTAATTGCTAATTTAAACGTGTTGATGTTAATGGTAATGAAAATGAAAATACCAAAAGGTACACCAACTATACTTCCGAAAATTAACCTTTTCAGTAGAATAAAATCAATATCCATTCTTATTTTCCAAATGAGTGATATGGAAATAATTAATGATAAAATGATATTTATTTGTATAGCTTCTTGTGGTAGAAATACCATGAGTAAGAAAGGGGTTGCCATAATAGAAAAGCCAAAACCTGTACTTGTTTGTAAAATAGAAGCTACTAATATAATACATATAAAAATGAATATAATCTCCAAAATAGCCCTCCTACATAATCAGATCCAATGCATATTTTAACATAAAGAGAAACTTTAATCAGTGGGGGGCTTACTATCTTTTAATACGGGAAAAAAGCGGCAAAATAGCCGCTTTTTATGTTGCAGTTAATATTCTAATGACGATTCTGTAGCTTTAAAATACTTTTCACGTGAAGGAGTCATTACTCGGAGTGCTAATAAACAGGAAAGGAAAAGAATGAGTAACGAGCTACTTATTACAGTAATTTGAACAGAAAGAAATTGTGCGGATGCCCCAATTGCTAAAACGAAAAATATTTGGATGAAATTTTTTATGGAATCAAACACGCTATCGATACGTCCTATCATATGTACAGGGATGTTATTTTGATAAAATGTGATAAAGCCAGTACCAGCAAATGATGAAGAAATGCCAAGTAAAATGAAACCGCCTGCTGCAACTATAAATGAATTTGAAAAGGCAAAAATTACATAACCTATTGCTGTGAAAATCATACCGAGTCCGATACAATGTTGAATTGGTAATCGTTTGGCAAAGAGAGAAACAAGAAATGAACCGAAAACATAAGCAGCACCAGTTATACTAACAAGCATGCTATATTCCATGTCGGATAAAGACAGTACTTGATTTGTGAATACAACTTCTTGTGAATCGAGCGCCATAGAAACAAGCATAGTCGCTTGAAATAAAACGAATATAAGAATGATGTAAGTTTCAGTTCGAGCGAATGAAAAAACTTGTTTCCAATCACTTCGTAATGTTTGTACGAAAGTATTTGCAACTTCTTCGTTTTGTTTTGTTTGTAATGTAATGTTCGGCAAGAAGTAAATGAGAATGGTAGAAAGTAGAAAGGAAAGTGAGTTGCAGTAAATAACAAAGGATGCTGAGTACGTGGTGAGAAGTATTCCAGCAAGGGCTGGACCGATAATAAAAGCCCCGCTTGTACAAAAGTTATTCCAAGCGTTGAATTGAGCGCGTTCTTCAGCTCGTATGAGCATTGTTTTATAAGAAAATGAAGCTGGATCGAAAAATGATGTAGCAATACGAGTCAAAAAGATAAAAATATAAATGGCCCAAATAGAATCAAATAGTGGAATACACCCAATGAGAGCTGCTCGAATTATATCTGTGATGAGCATAATGGCCCGTTTGTTTAATCGATCTACTATGCTACCAGACCATATTTTTGTAACAACGGTGGCAATTGGACCTACAATCCATAATCCTGCTACAGCAGCAGGGGAGTTTGTGCTATTTAACACCATTAAGTTTAGAGCGATAAGATACATAAAATCACCTAAACGAGAAATTCCTGTTCCTGACAATAATAATAATTTATTTTTCATGAACAAATGGCCCTTTCTTTCATTGTTTTTTAATCTTGCAGGAAATAGCGTATTCTTCTTCAGAGTTTGATTGACGAGCGGTTTTGTTTTCCCAGCGTAATAAAACTTGTGTAATCTCCCAAGTAAGCTGTTGTAATTCCTCCGGAGTTAAAAATAGATGAGATACAATATGACTACCTGTATTCGTTCCTTCTGTGCCGCTCTCTTCAATATAGAAGTGAGATGCTTTTGCTTTATAATATTTTTCAATAATCCCTCGTTTTTCCTTCGTTTCTACTAATTCAAGCAACCCTCCATCGTATAAAATTTGAACGTGATAATGTACGCTTCCAGCAGTTTTGTTTAGTTTAGTAGCTACTTGTTTTGCAGTGAGTGCTTCGTCTTTTAAAAGGTGAAGGATTTGAATACGAGTTGCATTAGAAATGAGCTTCTGCTGCTCAGCTGAAATAGTAAGTCTATCGTCAAACATTATGGCATCCCCTTTCTTATAATCTAAATTTATTGTACATTCTAAAAAATTAGAACGTAAGGGAAATAAATCGTCTTTTTCCTTTATATTTCGACATAAATAAAAATAGCATGTACATAAACATGCTATTAATTGGAGGTAGATTCCTCATTAAATTCCCCGCGATAAAATAAAAACAGCCATATAAAACTAACTAAAATACAACATATAGCTAGAAAACTACCAATAATTTGAGGAGAAAGAATTTCTAATAGCCACCCTGTAATGAACATAGATAACTGTATAAGCGAACCATAAATTGAGTAATGAAATGAAAAAACTTTACCAATCATATTTTCGTGCGTGTAAGTTTGAAGTAATGTCGTATCAAGTGGAACGATGATGCCTCCTGCTATGCGCATACAGAGCAATGTAATGATACCGATAATAAGTTGATCAGATAAAATGAATCCGAGAAAGAAAATTCCTTGTAGGAAATAGGCCCAACCAAATGCTTTTTTCATTTTCTCTTTATTATGAGAGATATAAAGATTAACGAGGAGGCTGCCGATGATAAGCCCAGCCCCTTGAACCGAATATAAAACTCCAATGTTAGTGTAGAAAATTTTTTCAGCATAGATTGTTAGAAGCAGCTGATAAGAACCTCCAATAATGCCCCATGAAATGCCGACAAGAATTAATATTAAAATGATTTTTGTTTGCAATATGTATGTATAACCATCTTTTATATCAGTAAAAAATGTTTTTTTCCTGTTATAAGTATCATGAGTAGAGATACTCATATTATAAATAAAATAGGCTGAAATAAAGTACGACAGGCTGTTCATTAAAAAAGCGAACTCAATATGGAAAGATTGTGCAACTATTCCGCCTAAAGAAGCCCCCATAATAGACATAAAACCATTCATTGTACTAGAAAGAGAGTTCGCAGTTACGAAATGATTTTGGTATATGATATTCTTTAAAGTTGCTTGTTTAGCCGGCTCAAATAAACAAGAAAGTACAGATAAACATATATTAGCAATGAAAATAATCTCAATTTTATATGGTGCAAATAAGTAAGTGAGGACGAGCATGCCTCGTAAAATATCGGTAAAAATCATAATATTCTTTTTAGAAAAACGATCTACAATACCGCCAATAAAAGGGCTAAGAAGAAGCTGGGGTAAACCTTTACTTATAAAAGTAAGTGCGATCATAAACGGAGATTCCGTTATGCTATAGACGAATGTTAATAAAGCTACCGTGTGAAACCAATCCCCAAGTACACTTAATGTTTGACCGTAAAATAGTTTTTTGAAGTTATTATTTGTTTTAAGTAGTGCGGAATAAGAAACTGACATAAAAGGATTAATCTTTATGTAATGATGATGCTTGAACTTGTTTTTTCCATTCGCTTAAATACACTTTCTCTTCTGTAGAAAGTCCAACAGGTAATTGTGCAATCAATTCTAAACTATTTCCATCAGGATCGTTAAAGTATACAGCGGCATGTGCTAATTCTGGAAAAACAATTGGTTCAATTGGTTCCATTCCAAAGTCTTTTCGTGCTGAAATTCCTTTTTGATTTAACCAGTGTATCGCATTTTCTAAATCATGTAAGCTTACTTGAAAGGCTATGTGTCGTAAAGAGGGGTGATAATTCACTTTGTATTCTGTGCCTTCCCAAAGACCGAGCCAACTTTCATTTTCTTTAATCCAAAAGAAAGCAATATCATCTCCTCTTTTATATAATTTCAGTCCAAGTGATTCATAAAAAGATATTGATTTCTCTAAGTTACGGACGGGTAAATGCGCTTCGTAAAGACCTTTAATCATGGTAATCCTCCTTAATAAAAATGTTTCTTATTCCATAGTAAACGATATTTTGTTAGTTGAAATCACAAATAAGAAGGATATAAATTCATACGAAAGTATGAAAAAACAGCTCAAATATGAGCTGTTTTCGTATAGTTTTTCGTTCATTTGTTAAGGATAGGATATATTAGTATCCGTATCCGCCGCCACCCCAACAGCTACATCCGATGATGATTAGAAGGATGAATAGTACGATTAGCAAAGCAAATCCACCGCCGAAACCAGCGCAACTTCCACCATAGCTCATATGTTTTCCTCCTTTTAAATAAGTTAATCTATATAATTCATGGACTACTGTATACAGTATGTTTTTTGTGTGGAAAAGGAGCCAGTCTCTTTTGTAATTAGACAAACGCCTGTGTGGTCATTTTAAGTGTATATTGAGCTAGGGATGTATGAATGAATCGTTATATATTTTGCAATTTGTTCATAAAAAAATATAAAAATTGTAAAAAAAACCATTTTTATATTTTTTTATGAGAGGATTTGTACTATAATTTTACAAGTAATATTATGGGAAAAGGGAGTTTTAGTAAAGAGATGGAGATGGGAAAATTACATAATAAAATAGAAAACAAAAAGAAAGAGCTAATTCAACTTGTTGCTAGACACGGGTTGGATCATGATAAAGTTTTGTTATTTAGCCGAGATTTAGATATACTAATTAATAAGTTTATGAATGTAAAAGATAAAGTACATAAATAAAAAATTTGTAGTTTTTTATATTAAGATATTTCATAAAAGAAGGAGAGAACAGTATTTGGAACATTTACAAGAAGAGCTGTATAAACAAATAAAAGAAGAAAAAGGTATTGTTACAATCTTTTTAAAGAGTGGCGTTAGAATAGTAGGAGAAATTGTTGCGATAGACAAATTTACTGTTTTAATGTTAGTTGATGGAAAACAACAACTTATTTACAAGCAGGCTGTATCAACAATAATGAAATAAGACACTCATATTGAGTGTCTTATTTCATTATCTTTTGCAAGCTGCAACGTCAATGCCGGCAGCTAGTAATTTCTTTTCTCCATCTTGCTCGATGAGTTTTTGTAATTTAGATAGGAAAGAATCAAAGTTTGTATGCTTTGCTACTTGGAATGTCATTTTATGCTCGATTGGTAGCCACGTATCAATATCAGCTTCGTTATGCTGAATTTTCACCTCAAGTTTATCAAGTGCGTTAGCAACTTTTGCTTCGTACGTTTCTTTCGCTTCAAACTCCATCCATAAATCATATAATTCCTCACCGAGAGAACCTTGTAATGTGCGTTTAATATTTAAAATTGCTTCTTGCTCATTTATTTGTTTTTGTAATTGTAATTCATGACTATTCATTGTATCAAAAGCAGGAATATCACCAGCTTCTGCCTCGACTAGGTCGTGAATAATAACCATTTTAAGTAATTTTTCAACATTGACTTTTTGATCCAAATAAGGCTCAACTAAAATGGCCATTAGAGACATGCGCCACGTATGTTCAGCAACGCTTTCTTGACGTCCGTTAGAAAGCCAGCTATGCCGCATTTCATATTTTAGTTTTTCTGCTAGTGCAATGACCTGTAAAATGTTATGTTCCATCGTGATCCTCCTCATATTTCTATACTGTAATTCTAATATGGAAATAAAATGTGTCAATTCTATGAGTATATTGCGATAAATAGATGATAAGCGTATAATACATATTATATGTGAAAACGCATTATTAAAATAAAAAAATGTTTTATAAAAATGAAAAGGGAAGGGCAGGAATATGGGAGACGAAAATCAAGGATTAGCTAGACCACAAAGAAGAAAAAGGAAGTTTGACATTTCTAGCCCAGTTGGCATTATAGTAGGTTTTGCTATAGTGATAGCGGCAATTATGATTGGTGGCGGTGGAATAAAAGCTTTTAAAAACTTTTTAGATGTTTCATCTATTTTAATTGTCATAGGGGGAACAACAGCGACAATTGTTGTGGCATATCGATTTGGAGAAATAAAAAAATATACGAAAAGTATTTTTACTGTTTTACATAGAAGAGAAGCAGATTTAGAACAGTTAACGGATTTGTTCGTTGATTTTTCGAAAAAGTCTAAAAAACATGGCCTGCTTTCTTTAGAAGTTGATGGAGAGCAAGTAGACAATCCTTTTATTCAAAAAGGAATTCGATTAATGTTAAGTGGTTACGATGAAGATGAATTAAAAGAAGTATTAATGAAAGATATTGAAACAGAAGTATATGAGTTAAGAAAAGGAGCAGCGTTATTAGATAAAATTGGCGATTTCGCTCCAGCTTGGGGCATGATAGGGACTTTAATCGGTCTTATCATTATGCTTCAAAACTTGCAAGATACATCGCAAATTGGTACAGGGATGGCAGTTGCGATGTTAACGACATTGTATGGATCAGTACTTGCAAATATGATTGCAATCCCTCTTGCTGAAAAAGTGTATCGTGGTATTGAGGATTTATATACAGAGAAGAAGTTTGTTATTGAAGCAATTTCAGAATTGTATCGTGGACAAATTCCTTCTAAATTAAAGTTAAAACTGGATACATACGTATACGAAACAAAGATAAAAAAAGTAAAACGAGCAGCCTAATATTTCAAGGAGTGGTAAGGTGATGATAAAACGACCGCAAAGGGGATCGCCTCGTTGGATGACAACTTTTACAGATTTAACGATGTTATTATTAACTTTCTTTGTATTACTAGTTGCTACATCAAAGCAGGATGCAGTAAAATTGTCGAAGATGCTTGAAAAGTTTAGTGATGTGGAGCAAGTAGATGCAAAAGTAATGGAAAATACAATACCAGATATTTCACATGAAAAAAATGATGAAAAAATGGTCTCTAAAAAGAGAATGGACGAATTATATAAAAAGTTAAAAGCATATGTAGATAATAACGGTATTAGTCAAGTGAATGTATATCGAGAGGATACGGGAGTAAGCGTCGTTATAGTAGATAATTTAATATTTGATACGGGTGACGCGAACGTTAAACCAGAAGCGAAAGAGATAATAAGTCAATTAGTTGGGTTTTTCCAATCCGTACCAAATCCGATTGTTGTGGAAGGGCATACAGATAGTAGACCTATTCATAATGACAAATTCCCTTCTAACTGGGAGTTGTCTTCAGCAAGAGCAGCAAATATGATTCACCACTTAATCGAAGTGTATAATGTGGATGATAAAAGGCTAGCTGCGGTAGGATATGCAGACACAAAGCCAGTTGTACCAAATGATTCACCGCAAAATTGGGAGAAAAACCGTCGCGTTGTCATTTACATAAAAGAATAGTATATTATCATTTTAATAATAAAATAATAAAAATACGAAAATTCTTTTTAAAAAATATTAAATTTTATCATTTTATTTTGTATAATGAGTGAGAATGATAAGATGAAATATTAAGATATACTTATACATAGAAGGAGAGAATTAAAAAGAATGGCACATAAAATTTTAGTTGTAGATGATGCGATGTTTATGCGAACGATGATTAAAAACTTATTAAAAAGTAATTCTGAATTTGAAATTATTGGTGAAGCAGAGAATGGAGTAGAAGCAATTCAGAAGTTTAAAGAACTTCAACCAGATATTGTAACATTAGATATTACTATGCCAGAAATGGACGGACTTGAAGCATTAAAAGAAATTATTAAAATTGATTCAAGTGCAAAAGTTGTTATTTGTTCTGCAATGGGACAACAAGGTATGGTATTAGATGCAATTAAGGGTGGAGCAAAAGACTTTATTGTAAAGCCATTCCAAGCGGATCGAGTAATTGAAGCTTTAACAAAAGTAGCAAACAGCTAATATAGAAGGGGTGCCACAAGGAATCTAAACATTGATAGCGGATATGCGTGTGGCCCCCTTTTTTCTTGTTTTAAAACACTAAATTGTTATACATAAATGAAATGTTTGTTAGACAGGTAGGGGATTAAAATGCAAACAGATCTATTAAATATATTTTTTGAGGAATCGGAAGAACATTTACAATCACTAAATGAAAATGTGCTAACTTTAGAACAAAATCCTGCCGATATGGATGTTGTGGGAGAAATATTCCGCTCAGCCCATACATTCAAAGGTATGTCAGCGAGTATGGAATTTACGGAAATGGCGGATTTAACGCATAAAATGGAAAACGTTTTAGATGAAATTCGTCATGGGAATATAGTTGTACATGCGGAGATTATTGATGTGATTTTTGAGTGCATTGATAATCTAGAGAAGATGGTTGCAGATGTGCAACAAGGCGGAATGGGCAATATTGATGTAGTTACAACTAAGCAGAAATTAGAAGCATTATTGAATGGCAATGTAGAAAATCCTGCTGGATATATTGAGCAAGAACCTATAAATAATGATGATGCAGTTTCACATGAAGTGCATATAACTGTTGAGCAACAAGCTATTTTAAAAGCAGTACGTGCGATTATGTGTATTGAAGTATTGCAAAATGTGGGTAATGTACAAAAAACAGTTCCAAGTATTGAAGAAATTGAGGCAGATGCTTTCGGTTTTGAGTTCACAGTATTTATGGATACTGATCAAAGTGAAGAAGAATTAAAACAAGTAGTGCTTCATGTTTCTGAAATTGAGAAAGTAGAAGTGAAGCAAGGGCATACATCAAAAGAAGTAGTTTCGGAAGAGTTGGCTACACAAGAAGTGGTACAAGAAGTTAAACAAGTGGCTACGCAGGTGGAATCAACTAAAGAAATATCGAAGCAACCTGCTAGTGCTACACCAGCTAAAAGCAATGCGAAGACGAAAAACGCTAAAGTGGAGAATCGTTCAATTCGTGTCCAATTAGAGAAAATCGAAAGATTAATGAATATGTTTGAAGAAAGTGTAATCGAACGTGGGCGCATTGATGAATTGGCACAAAGGATTCAAAATAAGGAGTTAATTGAGCATTTAAATCGATTAGGCGATATTTCAAAAGATATTCAAAATGTACTACTAAACATGCGTATGGTACCAATTGAAACAGTCTTCAATCGTTTCCCACGTATGGTACGTATGTTAGCGAAAGATTTAGGGAAAAAAATCGATTTACAAATTACAGGTGAAGATACTGAAGTTGATAAAATTGTTATTGATGAAATCGGTGATCCACTCGTTCATTTAATCCGTAATGCAATTGATCACGGTGTTGAGACTGTTGAACAACGTCGTGATGCAGGTAAAAATGAGACAGGTACGATTAAATTAGAAGCGTTCCATAGTGGAAATCATGTCGTAATTCAAATTACGGATGACGGAAACGGTATTCATAAAGGAAAAGTATTAGAAAAAGCGATTAAAAATGGTGTTGTAACAGAATCTGAGGCAAATAAATTAACGGACCGTGAAGTATTTGATTTAATCTTCCAACCAGGATTTAGTACAGCTGAAGTTGTATCAGACCTTTCTGGGCGTGGCGTTGGATTAGATGTTGTGAAACATACGATTCATAGTTTAGGTGGACATTTAATTATTGATTCTGAAGAAGGAAAAGGTAGTACATTTAGAATTGAACTTCCATTAACGTTGTCCATTATTCAATCTATGCTTGTTCAAACGAATGATAAACGTTATGCTTTCCCTCTTGGTAATATTGTTGAAGCAATTCGGATTAAGAGAGAAGACATCCAATCCTTACAAGGAAAAGATGTGTTAAATTACCGTAATCAAATTATTGAAGTGAAGCATTTAAGTACTGTATTTGGTGAGAAAACAGTAGATGAGGCGTTTGCGTCATATGATAGTCAAATGGTTCCTGTGTTAATTGTTCGTAATACACATCGCAGCTATGGACTTATTGTAAACACAATTATCGGTCAAAGAGAAATAGTCCTAAAGTCATTAGGTGACTTCTTTGCAGAGAGTTCTAATTATTTCTCTGGTGCGACAATTCTCGGTGATGGACGAGTGGTCCTCATTTTAAACCCAGAAGGTTTATAATAGGAATGAAGGAAAGCTCCCCACTTGTATACAATTGGGGAGCTTTTTGGTTAATCGTTACTAATTTGAAAATGGGAATAAATACATATTAACGTTTTATATAATAAGTTTGTTAAAATAAAATGAGAGTTTATATCATTTGATAGAAAAACAGAAATGAGGAGGCAGAGAAAATGCCTGAGCAACACACAAAAGGGGATACGAGCACAATTGTGCTAGAAAAAGAAAATGAGCATTTAACGCCTCAAGAATGCGATATTCTTGGCGAAATTGCAAATATATCATTTGGTTCAGCTTCGACTGTATTATCAACAATCTTAAATAGGCAAGTAAGCATTACTGCTCCTCGCATAGAATTGGTAGATTTATATGATTCAAGCGACGTCGAAGTTCCACACGTTGTATTAAACATTCATTTTACAAAAGGATTAGATATGGAAAACCTTCTTGTCCTTAAGCAAGATGTTGCATTATCCATTGCTGATTTAATGATGATGGGAACAGGTGAAGTGGAAGATGGAAAAGAACTTGGTGAATTAGAGCTAAGTGCTGTACAAGAAGCGATGAATCAAATGATGGGGTTCGCAGCTACATCTATGTCAGAATTCTTTCAAGATACAGTAGATATGTCTCCGCCGACAATTAAAGTTGTAAAGTTATCAGAAGAAATGGAGAAAATTTCTGAGATTGATGGGAATCAAACGATTGTTAAAGTATCGTTTGATTTAAAGATAGATAATCTTGTAAACTCTAAACTTGTGCAAATTGTTTCAGTTGAACATGCGAAACAAATGGTAAATAAATTAATGCAATTATCTGGTGGAGTAGAAGAAAAAGATGAGCCAGCAGAAGTAGTGGAAACTGAGATTGTAGAAGAACAATTTGAAAAAGAGCATTTAACTCAAGAAGAGAAAGATGTCCTTGGTGAAATTGCAAATATTTCAATTGGTTCCGCTTCAACAGTATTGTCAACACTATTAAATCAGCCAGTTACAATTAGTACGCCCAATGTAGAATCAATCAATGTTCGTCATTATGACGGAGTACCAGTCCCGTTTGTTATTTTAAATGTTGATTTTGTTGAAGGACTAAAGAATGAGAATGTATTCGTATTTACGAAAGATGTCGCTTTAACAATGGTAGATTTAATGATGATGGGAACAGGGGAAGTTGATCCAGAGAAGGAGCTTAGTGAATTAGAACTGAGCGGTATTAAAGAAATCATGAACCAAATGATGGGGCATGCTGCAACGGCGATGTCAGAAATGTTTCAAGAAAAAATGGACATGACACCGCCAAATGTTAAATTCGTAACGTTAAAAGAAGAAATGGAATATTTGGGAGAGTCAATGAAAGTGGACGAACTCGTTCAAATTACGTTTAACCTTGAAATTGGCGACCTGCTTCAATCGAAAATGTATCAAATTTTACCGGTTTCAGAAGCGAAAGAAATGGTAAGAAGACTTCTATATCCAATGGTGGAAGAGGAAGAAGAGATTGTTACGGAAGAAATTGAAGAAGAAAAAATTGTAGAACCTGTTGTGCAACCTATTGAATTTAAAGAAGTAAAACAAATGGAACCAGTATACATGGACACATCCATCTTACAAAATGTAGAAATGAATGTGAAATTTGTATTTGGAAGCACAGTGAAAACAATTCAAGATATTTTAAGTTTACAAGAGAATGAAGCGGTTGTACTAGATGAGGATATTGACGAGCCAATTCGTATTTATGTAAATGATGTATTGGTGGCGTATGGTGAACTTGTAAATGTAGATGGGTTTTTCGGAGTAAAAGTGACGAAATCGCTATAAGTCGTTGAAATAGGAGTTTGAGCTAGTAGATGAAAAACGTAAAGTTTTTTCTAATGAGCTGGTTATTTATAAATGTGTGTCTGTTCTTCCCTCTGCAAAGTCAGGCGGAAGAACAAATTGAGCCAGATCAAAAACTAAATGAAATGAATGTACAAGAAGAAAACAAAGAAGTTCAAGAGCAGCCAGAGCAAGTGGAAGTGAATCAAGGTAAAGAGGAACAACAAGAAGTAGCAAATGAACAAGAGGTCGAAAAAAAGATAGAGACGGATCAAGGGGTTATTACAGTAAATAAGCCGGAATTAAAAGTTGGCGAAGAAGTGCGGGTTATTGTAGAGCCGAAAGAGCAAAATGTTCAAAGTATAAAAGGTATTTTGCGCTTGCCAAAAAACGGCGATCAGTATGAACAAGAAAGAATGCTATCGTTTAAGTATGAAGAGGAAACAAAGCGATGGATTGCTAACTACAAAGTCGAGACTTTTGATTTGCAAGGTAATTGGAACCTGCAGCTCATTCAAAGCTATAAAGAAAATGAGAAAGAAGAACTCACTGAAAATGAAGTGAAAGTCCCGCTCGTTCAGATTAAAAATGAAACGCCAACTATAGATAAAGAATTGCCGAAGTTACATACAGTTACTATTGATGAAGCGAAAGAGAAGTTAATTGAACGGAAACAAGGCGATTCTATACGTGTGCGAGTGAAGGCGGCAGACAAAGAATCGGTTGTGAAAGAGGTCCGCGTGACATTAAAGGGGAAAGAAAATAAAGAGACTACATTTTTATTAGATTACAATAAGCGCGATATGGATTGGCAAAAAGTATTTGAAATAACGGATGCGTTGCCAATTGGCTCATACGAATTACTTGTAGAGATAGTGGATGCGGCCGGAAATAAACTGGTTGAGGAAAGTGAGTATATCGTTTCTGTTTTGGAGCAAAAAACAGAAGATGATAAAAAGATAGAAGAACGAGAGAATGAAGATAAATTAGAGGATAAGAAAGAAACGGATGAGAAAGAAACTGAGAAGCAGGAAGACTCGAAAGTAGAGATCCCGCTTCTGGAAGAAAAACCGCCAGTTGTTCAAATTCCAAAAAAAGAAGAGAAAGTAAATGATCCAATAAAAGAACCATTGATAGAGAAAGAAAAAATTACTTATTTTATAAAAGAGCCTCTAACAGACAACAAGGAAGTAAATAAAGCGAAGGCTCAAAAAGATAAAGATAATAAAAATAACAATCAAGTCGTTTCTAAAAAGAAAGAAAAAAAAGAAGAGCCAGAAGAGAAGAAAGAAGCAAAAAGTGAACAGGGAATAGAAGCTTCTAATGTATTTGCTATCATGTCAGGTTTATTCGTACTATTTTTAGTTTTAAAGAGTAATAAAGAATGGGGCTAAGTATTTCATAGTAGTGGAGGCGCTTAAATGGAAATTAAACGTACGACAATTGAAGATAAGACGCTACAACCATTAAAACAGCCTGCAGCTATTTCGGAACATGAAATTCAGAAAGAACGAAAGCGTAGTAATTTAGTGTTTACTGGACATTCTAAAATTATTACGAAAAATAATGAAATAGGCATTTTGCTTGCAAGTTTAGGTGATGGAAAGGTTATGAAGGAAATGCTTTCTAAAGAGATGGATACAGTATTGCAACTCTTTAAAAAGTTACATACGTTATCTGGAGAAGGAAAGCAAACAGATAAAATATTTGAACAAGTAATGAGAAGCTTGCAAGGACTTGTTAAGCAAGCGCATATAAAAGAACTTCCTTTGTTAGATGGAACTTATGATTTCGCAGAAGTACAACTATCATTTGGTAGAAAGGTACATATTCCGTTATTAGATGTAAGTGCACTTATTTCTAGAGTAGAAAGTGATTCGTCAGAAGGAAATATAAATTTAATGGTAACGGTTATTACTGCTTATATAACGAAATTGTCTAACGAAACCATTTTAATTAGCGTTACAGATCGCACTGCTAAAGAGCGGGATGTAAGCGTATGGAGAGCACTTGCAGAAATGAATATGACACAATTATCACAGGCTTTAAAACATACGATGCAAGAACATAAATGGTCTATGACGTTTCTTTTTCTCTTTGTATGGATTGTTGCTATTATTTTAATTCGAGTTATATAAAAAGGTCGTCACTTTACATTGTGACGACCTCTTTTATATTTTTTCGTAAAAGAATGTATCAAATCGCTGAAGATTATAACGTTCAGGTGTTAAAATTTGTTCAGTACTACCAACAAATAATACGCCGCCTTTTCGTAAAGCGCGACTAAATTTTTCATAAAGTTTTACCCTTGCTTCTTCAGTAAAGTAAATCATTACATTACGACAAATGATTAAGTCATAATTTGTATCAAACGACTGCATTAAAAGATCGTGCTGTTTGAACGTCACGTTTTGTTTAATGTTTTGATGTAATGAATATATTTCATTCTCTTTTGTGAAATGACGCTCTTTCAAATCGATAGGTAATTCTTTTAAAGAACGTTCTGTATATTGACCGCGTTTTGCAGTTTCTAAAATGTGAAAATCAAGGTCTGTTGCCTGGATTTCAAAACGAAATGGAGCTAAATGTTTCGATAAAATTAAAGAGAGTGTATATGGTTCCTCACCAGCAGCGCAAGCGGCACTCCATACTTTTAATTTTCCGTTATTTTGTTCAAGTAATTTTGGTAGTGCTTTCGTTTCTAATGTTTGCCACCGTTCTTTATTTCTAAAAAACTCTGAAACGTTAATTGTAATATAGTCAATAAAACTTAAAAATAAATTTTGATCGGTACGTAAATTGCTTAAAAAACTAGTGTAGTTCTCAAAGCCCTTTCTCGAAATAAAAGCATCGATTCTACGACGCATTCTATCTTGTTTATATGAAGCGATATCCATATTGAATTGTTGTTTGAAACTCGCGATAAAATGATCATAATCTTGTTCAATTATCATATTTATAATAGGCACAATAACGATATTGTGCCTCCCCCTTTACATCATACGGATTTTTTGTTCAAAGTTTTTTTTCATCTGTTTTTCATGTAAACCTGGTAAATCATAAATAACAGCATCTATTCCTGCTTCTTTTGCAACGTCAACGGGAATGACAGATGTATGTTTGTCCCCATTATAAAAACAGAGAACTAAATCGGTATCTTCGATTATTTGTTTTACAAAAAACATATAATCGGAGCGGTAAATGGAGTCGGAAGGATGATCAAAAGCGACATACTCGGCTCCGTGTTTTTTTAAGTAATCAACGACCTCTTGAAATTCATCTGTTAATGCTTGTAACGGCTGTAGCGTGTAAAGGCATAAATTTTGAGCGAGTCTTTCGTTTTCGATGAAAAAACGAAGAATCTCATTTTCAATAGATTTATAACATAATATGTAAATTTTATGTTTGTGAGCATAGTCAGTTAAAAATTTTTTTATTTCTTCCTGATCTAATGCTGTTAATTGATTTGAACCACAAAGAAAAATATTCATAGATTTGTGCCACCTCATGCTAAATTGTAACATATCTTTTATAAAAAATAACTGCAAAATATTAGTGTTCAGAGTATAATTATAAATAACTGGATTTTACGATTAAGTTTAGGAAGAAATAATAAAATAAATAGGTGATATATATGCTGCGTTCGATCTCGCATAATCCAATTTTATCGCATATACCGCCTGCTACTCAAATGCCGAAAGAAGCAAATGTCAGGACAGGACTTGCATTTTCGGATAATTTGCATGCAGATCCGAAAAAAGACAAATTGCTAGAACAAATGGAAGCATTTGTCGATAACATTGGAGAAATTAAAGAGAAAATTGAAATGGAATTAACGCTTGATAATGTAATGGAATACAAAAATACAGTAAAATCATTTTTGAATTTTTACGTAGATAATGTATTGCAATATAAAGATGTCATGTCTCGTCATCCGCGTTACGGATATTCACAGAAAATGACGATTGTGAAACAGGCGGAAATGGGATTAAATGAGTTAGAAGATGTTATGAATTTAATTAATACGAAAACGGGACATTTAGAAATGTTAAATCAAATTGGAGAAATACACGGTTTAATTGTAAATTTAGTCTTGTAAAAGGGAAGGAAGCTATATGTACATACAATTATATGAAAAGCTCGTTATTATTCAAAAAGCATATGAAAACATTCAAACGCTCGGTGAACAAATATATGAGAATTTGAAGCATAAAAATGTAAATGCAGTTCAAAAGTTACAAGTAGAGCAATTGCAGTACATTGATGGTTTAAAAAAGTTATCAAGTTCATTTGAAGAAATGGTTGTTCAGTTTTGTAAAGAACAGGGAGTGGAATCATTTCGCGTAAGTGCGTTATTTTCGTATTTTTCTAACGAAGAAATTGGAAAAATGGAAGAATTACAAAAAAATGTAGCTGAATTAGAAGAGAATGTAAAAATGATTCTTTTGAAAAATCAATATTACTTAAACGTACTATTAAAAACTACAGAAAGTATTGTGGATTCCGTTTCTGAATATAATTTAGAGCGAAACAATAATTCACAAATCTTTATGAACGAACTATTGTAAAGGGGAAGTGAAACATTATGAGATTATCTGATTATAATACGCCGCTATCGGGTTTGTTAGCGGCACAAATGGGATTACAAACGACGAAACAAAATTTATCAAACATTCATACGCCTGGTTATGTGCGTCAAATGGTGAATTACGGATCGGCTGGAGCAAGTCAGGGCTATTCACCGGAACAAAAAATAGGTTACGGTGTACAAACGTTAGGTGTTGACCGTATTACAGATGAAGTGAAGACGAAACAGTTTAACGATCAATTATCCCAACTCTCATACTATAACTACATGAATTCGACTTTATCACGTGTAGAATCTATGGTTGGAACGACAGGAAAGAATTCATTATCTAGTTTAATGGATGGCTTCTTTAATGCCTTTCGTGAAGTTGCAAAAAATCCAGAACAACCAAATTACTACGATACATTAATTTCTGAAACTGGGAAGTTTACAAGTCAAGTAAATCGTCTAGCGAAAGGTTTAGATACAGCAGAAGCACAAACGACAGAAGATATTGAAGCGCATGTCAATGAATTTAACCGTCTTGCTGGTAGTTTAGCGGAAGCGAATAAAAAAATTGGACAAGCAGGTACACAAGTGCCGAATCAACTTTTGGATGAACGTGATCGTATCATTACAGAAATGTCTAAGTATGCAAATATAGAAGTGTCTTATGAATCTATGAATCCTAATATCGCGAGTGTTAGAATGAATGGTGTTTTAACAGTAAATGGACAAGATACATATCCACTTCAATTAAATAAAGAAAAAGAACCAATGACTGCTGAAATTTACGGTTCGGAAATTCCTTTAACTAGTGGAGCAATCCAATCAGCGATCGATACAAAAGCGAAGATTGCTAGTTATAAGAAAAACCTTGAAGAACTAATGAGTTCTGTAAAGAATGAAGTGAACACAGTAATGGGGAAAGAGTTCTTCGTTGGAGATCAAGCGAAAGATATGAAATTAAACCCTGAATTTGCAAAAGATGTTTCGAAAATGAAAATATCAGCTGAAACAGCAAATAAACTAGCAGCAATTACAGATGGAAATTATAAAGAAGGTCTTTCTTATAAACAAGCATTAGACCAATTTGTAGTTGGTGTTGCATCTGATAAAAGTGCAGTGAATGCTTATCAAAAAATTCATGGGGATTTATTAGAGGGGATTCAGCAAGAAAAGATGGGTGTTGAAGGCGTTAATATGGAAGAGGAAATGGTTAATTTAATGGCCTTCCAAAAATATTTCGTTGCAAACTCTAAAGCTATTACTACGATGAATGAAGTGTTTGATAGTCTATTTTCGATTATTCGATAAGTGATAGTAATTGATTGGAAATATATAAGGAGGAGATAGAAATGAGAGTATCTACATTTCAAAATGCAAGCTGGGCAAAGAATCAGTTAATGGATTTGAATGTGCAACAACAATACCACCGAAATCAAGTAACTTCAGGGAAGAAAAACCTTTTTATGAGTGAAGATCCACTTGCGGCAAGTAAATCATTTGCGATTCAACATTCATTGGCGAATATTGAACAAATGCAAAAAGATTTAGCGGATTCGAAAAATGTATTAACACAAACTGAAAATACTTTACAAGGTGTTTTTAAATCTTTAACAAGAGCAGATCAATTAATGTTGCAGGCATTAAGTGAGCAAAATGGTGAAAAAGAATTGAAAGCCATCGGTGCAGAGATTGATCAAATTTTAAAACAAGTTGTATATTTAGCAAATACGAAAGAGCAAGGTCGTTATATTTTCGGTGGTGATAGCACAGAGAAGCCACCATTTACAGAAGATGGTACGTATCAAGGTGGACAAAATGATGTGAACTGGCAACTAAATGACGGTTATGAATTAAAAGCATTTCGTAACGGCGAAGCGCTATTATCCCCTGTTATAAATACGTTAAAACAGATGAGTGAAGCGATGCAAAAAGGTGACCAAAAAGCATTACAGCCTTTATTAGGAGAAAATAAGAAAAATTTAGATGGCATCATTAATCGTACAACTGAAGTTGGTTCGACAATGAACACAATGGAGACGTTCAAAACAATTTTAAGCGAGCAAAACTTAGCACTTCAAGAAAACCGTAAAGACATTGAAGATGTCGATTTAGCGGTTGCCATCTCTGATTTAGCTTATATAAACGCAACGTATGAGGCAACGCTTAAAGCAGTTAGTACGATGAGTAAAACGAGTATTTTAGACTACATGTAATCTATAAGGAGTGAGAAAAATGGCAGGAACAACGATGACAGGTATTGGTGGTAGACAACAGATTTGGAACCTTGGAAATAATATGATCGATACTTCTAATCTAGTAGAATTAGAGCTGCAAGCGTTAGATATGAGGAAAACACCGTATACGAAAGAAAAGAACGACCTTACAAATGATAAACTACTATATACAAGTTTGAAATCGGAATTTAGCTCTTTCACACAAACTTTTAAAAACTTAGCGGCTTTTAAAGGGAATGAAAAAAAAGTAACGACAACGCAAGAAGGCTATATAGATGTAAAAGCTGATGGTGGTGCGATTGCTGGCACTTTTAATATGACGATTACTCAGCTTGCACAGCGTCATCAAATAGCTTCTAATGAAATTAAAGATATAAATGCAAAGCTTCCTAAAGATGAAACATTAAAACTAGGTGATAAAGAACTAAAAGTAACAACTGATATGACATATAAAGATTTAATTAATAAAATTAATGATGGAGATTATGGTGTATCGGCTTATACACTTGGAAATAAAATTTTCATGACCTCGAAAAAAGAAGGGGCAACAAATGAAATTAAATTAGAAAAGACACCACCTAATGTACTTACAGATTTGTTTTATTCGAAAGTGGAAGGTATAGATGAGAATAACAAACCTACGACAGAGATGAAACTAAATACTATTAATGAAGCGTTAGATGCAAAATACAGCATTAATGGTGTTGAGGGGAAAAGTGATAGTAATACAATTGAAGCATTGCCAGGTGTAAAGATTGAGCTATTGAAAGTAACGGAATCAAAGGTGGAAAATAAACCAGAAGGCGGAACTGGTACAGATGTAGACCAAAAAGCAAAAGGCATAGATCTAAAATTCACAGTAAGTGACTCAAACGTAACAGACGCATCAAATATTATTAAAAAGATGGTTGCAGATTATAATAAAGCTGTTGCTACAGTAGATATCTTTGCTGGTAAAGGTGGGGCCTTCCAAGGACAAGCTATTATGCAAAGTGTGCGTCAAGCTATGAACAATGTCGTAACATTTTCACAAGATGACAATTACTTATTCTCATTTGGTATTCAATTAAAGCAAGATGGAACGATGGAAGTTAATGACGAAGCATTAACGAAAGCGTTAAAAGAAAAACCGGATGCAGCGAAGCAATTTTTCTTTAGTTCTAACGGTTTAGGAAAAATGATGGAAGAACCACTTGATAAGTTATTTGGTGATAAAGGTGTAGTTGGAGAACGAGTAAAAAACATTGACTCACGTGTAAGTGATTTAGATAAAAAGATTCAAGATATTGAAAAGCAAAATTTGGACAAACAAAATGAAATTGTGAAGAAGTATCAAAAGCTAGAAAGTACATTAGCGGCGCTTGATAGCCAATTAAAAACAATTAAAGCAATGACAAAACAAAAAAGTGATGATTAATGAAAGCTAAGGAAGTGATCGTATGCAAGCATGGCAACGTTATATGCAAAATGATATTATGACGAGTAATCCAATTAAAAATACAATTTTTATTTATGAAAGATGTATTGTAGAGTTTCGTAATTTAGAAGAACTGTTAAATGCTTTTAAACTACAAGAAGGAGATGCGCTTCTTGAAAAGTTAGAACGTATTTTTGAAGAATTAAAACTTCAATTAAATCCTGAAATTACGAAAGATTTATATGATAGTTTATATGGCTTATACGATTGGATTAGCATTCAAATTCAAATGATGAAAGTAACGCGTGAAGCAAAAGACATGGATGCTATTGTGAAAGTGTTACAAGATTTAATAGATGGTTATCGCGGAGCACTTGAAAATGAACAATGATATTTATCGGACGTTTGTCGGCTGTTTTAATGAAATCGGTGAATTGCAAGTGTCAGATGGAGAGTTTGCTGAGAAGAGTGAGATGTTAAATCGCTGGATGATGACATTGGATGAGGAAACACGTGCGCAAGTTGCAGCAGAAGTAAGCCCATTCATTATTAAGGCGGCACAGCATATTCGAGATAAGCAAAAGATTTTAGAAGAAATGATTATGACAAATGATGGGCGCATGAAAGCAAATTCATTTTACGGTAAATTTTAGTGATAGAGTTTAGAAACGGATTCCCCTTTTAAGAGGGGATCCATTCCTTTGTTTAAATAAAGACTTCCGCTGGTTGAGGTTTCATTTTATGACTGTAATGAAAAAATAGTAGTAATCTAAATAATGTGAAAATGAACTTTAGTTTGTAGATCATATATTGAAATGTTTCATAGATTATTGCGTGTATACAGTTTTTTTGTATTCTTTTTTATATTTTTGTATTTTTCTAAAGACAACAATGGAAAAATGGAATAAAATATGTAAGGGTACATGATTGTTAATATTTTAATAAACACATATAAGAAAATAAATAATGAAGTGAAACTTCCATCAGTGGATCATGAAGTTAAAAAAGAAAGGGTGTGGAATATGCCAGATTTAGTGAGTGATGTAGGCCATTATATGAATTATTTAGTGACGAAACGAAATACTGTTTCTAGTAATATTGCAAATGCGAATACACCCGGCTATAAAGCACAAGATGTAACATTTGCTGAGCAAATGAATAAAAGTAGTGCATTATATAAGAACAATGTTGCAGACTTAAAGAGCAATCCAGATTTATATCAAACGAATGAAATGCACTTACCGACAGTAAATATGAAAAATACATATGCAAAGATTCAAACAAAATCAATGCAAACGAATAAAGATGGAAATAGTGTGGATGTAACGACAGAAATGCTAGATTTAATGAAAGCAAATCAGTTATACGGTATTTCAATTAACGCGATTAATACACAATATGCAATTAACCAAGCGGCACGCGGACGTTAAAAGTAGAAGGAGAGACAATGATGTTTCAGGCAATTAATGCAAGTGGCTCAGGACTAACGACAGCGAGAAAGTGGATGGAAGTTACTTCTAACAATATTGTAAATGCAAATACAACGGCTGCTCCGGGGGCAGATTTATATGAGCGTCGTAGTGTAGTGCTAGAATCAAACAATAGTTTTGCAAATATGTTAGATGGATCTCCTACTAATGGGGTGAAAATAAAAAGTATTGAAGCAGATAAAACTGAGAACTTAGTGTATGACCCAACACATCCGCATGCAAATGAAGAAGGGTATGTACGTTATCCAAATATTGATGTGACTGCTGAAATGACGAATGTAATGGTTGCCCAAAAAATGTACGAAGCGAATACAAGTGTATTAAATGCGAATAAAAAAATGCTTGATAAAGATTTAGAAATCGGCCGAGGATAAGGGGGAATATAGTAATATGAAAATCCAATCAATGCTAAATACGCAACCATTTGGAGCAATTCAGTCAATTGGTGCACCGAAAACTTCTCAAACATCTGTAGTTGAAGGGAAAAAGTTTATTGATTTATTGGAAGATATGAATCAAACGCAAAACAATGCGCAAACAGCAGTATATGATTTACTAACTAAAGGGGTAGGAGAAACGCATGACGTTTTAATTCAGCAGAAGAAGGCTGAATCTCAAATGAAAACGGCTGCTCTCGTACGTGATAATCTTATTGAAAATTATAAGTCACTAATTAATATGCAAATTTAGGAAAGTGGACGGGTGTGTTTAAATGGAAAAGATGAAAAATGTTATCCAATCGTTAAAAACGTGGCATAAGTTAGTAATTGGTGCTGCGCTTTTAGCGATTGTAACAGGAGCACTTTTATACTTCACCTTGCCAGATAAATATGTTGTTGTATATCAAAATTTAAATGATGCAGATAAGCAAGAGATTACAGCAGAATTATCAAAGTTAGGTGTTGATTATCAGTTAGCGGCCGATGGATCGATTCGTGTGCAAAAAAATGATGCTCCATGGGTTCGAAAAGAAATGAATGGGATGGGCTTACCGTTTAATTCTAAAAGCGGTGAGGAAATTTTATTAGAAAGCTCGCTCGGTTCAAGTGAGCAAGATAAAAAAATGAAGCAAATTGTCGGTACGAAAAAGCAATTGGAGCAAGATATCGTAAGAAACTTTGCGACAGTTGAAACGGCAAATGTTCAAATTACATTACCTGAAAAAGAGACAATTTTTGATGAAGAAAAAGCAAAAGGAACAGCTGCGATTACGGTTGGAGTGAAGCGTGGCCAATTATTAACTGCTGATCAAGTTGCGGGTATACAGCAAATGATTAGTGCAGCAGTTCCTGGTGTAAAAGCAGAAGAAGTAAGTGTGATTGATAGCAAAAAAGGTATTATCTCAAAAGGAGCAGATGAAGCGCATTCTACTAGTTCCTCTTCTTATGAAAAAGAAGTAGAGATGCAACATCAAATTGAAGGTAAGCTAAAGCAAGATATTGACGCAACATTAATGACGATGTTTAAACCGAATGAATATAAAGTGAATACGAAAGTATCTGTAAACTATGATGAAGTTACACGCCAGTCAGAAAAATATGGTGATAAAGGTGTACTTCGTAGTAAACAAGAGCAAGAAGAAAGCTCTACTGCGCAAGAAGGAGCAGAGACGAAACAAGGCGCTGGTATAACAGCGAACGGTGAAGTACCAAATTACGGTACGAACAATAACCAAAATGGTAAAATCGTCTATGATAATAAAAATGGTAACAAAATTGAAAACTATGAGATAGATAAAACAGTTGAAACAATTAAGAAACATCCAGAATTAACAAAAACAAATGTTGTAGTATGGGTAGACAATGATACGTTAGTAAAACGAAAAATGGATATGACTACTTTCAAAGAAGCAATCGGCACAGCCGCTGGGCTTCAAGCTGATCCGAATGGAAACTTTACAAACGGTCAAGTTAACGTTGTAACTGTTCAGTTTGATCAGCCGAAAGAAGAGAAGAAGAAAGAACCAGAAGAAAGCGGTATAAACTGGTGGTTATTCGGTGGAATTCCAGCTGGTTTATTAGCGATTGGTGGTTTAGTATGGTTCTTATTAGTAAGACGTAAGAGAAAGAAAGAAGAAGAGGAATATGAAGAATACTTAGCAGAAGAGGAAATTGCTGCAGGTAATGAAAGTATCATGGAAATTCCTGAAGAAAAAATAGTACCAGAGCCAAAACCAGAACCAGAAGAACCGAAAGAACCAACGTTAGATGAACAAGTGCATGATGCTACGAAAGAACATGTAGAAGGAACTGCAAAAGTAATTAAAAAATGGTTAAATGGACAGTAAGGGAGGAACAACGATGTTAGATGAAATCTCCTCCAAAGAAAAAGCTGCCATCCTTATTCGTACATTAGAAGAAGGGGTGGCAGCAAAAGTCATTGAATATATGACGGCTGAGGAAAAAGAAGTATTACTTCGTGAAATCGCGAAGTTTCGTGTATATAAACCGGAAACGCTAGAAAATGTACTAGGGGAGTTCTTGTATGAATTAAATGTAAAAGAATTAAACCTAGTGACTCCAGATAAAGAATATATTCGTCGCATATTTAAAAATATGCCAGAAGACGAACTAGAAAAATTATTGGAAGATCTTTGGTATAACAAAGATAATCCGTTTGAATTCTTAAATTCACTTACAGATTTAGAACCACTTCTTACTGTACTTAATGATGAGTCGCCACAAACGATTGCGATTATTGCTTCTTATATTAAACCACAGCTTGCTTCTCAATTAATTGAGAGATTACCAGATCATAAGCGAGTAGAAACGGTAATGGGGATTGCGAAGCTAGAGCAAGTTGATGGTGAATTAATAAATCAAATTGGTGATTTATTAAAATCAAAATTAAATAATATGGCATTTAATGCAATTAATAAAACGGATGGCTTGAAAACAATAGTAAACATTTTAAATAATGTTTCACGAGGTGTTGAAAAAACAGTCTTTCAAAAGCTGGATGAAATGGATTATGAGTTATCTGAGAAAATTAAAGAAAACATGTTTGTATTTGAAGATTTACTCGGACTTGAAGATCTTGCACTTCGTCGTGTATTAGAAGAAATTACAGATAACGGCGTTATTGCGAAAGCACTTAAAATTGCAAAAGAAGAAATTAAAGAGAAATTATTTACATGTATGTCTTCAAACCGTAAAGAGATGATTCTAGAAGAATTAGATGGCTTAGGACCGCTTAAGATGACGGATGCTGAAAAGGCACAGCAAACGATTACAGGCACAGTGAAAAAGCTAGAGAAGGAAGGAAGAATTATCGTTCAAAGAGGTGAAGATGATGTCCTTATTTAAAAACAGAATTCCGAAGAATTCTGTTTCTTTTTCTGAAGAAACGTATGAATTACAATTCCCAAAGCCAGCCGCAGTTCATATAGAAGAGGAAGAATTACAAGTTGATCATGCAGAACTTCGTGCGCAACAAGAATCGTTACATATGGAAATGAATCAGCTAAGGCAAGAACAGCAAACGCTAGAAAGAGAGCGTCAACAGCTATTGCAAGATAAAGAACAATTTCAAATGCATATTCATGAACAAATGGAACAGATGGAAGCAGCGCGTATGCAGTTTCAAAAAGAACAACAAGAAACAGCATATGAATGGACAGAATTATTATGGAATCAATCTTTTCATCTAGCAGAAAAAATCGTGAATCAAGCAGTAGATTCACGATTGCTTGATGTGTTACCCATTTTAACTGGTATCGTTCAAACGTTGCCTACTTCGTTTGAAAAATTAATCATTACCGTACACCCAGAAACATTTGAACGTATTCAAGAGGAGAAGGAAAATACGAAAGAGTATTGGTTGCTACAATTAGTAGAATGGAAATATGATTTCTCCTTACAGTTTGGTGAATTTGTTCTAGAAGAAGAGAAAGAGTTCTTTGAATTTAAATTTGCACCTATATTTGCGAAACTTCGCCAGAAATGGGAAGAAGAGAAGTTATTTGAGGAGCAAAATGTATGAATCGACTATTAATGAATGAAAACCAAAAATGGAATACATTTATTGAAACGCCGTTTTATACGAAAGTCGGTAAAGTTCATAGTGTACAAGAGCAGTTTTTTGTAGCGAAAGGGCCAAAGGCGAAAATCGGTGATGTTTGTCTCGTTGGAGAACATAGCGTCTTATGTGAAGTAATTGCAATTGAAAAAGAGAACAACATGTTACTTCCATTTGAACAAACAGAAAAAGTATGTTACGGAGATTCAGTTACACTAATTGCAGAAGATGTTGTTGTACCTCGTGGTAATCATTTACTCGGAAAAGTATTAAGTGCAAATGGCGAAGTACTAAATGAGGATGCAGAGAATATTCCATTACAAAAAATAAAACTAGATGCCCCGCCTATTCATGCATTTGAACGTGAAGAAATTACCGATGTATTTGAAACAGGAATCAAATCAATTGATTCTATGCTAACAATTGGGAGCGGTCAAAAGATTGGTATTTTTGCTGGTTCTGGTGTTGGTAAATCTACTTTACTCGGAATGATTGCGAAAAACGCAAAAGCTGACATAAATGTTATTAGTTTAGTAGGAGAACGTGGCCGAGAAGTAAAAGACTTTATTCGAAAAGAATTAGGTGAAGAAGGAATGCGAAAAAGCGTCGTTGTTGTAGCGACGTCAGATGAAAGTCACCTAATGCAACTTCGTGCAGCGAAGCTTGCGACATCTATTGCTGAATATTTCCGTGATCAAGGTAATAATGTACTACTTATGATGGACTCTGTTACTCGTTTTGCTGATGCGCGTAGAAGTGTTGATATTGCTGTTAAAGAGTTGCCAATCGGTGGTAAAACACTCTTAATGGAAAGTTATATGAAGAAGCTGTTAGAGCGCTCTGGGAAAACACAAAAGGGGTCTATAACAGGTATATATACTGTACTCGTTGATGGGGATGATCTAAACGGACCTGTACCAGATTTAGCACGTGGTATTTTAGATGGGCATATTGTATTAAAGCGTGAACTTGCAACGCTCAGTCATTACCCTGCCATTTCAGTGTTAGATTCAGTAAGTAGGATTATGGAAGAAATCGTGTCATCTAACCATTGGCAACTTGCAAATGAAATGAGAAAAATCTTATCTGTTTATAAAGAAAATGAATTGTATTTTAAATTAGGGACAATTCAAGAAAATGCAGAAAATGCTTATATTTTTGAATGTAAAAACAAAGTAGAAGGTATAAATACGTTTTTAAAACAAGGTCGATCTGATAGTTTCCAATTTGATGATATTGTTGAAGCGATGCACCATATCGTATAAGACCTCTGCCCAAGAGGTCTTATTTTTTTGTTTTTTAATATTTCACAGATTTTTTTGGAAAAAAACTATATAATAGAAAAAGAGAGCGTTATAATAGGAAGGGGCTGTTAAAACAGGTGGATAAGCAGCAGTACAACACGATAAAATTGCAAATAAATCAAGAAAAAGAACAGATTTTGAAAGAAGTGTATGAATTAACAGCTGAAAAAAGAAAAATAGAACAAAAAAAAGAATATGATTTATATGTAGTAAAATCGCGTAGTAAAGTCGTACAAACTGGGCAACGTATAATGGCTGGTATGCTTTCCTCACATACGTTTTCACCTGAAAGAATAGAAGAATGGAATCGGAAAATTAAAAAAACGGAAGATTTTATTCGAAAAAATGAAAGCCTTTTAGAGCAAGTAAAAGAAAAAGAACGTGTCATTGATGAGATGTATCAAGAAGATTGTAAAAAGCTTGCTAAAGTACGAGAAAAGCAGGAAGAAAAAATGCTTCTTGATTTGAAAATGTGTATGAATGGATGAGGTGAATATAGTGATACAGTCTGTATTACCGGTGCAACAAAGTTTACCTCCGCAAAAAGAAAAAGGGCTAGAAGTACAATCAAAAAGTGAAGATTCTTCATTCGATCGTACGATGAGAATGGAAAATAAAAAGCAGCCGAAAACGGAGAAAATGAAACAAGAAGAAGCACCAAAAGAAGAAAAAAAAGAATATATTCTTTCTAAACAATCAGTAACGAAAGAAGAGCCAATTGTAAAGAAAGAAGAAAAAAAAGAAACAGAACAGTTACTATTAGCTGTATCTGAGCAAATGGTTGCAATTGAGCAATTACGTGTGCAACCGGAATTGTTATATCAATACATACAAAAAATACAAGAGCTATATAAAGAATATGGGAATATAAAACTTAACGAATTACCCGCCAATGAATTACAACAGTTGCAAGAGCTTCTTTCAAATATGAATATCAAAAATGCTATATGTTTAGAAGATACAATGCAAATGGCATTAGATAAAGTGAAGATGCCGGAACAATTGATGCAAGTATTGAAAGTCGTAGAAACAGAGACTTGTAATATTGCAAAGAAACAAGAAGAGTCTAAAGATGTAGATCTTCCGACAGTTGAGAGCGATGATGTAAAGATAGAGTTGCCGGAAGGTGATGTGTTAAACGATTCGAGTTCAACGGGTGCGGAGTTGCTAAATAAAGCAACGGGTACGGATCAAATAGGGAAATCAAATAGTGGCGCTGAGAAAGTTTCATTGCCTGATTTAGGAAAGAAAATGGAAGCGCAAGTAGAAGCATTGCAAAAATTTGTAGTGAAACAAGAGCGTGTTTTATTTCAGTTAAACCCAGAAAAACTTGGTACATTAACAGTGTTTATGAAAAAACATGGAGATCAAATTGATGTTCACGTAGAAATGGAAAAACATGATGCGAAAAAACGTGTTGAAATCATTTTTGATGAATTGAGATTAAAATTAAAAGAAAAAGAAATCAATATTCAAATTAGCTATTCAGATAAAGATGAAAACCGTAAAGAACAGCGAGAACAAGAACAAAGGCAAAAACAGAAATTAGCAAATACAAAACATGAGAAACAACATGCAAAAGAATTTGCGGGGTTATTGGAGGAATAAAGCGTGCCAACAGTTGGATTAAATACAACGAGTACAAATCATATTCCGTTACAAGCAGGAGCACAAACAAAAAACACATCTGTTACTGGCGCACAGTCATCAGCTCAACAAGCAAACGGAGTATCAGCAAGTACTCAAAAAACACCCGGTATTATGGATAAAGATGATTTCCTGAAACTTTTTTTAGCAAGCTTTCAACATCAAGACCCGTTTAATGCAATGGATATGAACCAAATGATGAACCAAACAGCACAGCTATCTCTTATGGAGCAAGTACAGAATATGACGAAAGCAGTAGATAAACTGCAATCAACAATGTATTCGACAGCTCTTGATGGAGGGATGAAGTTTTTAGGAAAGTACGTTAGAGGTGTAAGCAATAATGGAAAGCAAGTGACTGGTCAAGTGGAAACAGTTCGACTTGCCGAAAATAACGATGTGCAACTTATTGTTGATAATCAAGTTATCTCACTTCGTTTCATAGAAAGGGTTTCTGATAAACCAATAACAGAAACTAATCCAGAAGATGAGAAGAAAGATGATATAGAAAAAAATGAAGAGGTTAAGCAAGATTAATAAAAGGAGTGTACAAAGGTTATGATTAAAGCGTTATATACAAGTATTACAGGGATGAATGCAGCACAAAATGCATTAAGTGTTACTTCAAATAATATTGCAAATGCACAAACAGTTGGATATAAAAAGCAAAAGGCTATTTTTGATGATTTGCTATATAATAATACGGTTGGTTCACGTGGTGATGGTGCTTATGCTGGTACGAATCCAAAAAGTATTGGTAACGGTGTAAAGTTCAGTGGGACATCTACAGATTTTAGTGATGGTTCTATTACTTTAACTAGTGATAAGATGGAGACAGCGATAGAAGGAAACGGTTTGTTTTTAGTTGGTGATCGTAACGGTGGAAATGTAGAGTATACGAGAAAAGGGTCTTTCGGTGTATCGAAAGATAACTATGTTACAACTACAGGTGGACAGTATGTGCTAGGTTATGGTGTGAAAACAGGAACACAAGAAATAGATTTTTCTTCACGACCAGGCCCAATTCATATTCCGATGGGATCAGCTGTTGGTGGGATTCAAACAGATAAAGCGACAATAGGGGGAAACCTTCCTAGAAACCAAAATGCATTATCTCACGAATTCACAGTTTTTGATGCAGAAGGAAACTCGTTAACGTTACGTGTAAATATTAAGCAAAAGACTACAAAAGAGACTGTAGATGGTAAAGAAGTTGAAAAGCCAGTGCCAGGCGAATATACATATACAGTTTCTGTAAGGAATGATTCTAAAAACGAAAAAGAATTTAAGCCTGTCGAAGGCATGACGGGCGAAAAAAATCTTAAATTTGATACATTAGGAAATTTAAAGGAGACAGATGAGGCTGTACAAAAAGATCCAGTAACGGGTGAAATTACTAAAGGTGGATCTGTTCAAATTCCTTTTGGTAGTGGTCTAACACTTGATTTAAGCGGATTAACAAATTATCCGACAGGGAAAACTATTTCTACCACAGAAGTAACGGGGCGCCCAGCTGCAATTGCAAATGACTATTCTATTTCTGACGGTGGTTTCGTTATGATGAAATATTCAGATGGTAGTATGAAAGTTGTAGGACAACTAGCTGTAGCTACATTCCCGAATTCAGGTGGATTAATGAAAACAGGGAATGGAAATTACGTTGCGACACCATCAGCGGGTATTCCAGGAATAGGTGTTGCTGGTGAGAATGGTGCAGGTAATGTGCGAGGGTCAGCAAAAGAAAGTTCAAATGTAGATTTATCTGTAGAATTTGTTGATTTAATGCTTTATCAACGTGGATTCCAAGGAAATGCGAAAGTAATTAAAGTGTCAGATGAAGTATTAAATGAAGTTGTAAACTTAATTCGATAATATATTATAAAGTGAAATTGTAATGTAGTAGAAAGGGTTTTTTATTCGTATGACGACAAGACAAGAGCGAATTTTACAATTGCCTTTTTTCGAAAATAAACGTGAACTTGCTGAGCAAGTGTTAAAAATGGAACGAGAAGAGCATATATATTTACCTGATCAATTTGAAATTAAGCAAGTACCTCCATATTCATTTGGCGAAAAGCAATCAATCATTGGCCGTATTCATGAGTTTTATTTCGTAAGTGTTGGTAGCGAAGGAGAATGGAAGTATCAACTGTTTAAGGACGAGATGAAGTGCCGTGAGTTTTTTATTACACTATCAGGTATAACGGATCAGCAGATTGCATTTTGGTTCAATAACATCGAGTTATTGAAAAGCTCTTAAAAAGCTTTTAAAAGCCCTTTTTTAGGTTTTGAGGGAGGATCTGGCGGTATGTGGTAGCGGTCAGTGCCTATGAGGATGCTCGACCGATGTGTAAGAACAGAGATACGGAGAGCTACTAGAGTAGTTTGAGAAGTTGTAAGTGAAGTGGAGTTGCAAAAATGGATCTATGGAAGGTTACTGGGATGGTTAATCGTTTTATGGCAGACCAGTGCCTTCCGATAGTATGTGACAATAGATTTCTATAAAAGGAGAGGTGAGGAGGATGGCGCAGAATAAGTATCGCGTTACATTCATTTCGCCAAGTGAGGTTGAGCAACGGACTGTAATGGCGGCGAGTAGTTTGCCGTATTTAATTCGTAAAGTAGAGAGTATTATTGCAGATCCGAACGGTTATTTTGTAAATGATAAAAAAAATAATTGCTATTTTAAAGTGATTAAAGAAAATATTACATTTATTCAATATGAGTTACTATTTTCGGATAAGGAAATTCATATTGAAAAATTAAAACATATAGCACCAGCTATATTGAAACAATTATTTAAAAAAATAAATGATCCAGAATTATATGCACTTGCGCTACTTGATGTTGATATAGCGACGAAAGAATATGTGCTAGAAGAAATGGATTCGGAGCTAAGAATAAGAGTAGAAACGGAGCTTTCGAAAAAGTGGGAAGCAATGCCGACAGAAATTGTAGGAGCACAAGAAGTGTTATTAGAGACACTTGCTTCTTTTATACAAGATTAAGCGTCTTTTAAAATAAATCGTTCAACTATCTATATTTTTCATATAGGTAGTTGACTTTTTCGGTTTAGTAAAGCTTAATAATTAGATATACGGAATTAATGGAAGGGGAGCGACACCTTTATGTCACAAGCACAAAGTATTTTATTAGAAAGCGGAACAAATGAATTAGAGATTGTTACATATACTGTTGGTGAAAACCTATTTAGTATTAACGTAATGAAAGTACGTGAAATCATTAATCCATTCCCTGTTACAACTGTGCCAGAATCTCATCATGCAGTTGAAGGTGTTGTACAAGTACGTGGTGAAATTTTACCTGTTATTAACTTAGCGACAGCTCTTAATTTAAAATCGACAAAGTCACTTGATCAAACAAAATTTATTATTTCAGAATTAAATCAAATGAAAGTTATTTTCCGTGTTGATGAAGTGCATCGTATTCAACGTATTTCTTGGGAACAAATTGATGAACCAGCTTCATTGTCTATGGGACTAGAAGAAACGACATCTGGTATTGTAAAACTAGATGGGCAAATCATTTTGCTATTAGATTATGAAAAAATTGTATGTGAAATTAGCGGTACTGGTTATGACAATAAATCACTTGCAGGATTAGAACAGAAAACAGATCGAGCTGAAAAAGTGATTTATATTGCAGAAGATTCAGCGATGCTCCGCCAAATATTAGAAGAAACATTATCATCAGCTGGATATACGAAGATGAATTTCTTCAGCAATGGTGCAGAAGCATTAGCGCAAATTGAAAAATTAGCGAAAGAGCAAGGGGAAAAAATGTTTGAACATATTCACTTGCTAATTACGGATATTGAAATGCCGAAAATGGATGGACATCATTTAACGAAAGTTGTTAAGGATAGTGAAGTAATGAATTGTTTACCGGTCATTATTTTCTCTTCATTAATTACAAATGAATTATTCCATAAAGGCGAAGCTGTAGGAGCAAATGCTCAAGTAAGTAAGCCAGATATTCAAGAGTTAATTGGTTTAGTTGATAAGTTAGTGCTGTAAAAAACGTTTTGAAAAGTTTTATTAGCTGGAATAGAAGCTCTAACCATGCGTAGAGCGATCAGTGCCTAATAGAGCCCTATGCGATGTGAGACCAGAGATATGAAATGAAGCCGTTTTGGGTAAAAGTAGGAAGTGGTATACCGAGAGAGTTTGAGAAGAACCGGTGTACAGTTACATTCTATTTATCAAGAATAGAGTAGCTAGCCATGCGTGGTGGCGGTCAGTACCTAATAGAGCCCCATGCGATGTGAGACCGGATATATGGAGTGGTTTTAGGTCAGTAGAAGAAAAGAGCCTTTGAATGAGGGTTTGAAGAACTGATATACAACTCTATTTTTTTTAGTAGGGAGGAGGGAACTAGCCACGTGTAAGTAGTACGGGCTAGTTCCTTTTTTGCATTCTATACTCTGCTGTACAGGTAGAAAGATTAAACATTTCTGGAGTGTTTATGGCTGTATGAATAGTCTCTACTTCGAGATTTTCAATTCGTTTAATGAATAAATAGCGAGCTTATTTATTTGAAAATATAAGAGAGCGTATGTTTGGAATATGCTAGTAAGGTTGCGTAGTAACGCAAACTTTTTCGGTGAAAATATATCTGAAATACCATATGATATAATTAATATGTAATTATACATATTAATTAAAAATAATTTTTCCATTTCTATACTTTCTATACATTTTTGTATGTTTAATATTTGACAGATAATTTCGAAATGTTATAATATGGATATGAAAAAATTGCTATTTTCTAAAAAGACATGGGAGTCAGATGAGAATTGTGAAAGGATGAGGGGGGAGTGGCACAGATTATGTATCACCACACAGCAATCAATGTATTAAATCTTTTGCAAAACATGTCAAATAATAAAATGAACGATGTGCAACTAGAAGGGGAATTAAAAAAAATAGAGAAACAATTCCGAGTAGAGTATGAAGAATTAGTTGATTTATATAATAGAATGGTATTATTTCAAATAGATATCGAAAAACATGGCGGGATACGGGCTTATGAAAAATCTACAATTACATGGCTGAAGTCTGAGCTAGAGTTACTGTATGAAGTGTATCAATTTTCCCAACGTCACGGTTTAAACATTATTAATATTTCAAAATATGTTAGTAAAAAAGAACTAAATCTTTTTCCAAAAACAGCAAGTCAATTACAAAATACATATTACAAATTAAAAAAATGTGAAATACCGTTTGAAAATATTGAAAAACAAAAACCAGGACGAAAGCGAAAATATAAACCTGTAAAAGAACCGATTGTTGAGATGAAAAAAGAAAACAAGCAAGAGTTAAGAGGAGAAGTTCAAAATACGGAGGGTGAAAAAAACCTTGTAACAGTTATATCTGGCATTGTTGATAATTTTGAAACGATTAGCCAGTGTAGTGAAAGAAAAGAGCATGAACTACATCAGTTTATGGAAGGAATCTATAAGCTTTCTAGCATGGCTGCAGAGCGTTCAAAAGATGAAAAGAATGCTCGTGGTCTCGAAGGCGAATTACATGTATTACGAGCTGAAAATGAAAGGATCAAGCGAGAAAAGGAAGAGCTTGTTCATGATATAAAAGAAATGACGCATCATTTAATTCATTTCATTACGAGTTCTGATATCGATCAAATTCGCACATTACCTTTCTTCGTAAAAGAATGTAAACAAGATTTGCATAAATTAGGGTTATATAACGCACAAGACGGTAAAATGAAAATTATGGTTGATCGTAGTGGGCAGGTTATGACTGTAACGCAGTAATAAAATTTGGGTACAAAATAAAAGGGAGATACATAGTGTATATGTATTTCCCTTTTGTTTTGTATGGAATCGTTTCAAAGAAGGAAGATGATTTTTTAAGATTGTAGCAACTTGGAAAGCATTTGCGGTATTTGATTTGCTTGTGAAACCATACTAAGTGCAACTTCAGTTAACAATTTAAACTTTAAAAAATCGCTCATTTCCTGCGCCATATCCGCATCTTCAATTCGAGATGCAGCATCTGTTAGGGCCATACTTTGGCTATTTAAATTTTCAATATTAAACTGTAAACGATTCATCATAGCCCCAAGATTCGCACGATGAAGTGATACATTTTGTAAAGCCTCTTCAATTTTACGAATTGCAGCTCTTGCTTCTTGTTCTGTTGAAATCTTGATGTCATGTTGTGTAGGGGAAGGAGGAATATGTTTCGTCATATTTACTGTATGACCGATATCGTCTAATGTAACAGGACGTTTTTGGCCATCGAACACGGATAAATCATTAAATTCAGTCGTCTCGCCAATATAGCCAATTTGTTCTGTTAAAGACTGAAACTCTTTATTTAGTGTATCACGGTTTTGATTTGAATTTGTACCGTTCGCAGATTGAACGGCCAAATCACGCATACGCTGCAAAATATTCATCACAGTTTGAAGAGCAGCTTCTGCCGTGCGAAGCATCGATATCGCATCCTCATTATTACGAATTGCCACACGCATACCACTGGCTCTCGCATGCATACGAGTCACAATTGCAATATTAGCGGGATTATCCGAAGCGTGGTTCAACTTCTTACCAGTCGCCAAATGCTCCATCGCAACATTCATATGTTTCTCATTTTCATACAACGACTGCCTAGCATTCATACTCAAAACATTCGTACCAATACGCATAATAGACACTCCTTATAGATTGATATAGTCGGTATCTCTTAATCTAATAATCAGTTATGGAAGGGTAAGGGGGCTTATGCTTATTTACTGTTTTTGTTTTAACGTAGGAGGGGATCATGATAAGCACTGACCGCTTCTACGCATCGCGGATACTCTCTTCCGCATAAAAAAGAAAGCTTTTATAAATAATCTATCTATATAGAAAAAATAAACCTCTCCGCAAGCAGAGAGGTTTATTCAGGAAACTAGCTCAAAATGGCTTATTGTAATAATTTAGAAACCATTTGTGGAGTTTGGTTTGCTTGAGAAAGCATGCTGATACCAGCTTCGTTCAAGATTTTGAACTTAGTCATTTCAGACATTTCTTTCGCCATGTCAGCGTCTTCGATTTGAGAAGCAGCTGAAGCCATACTTGAAGATTGGCTCTTAAGGTTGTTTACGTTAAAGTCTAAGCGGTTTAATGTAGCACCTAGAGTTGCACGGTTGTCGGCAACTGTTGTTAGAGCTTTATCAATTGCTTCGACAGCTGCTAAAGCATTTGCTTTGTCAGCTGCAGCTGTTGCTGTAGGAAGTGTAGCAGCATTTAAAGCATCTTTAATAGCTGTAATACCAGCATCTGTCTCATTTGCTTTACCCTCTTGGAAACCATTAAGAGCATCTTCTATATCTTTAGCTTGTCCTGCATCCATACCAGGTTTAATGTTAGTAAGAGCATCTTTAATAGCTTTGATATCCGTCGTAATAGTAGAACTAGTTTTTAAATTAGCAATTCCATTTGTTACAGCATCAAGGTCTTTTTGATCAATTACAGGAGCTGTAGCGCCACCAGCACTACCGATTGCAATTTTATCGATTCCTAATTTTTCAAGAGTAACTGCTTTTAAATTAATACCAATTTGTTGATCAGCGCTACTTGAATCAAGTGTTTGAATCTTAACTTCGCTATCTTCTTTTAATAAGTTCTTATCGTTAAATTGAGTATTGTCTGCAATGTAAGTGATTTGTTTTTGTAATTCAACAAATTCTTTTTGTAGTGCAGATTTGTTTGAATCAGTGTTTGTACCGTTAGCTGATTGGTTAGCAATGTCACGCATACGAAGTAAGATGTTAGATACTGAGTTCATTGCAGAGTCAGCTGTACGGATTAATGACATACCGTCTTGTGTGTTATTAGCTGCAACACCTAATCCACTTTCACGTGCACGCATACGAGTTGCGATTGCAAGACCTGCTGCATCGTCAGAAGCGTTGTTGATACGTTTACCGCTTGATAAACGGTCCATAGAATTGCTCATTTTTGATTGGTTTTGACGCATGTATTCTTGCGTACGTAAACTGTTAATGTTTGTATTAATTCTCATGTTAAGAACCTCCATTTTTTTATATTGACTTTTCTGCAAATTGAAAAACGGTAATATGCGAAAAAATCAATTTCGAGATTTATTGTAATCCCTGTCATAGCGGGTGTCAACTAAAAATTCGAATTAATAAATATAAAAAAATAACAGTTTAACAATATATTCATTTTTTTATTACAATATTATTAAAAGGATTATTGCAAACTTTAAAAAAAAACTCTAATATTAGATTATCTTTGTTTACCGAAAAGGTGATATTATGATAGTTGGAAATATAGTAAAAGAAGTGCTTGCATATAAGAAAGGACAAATTCAGCAAAAGCTAAGTAGTCCACAAGCATTCGTTAGTAGTCGTTTTCAAGAGAAGTTGCAGAGTGAACCTGCGAAGGAGACGAAGGGTACTACGCAGCCGGCAAAGGTAGAGGATATGAGTCAGCCGGTACAATCTACGAAAATAGAAACGGTCGTTAATAAACCGGAAGAATCTATTAATAAAGTAGAGGAAACGAGTAAGCCTGAAGAAAAGGCTGAAACGAAGAACGTAGATGAAGTGCAAGTCGCACAAAAAGAGTTTGAACGACGTTTCCCAGAAACGAAAAATGAGGCTGCTGATACGTGGGGATTAACGAAGAAGTATAATATTCAAAAAATACGTTCTTACAATGAGGGGAAGTATGAGGATATTATTGATCGCACTAGCCGTACATACGGAATTCCGAAAACGTTAATTCAAAAAATGATTGAAGTAGAGTCTAATTTTAATCCGAAAACGGTGTCACATGCAGGTGCGATGGGACTTATGCAGCTTATGCCAGCGAATGTGAAAGAGATGGGTATAAAAAATCCATTTTCACCAGCTGAAAGTATTGAAGGCGGCGTGAAAGAGTTAAGCGGTTATTTAAAGAAAAATAACGGCGATCTCGTATTAGCGCTTGCATCTTATAATGCAGGTCCTGGTAATGTGAGAAAGTACGGAGGCGTACCACCATTTAAAGAAACGCAAGGATATATTAAAAAAATATTAAATATCGACGTTTCAAAATAAGAAGTTTCATATATAGAGAGAACATGAAATTTTCGTGAACATGATATGGGAGTTGGCTAGATTTGAAATTACAAGATGATATTCCGTTAACAATTTATTTTGAAATTGGAAATACGAAAAAGAAAATTGAAGATTTGCTTCATATTACGAAAGGTACATTGTATCGTCTTGAAAATTCAACGAAAAATACGGTGCGTCTTATGCTTGAGAATGAAGAGATTGGAACCGGAAAGATTTTGACGAAGAATGGAAAGATGTACGTTGAAATCGTTGAATTGAAAAGGTAGGGAAGGGGATTGTCATGAGTGGCGAAAAATTAAGCCAAGAGCAAATTGATGCCCTGCTGAAGGCGGTAAATGAAGGCGAGGAAATGCCAGCTTTCGCACAAGAAGCAGGAAAGCAAGAGAAATTTCAAGAGTATGATTTTAATAGACCGGAGAAGTTCGGTGTTGAGCATTTACGTAGCTTGCAAGCAATTGCTTCTACATTTGGTAAACAGACGTCACAGACGTTGTCAGCGCGTATGCGTATTCCGATTGAGTTAGAGCCTTCAACGGTTGAGCAAGTTCCATTTACGAGTGAGTATGTGGAGAAAATGCCGAAAGATTATTATTTATATTGCGTTATTGATCTTGGCCTCCCGGAGCTTGGAGAAATTGTCATTGAGATTGATTTAGCGTTCGTTATTTATATTCATGAATGTTGGCTTGGTGGAGATAGTAAGCGTAACTTTACGATGCGTAGACCACTTACCGCATTTGAGTTTTTAACACTGGATAATATTTTTATGCTCCTTTGCAAAAATTTAGAGCAATCATTTGAAAGCGTTGTTGCGATTGAACCAAAATTTGTAACGACGGAGACAGATCCGAATGCATTAAAGATTACGACAGCAAGTGATATTATTTCATTATTGAATGTAAATATGAAAACAGAGTTTTGGGATACGACGGTGCGCATCGGAATTCCGTTCTTATCTGTTGAAGAAATTATGGATAAGTTAACATCTGAAAATATTGTCGAACATTCTTCGGATAAACGTAAGAAGTATACTTCTGAAGTGGAAGTGAAAGTAAATCAAGTGTATAAAACTGTTCACGTTGCAATTGGTGAGCAGAAGATGACAATGGGTGAGATTGAACAAATTGAAGAAGGCGATATTATTCCGCTTCATACGAAAGTTTCAGATGAATTAATTGGTTATGTAGATGGAAAGCATAAATTTAATTGCTTTATTGGAAAAGATGGAACGCGTAAGGCGCTCCTATTTAAAAGTTTTGTAGAGTAGGAGGATCCATATGAAACATGAAGTATCTCCTGTGTCATTAATGGGATTAGAAGAATTTGCAGGAAAGCGAAATGAAGCGGGTAAAGCACATATTGATACTGTTTCGGATATTTCGATTGAACTTGGTGTAAAGCTTGGGAAGTCATCTATTACACTCGGTGATGTGAAAGAGTTAAAAGTGGGCGATGTTCTTGAAGTAGAGAAAAACTTAGGACATAAAGTAGATGTGTATTTAAGTAATATGAAAGTCGGCATTGGGGAAGCGATCGTAATGGACGAGAAGTTCGGTATTATCATTTCTGAAATTGAAGCTGACAAGAAGCAAGCTGCGCTTATGAAAGCGCAAAGTCAAATGCAAGATAAAGAGTAGAGGAGGAGTCATATGTCGTATATGACGACCTTATTTCAAGTCGTTTTACTATTTGGTGCGCTCGGCTACGGTGCATATTATATGACGAAAAAGACGCGCAAGCAGCAGTTTTTTAAACAAGGTGAAAATGGCCACATTCAAGTGAAGGACGGCGTTTATTTAAATCATCAAACGAGCGCCTTTTTATTTGAAGTAGACGGCAAGCAAGTGTTCACTGTTATTAGTAATAACGGTGTACAATCAGTGCAATTAACAGGAACAGGAAATCAGTTTCAACAAGCGCTAGAAGACGCGGTGAAGAGTGAAACGAAAAAAGTAGAGGATCCATCATGAGAATAAAGAAACAGTTATCATTATTAGCCGTTATTTTCGTATTTTCTATCGTTTTTTCAATTATTTTTGTAAATCCAGCGTATGCGGCCCCGAACGGTTTTATTAATTTCGAAAATGGAAAAGAGTTTACGAGTAATTCAAGTGTACAGCTATTTGCGCTCGTTACCCTTTTATCATTATCTTCTTCTATCGTTCTATTATTTACACATTTTACTTATTTTATGATCGTTCTTGGAATTACACGTCAAGGACTTGGGGTAATGAATTTACCACCGAACCAAGTACTTGTTGGACTTGCATTATTTTTATCACTCTTTACGATGCAGCCTGTACTTGGGCAGCTAAAGAGCGATGTGTGGGATCCGATGACGAAAGAGAAAATAACAGTAAGTCAAGCTGCGGAAACGACAGCTCCAATTATGAAAGAGTATATGTCAAAGCATACGTATAAGCATGATTTAAAAATGATGTTGAAAGTACGTGGAGAAGAGTTGCCGAAAGATTTAAAAGATCTTTCCTTATTTACGCTCGTACCATCCTTTACGTTAACACAAATCCAAAAAGGATTATTAACGGGGATGTTCATTTATTTAGCGTTTGTATTTATAGATTTGATTATTAGTACACTGTTAATGTACCTCGGGATGATGATGGTACCGCCGATGATTTTAAGTTTACCGTTTAAAATACTCGTTTTCGTATATTTAGGTGGATATACAAAAATCGTCGACATTATGTTTAAAACGGTCGCCTGAAGCGTTTGATGCTATGTGATAGGAGTCATATAAATGAATACGTCACCAATTATAGATATTTTTCAAACCTTTTTTTATAAAGGGGTTATGATTTTAATGCCGGTTGCCGGCGTAAGTATGATTGTCGTTATTATCATCGCTGTCATTATGGCGATGATGCAAATTCAAGAGCAAACGCTGACTTTTTTACCGAAAATGGCGAGTATTGTGCTCGTTATTATCATTTTAGGTCCGTGGATGTTTCAAGAGTTAACGACGCTCATTTTAGATTTATTTGATAAAATCCCATCGCTATTGCGTTCGTACTAAGATAGGTGGAATGAAATGAATATGGAATTATGGGCGGCGACGTTTTTTGCGTTTTGCCGCATTACTTCATTTTTATATTTTTTACCGTTTTTCTCAGGTCGATCCATTCCAGCAATGGCGAAGGTTACAGTTGGACTTGCTCTTTCCATTACAGTGGCCGATCAAGTTGATGTCTCTCACATAAAGACAACTTGGGACGTGGCAGCTTATGCAGGTACGCAAATTGTAATTGGATTATCGCTTTCAAAAATTGTAGAAATGTTGTGGAACATTCCAAAAATGGCAGGGCATATTTTAGACTTTGATATCGGTTTATCACAGGCAAGTTTGTTTGATGTAAATGCAGGCTCACAGTCTACGTTACTTTCAACTATTTTTGATATATTTTTCCTCATTATTTTTATTTCACTTGGCGGCATTAATTATTTCGTTGCCACGATTTTAAAGTCGTTTCAATATACAGAGGCGATTTCAAAATTGCTGACGACTAGTTTTTTAGATAGTCTACTCGCAACGTTATTATTTGCGATCACATCAGCGGTTGAAATTGCTCTTCCGCTAATGGGAAGTTTGTTCATCATTAACTTTGTTCTTATATTAATCGCAAAAAACGCTCCGCAATTAAACGTTTTTATGAATGCGTATGTCATTAAAATTACATGTGGTATTTTGTTTATTGCGATGAGTGTACCGATGCTCGGTTATGTGTTTAAAAACATGACGGATGTATTGCTTGAGGAATATACGAAACTATTTAACTTTTTCTTAACGAAGTAGGGGGACGCGCATGGCAAAGGATAATAAAACAGAAAAGGCCACCCCGCAGAAGCGTAAAAAATCGCGTGAAGAAGGGAATATTGCCCGGAGTAAAGATTTAAATAACTTGTTTTCCATACTTGTATTAGCAGTTGTCGTTTACTTTTTCGGAGATTGGCTCGGTTATGAGATTGCAAACTCTGTAGCGGTGTTGTTTGATCAAATTGGAAAAAACACAGATTCTACCGAGTATTTTTATTTAATGGGTATTTTATTACTAAAAGTATCAGCTCCGATATTAATACTCGTATACGCTTTTCATTTATTTAATTATATGATTCAAGTCGGTTTCTTATTTTCTTCTAAAGTCATTAAGCCGAAAGCGTCACGTATTAACCCAAAAAACTATTTTACGAGATTGTTTAGTCGTAAAAGTTTAGTAGATATTTTGAAATCCCTATTTTATATGGGATTAATTGGTTATGTTGCTTACGTTCTCTTTAAAAAGAATTTAGAGAAAATCGTTAGTATGATTGGATTTAACTGGACTGCGTCACTTACTGAAATTATTAGGCAAATTAAATTTATCTTCTTAGCAATTTTAATTATTTTAATCGTTCTTTCTATTATTGATTTCATTTATCAAAAATGGGAGTATGAACAAGATATTAAGATGAAAAAAGAAGAAGTAAAACAAGAGCATAAAGATAATGAAGGAGACCCACAAGTAAAGGGGAAACGAAAAAACTTTATGCATGCGATTTTGCAAGGAACAATTGCGAAGAAGATGGATGGTGCAACGTTTATTGTAAACAACCCGACTCATATTTCGGTTGTACTTCGTTACAATAAACAAGTTGATGCAGCTCCAATTGTCGTTGCAAAAGGGGAAGATGAGCTCGCATTATACATACGAACGCTTGCCCGTGAACAAGAAATACCAATGGTGGAAAACCGTCCGCTTGCTCGTTCTTTATATTATCAAGTCGAGGAAGATGAGACGATTCCAGAAGATTTATACGTAGCTGTAATTGAAGTTATGCGCTATTTAATTCAAACGAATGAACTTGAAGTATAATAGCGCGGTTGGAGGAGATCTCTTGTGTTTAAGATAGATTCTGCAAGAACCTATTTTTCTATCTTTCTAGCAGCGTCATTCGTAGTGGCGCTCTTAATTCCACTTCCACCATTTATACTTGATATCGTTATCGTTTTTTTACTAAGTATGTCAGTGCTTATTTATATGCGAGCAACAAGTATTAACGAGTGGGATGAATTAAAGTCATTTCCGACGATGCTGTTATTAATCGGGATTTTCCGCGTATCGATTAACGTATCGACGACGCGAGCGATTTTGACAGATGGAAATGCGGGGCATGTTATTGAAGAGTTCGGTCAGTTTGTTATTGGCGGGAACTTATTAATTGGTATCGTTATTTTCATAGTATTAATCATATTCCAGTTTATCGTTGCAAACGGTGCATCTCGTACAGCTGAAGTTGCAGCTCGTTTTACACTTGATTCTTTACCGGGGAAACAAATGTCGATCGATGCGGATTTAAACCAGCGTATTATTACTGAAAAAGATGCACAGGCAAAACGAAAAAAATTAAATATGGAAACAGAGTTTTACGGAGCGATGGATGGTGCCGGAAAGTTCATTAAAGGGGACGTTATTTTCGGGATTGTCATTTTATTCGTAAACATTATTTTCGGTTTAATTGTCGGGATGATGCAGCAGGGCATGAGTTTTGCTGAAGCAGCTATTCACTATACACAGCTAACTGTCGGTGACGGAATCGTAAACCAAATCGGTTCGTTAATGCTTGCGATTTCAACAGGTATTATCGTAACACGTGTATTTGATGGTTCAGCGGATACAGTAACAGAAGGTATCTTTAAAGAGTTATTAGCACATGAAGTTGTTGTATATGCGCTTGGTGGTTTATTTATTGCGATGGGTATTTTCACTCCGCTACCATTTCTACCGTTTGCTCTTGTTGGTGGAACAATTATTTTCTTAGGAATTCGTAATAAAAACCGAATAAAGAAAGAAAAAGAAGACGAGCTTCAAAAAGAATTAGAAATGATTCAAGGCGAAGATGAGCAACTGCAACAAGTGGAAGATTCATTCGGAGTATTTACAGATAAATATCCAATTATAGTAGAACTCGGTTTAGATTTAGCAGCACTTGTAAAGCAGAAGATTAACGGGGAAACAGCTCGTGATAAAGTTGTCCTTATGAGGAAGTCGATTATTACCGACCTTGGTATTAACGTTCCTGGCATTAACTTTAAAGATAATACGAGTTTTAGACCACGCGGACGTTACATTATTCGTATTAAAGGTGCGAAGGCAGCTGAAGGTGTTTTAAAATCAGGTTATTTATTAGCATTGAAGACACCGAATGTAATGGCCGATTTAGATGCAGAACCAGCGAAAGATCCAATTTTCGGTGAAGATGGATATTGGATTTTAGAGCATATGGTACAAGATGCACAAATGAAAGGCTATCAAGTATTAGAGCCGCTTAGCATATTAATTACACATTTAGATGTTGTCGTTAGACGTAATCTTCATGAGTTAATTCAGCGTCAACATGTAAAAGACTTAATTAACTCGCTTGAAAATGATAACGGTGTTTTATTAGAAGAGATTAAGAAGAAAGAAATCGACTTATCACTCGTTCAAAATGTTATTAAACAATTGCTAAAAGAGGGTATTTCTATTCGTGATTTACCAACTATTATCGAAGGTATTATTGACGGAAAAGAAATTTATCAAAATCATGTAGACGGTGTAACGTCATTCGTCCGTGAATGTATTTCAAAAGTGATTTGTGAAAATGCAAAAAATCCTGACGGTAAAATTTATGCGGCGCTCTTCTCAGATTCAATCGAGTTAGATGCGGATGTTGTAAATAATTCATACCAAGGTTACTTATTAAACTGGGATTTAGATTTAGAAACACGTGTTGTTGAACAAGTACAGCGTGTCTTTAAACAAGCCCGATTAATGGGAAGAGAACCAGTGTTATTAACGCGTAGAAAAGATTTCAGGTTTGCGATTGTAAGACTTCTTGAGCGTTATCAAATAGAAGCACAAGTACTTTGTATTAGCGAATTAGCACCAGAAATTGTTGTAGATCAAATTGCCTATATTGAATAGTAGGGGGTGAAGTAATGGAAAGTACAGAAAAGAAAGAAGCGTTAATGCGAATAAAAGCAGCTTCGAAAAATGAATTGTATCGAAAGTTATTTGACCAATATGGTACAGATTATTATTACGTTGTCGATGAAAGTGTAAAACGAAATATCCCGTTTTTTTGGAAAAAGAATTATGAAATGTTAGTTGCGTTTCCAGAGGATAAACAGGAAGAAGTGAACGAAGGCGCTACTCAATTTCATGAACAATTAATGGATGTTGTGAATGATCCTTCAGAACAAATTGAGAAGGCGTATGGAATTCAATCGGTACTGCACAATTTAGAAAACGTGACGACTTCTATGTCATACGCGGCGATGCAAACTGGAAATAGTGAAGAATGGACGAGAAAGAAAGAGAAACTATTAAAGTTGTTTGAAAAAGGAATCGTCGTTGTGAAACAGACGGAAGAAACGAAAGAAACGAAAGTAACGAAAAAGCAAAACGCTGTGAAGAAAGTTGTTCCGGTCAAGAAAGAAGAAGTTGTCAAAATAGAAAAGCAAGAATCTGTACCGTTTATTATTCAAAAAGTAATTCGTATGCTAGAGCAAAACGATGTAGAACAATACTTCATTCATGCATATGCTGAAAAGTTAAAAGTGAAGTTTGAGAATGCAACGATGATTACAGAAGAAGAAGTGATCGAATATATATTGGAAGATATGAGATCTCATTTCAATACGGAAAACGTATTTGAAAAAGAAGTGCAAACAATTGCATTAATCGGTCCGACTGGTGTTGGAAAAACGACAACACTTGCGAAAATGGCATGGCAGTTTCACGGTAAGAAAAAAACGGTTGGCTTTATTACGACAGACCATTCGCGCATTGGGACAGTGCAGCAACTGCAAGATTACGTAAAGACAATTGGATTTGAAGTAATCGCTGTACGTGATGAAGCTGCAATGACAAGAGCACTTACGTATTTTAAAGAAGAAGCGCGCGTCGATTATATTTTAATTGATACCGCCGGAAAAAATTATCGTGCGTCAGAAACAGTGGAAGAAATGATTGAAACGATGGGACAAGTAGAGCCAGATTATATTTGTTTAACGTTATCAGCTTCGATGAAAAGTAAAGATATGATTGAAATCATTACGAACTTTAAAGATATTCATATTGATGGAATCGTATTTACAAAATTTGATGAAACGGCAAGTAGTGGTGAATTATTAAAAATTCCAGCAGTATCATCAGCTCCAATTGTATTAATGACAGACGGACAAGACGTGAAGCAACATATACATATCGCTACAGCTGAACATTTAGCAAAACAAATGTTGCAAACATCATAGAAAAGAGGTGAAGGATAAGGCAACTGCCTTATTCAAACGAGTATGAACGGTCTTTATATAGGTTCTATGGGTATGATGAATTACATGCAGCGTATTAATGTTCATTCAAATAACGTTGCAAATGCTCAAACGACAGGATTTAAAGCAGAAAATATGACTTCTAAAGTATTTGATGTACAAGACACATATCGCCGCGGAGATGGGGCTGTGACAAATATCGGTTCGGTCGATTACGCTGTAGTACCAGCCGCAACGCATGTGAACTTAGTACAAGGAAATATACAAATGACAAATAGTGATACAGATTTCTTTTTAGATGATGGAACTGCTGGCACAGCTTCGTTTTTCGTTACATCTAAAAATAATGAAACGTTTTTAACGAGAGACGGTAGTTTTACATTAAATAGTGATCGTTATTTACAAACAACTTCAGGAGCTTTCGTAATGGGAGAGAATAATGAACGTATTCGTATTCCAGAAGGAGCAAAAGTAGCTGTACAAGCAGACGGTACGTTATATGATGCTGTAACACAAAATAATATTGCCCGCCTGCAAACAAAAACAGTAGGTGCAGAAGCGAATAATCGTCTCGTACAAAGAGAGAACAAAAGCTTTACACTAGCAGAAGGAAACATTGCTGATTTACCGAACGGAGTAGGGACAGTAAAAAATTATATGCTAGAAAATTCAAATGTAGATATGACGAAAGAGATGGCTGATCTTATGACAGATCAAAAAATGATTTCAGCGTCACAACGCGTTATGACTTCATTTGATAAAATTTATGAAAAAGAAGCGAATGAAATATTGAGATAGAGACTTCCGTTAGCGGAAGTCTTTTTTTATTGCTTTTATTACAGTTACATCATAAAATGATATTGATAATCATTATCATTTTATCCATTTCTATAAGAATGGAATTTCATAATGATAGCAATATTTGTTTAACTAGGTGAATTAAAAGTAAGGGGAAGGTGTGTATATGTCTACAAAGAAACAACTTTGCATTGGGTTATGTTTAATTTCTAGAAAGAAAGAGCAAGAGAGTGAGTTTAATTCGGGAATTGCTGAACAAGTAGAGTTAGCGAAACAGGCAGAAAAGGCTAAGTTAGATTTTGTTTTTAAAGCAGATTATTTAGTGGCGCACCCAGATTTAATTGCCCGTAATAAGGGGAATGTCATTTTAGATCCGACGTTACTGTTTACCGCTATTGCGTACGCAACAGAAAAAATTGGAGTCGTGACGACTGCTTCAACCTCGTTTTATCCACCATATATATTAGCAAGGCAATTACAATCTTTGAACTGGATTAGTAACGGCCGAGTAGGTTGGAATATTGTTACATCCATTGATGGTGCAGAAAATTTTGGTGAGACAGAGATGCCGCCATCTGAAGAGCGATACGCGAAGGCAGCAGAATGTACAGCGTTAGTAAAAAAACTTTGGAGGAGCCATCCCTATGAAGTTTTGAAGATAGATAACGCTGACGTAATTAGAGATATTGTACAGCCAATTGAGCATCGTGGCGAGCATTTTGAGGTAAAAGGTCCACTTAATATTCCGCAGCATAGGTCAGGGGAAATGCCATTATTCCAAGCTGGTGCTTCAGAAGCTGGCCGGAATTTTGCTGCTTCTGTTGCGGATGCAATTTTTGCTGCAACGCCGGATGTAGAGTCAGGAATGGAACTGCGTCAAGATTTAAGAAGAAGAGCAAAGCAGCATGGCCGTAACCAAGATGATATACGCGTATTGCCTGGATTATATTTCTTTATAGGTGATACATATGAAGAAGCGTTAGAAATGCATAGGCAAGCTCATCAACATCTCACAAAAGAGAAGAGATATGCGTTACTTGAAATGGTTCTCGGATTAAACGCTAGAGGGCTTCCACTAGAAAGTAAAATTACGGAAGAGATGCTGCCAAGTCGAGATCAAGCTGTTCGCAGTAAAACACATGCCGAATTATTACGGAACTACATTATTAAAAATGAACCAACTGTTGAACAAATACTAGAACGACCAGAAGTTGTTGGATCGGCTCATTGGGTTGCAGTTGGTACACCACAAGACGTTGCGAAGCAAATTATGGATAGGTTTGAGGCAGGGGCGTTAGACGGATTTATCGCCATTCCAGGAGGATCTCCAAAGTCATTGGATCTATTCTTAAGTAGGGTCATTCCTTTATTCGTGAAAGCAGGTGTATTTAGGGAAGAGTATACAGGTTCTACTTTACGCGAACATTTGGAGGGAAATACATCAAAAACATTGCAGTTAAAATAACAGGATACGTATAAAAAGCCTTTCATAAGAAGGCTTTTTATTTTTTGTTTAAATTTCAGAATTATCAATTGACTTTGAGGTTCTGTTTTTTTATATTAGTAGGTATAGTAATAACTACTAATATACATGCATCGTTTTGAAATGAGAGTTATATAGAATGTGAGGGATTACTGATGGATGAAATTATAAAGGAATTACAAAAATTAGGTTTTTCCCAATACGAATGTAAAGCTTATATTGGGCTGTTAAAACATTCCCCAGTAACTGGGTATGAAGTGAGTAAACAGACAGGAGTACCTCGTTCGATGATTTATGAAGTACTCGGTAAATTGATGGATAAAGGAGCGGTGCATATTGTTCCGTCAGAACCGGTGAAATATGTACCAGTACCCGCTACCGAGTTAATGAATCGAATGCGAAAAGACTTTGAGAAGTCCTTTGAATTTTTAGATGAGAAATTAAATTGTTTAGAGCAAGAGCGACAAATAGATGTAATTTCGCATATTCGCTCAAATGATCGTGTTTTAAAAGAAATATGCAATATAATTAGTAGAGCGAAGGAAGAGTTATGGATTTCTGTATGGGAAGATCAAGTACATGAAATTGAGCCATACATTCATCAAAAGGAAGAGGAAGGCGTACATATATTTTCAATCCTATTTGGCGCTCCAGAAACAAAAATAGGCGCGACGTTTCACCATAATTATATGACGCCCCACGTTGTTGAAAAGAGAATGGGTGGTCATTTAACTGTAATCGCGCGTGATGGGGAAGAAGTATTAATTGCGAATTTCTCAAATGATAGCACTTCATGGGCCGTTACAACGTATGACCCAGCACTAGTTCTCGTTGCTACCGAGTATGTTCGGCACGATATTATGGTTGAAGAAATCACGAAGGAATTTGGAGCTGATAAGTTAGACACGTTATGGCGTGAAAATATAGATTTAGTTCATGTCGTAACAGGAAAACGAACTTTAGAAGGAATGGAGGATGATAGGGATGAGTAAAGCTCAGGCACATGTAGCTTTGCAGAGCGATGATACATTTCAGCAAGGAGTAAAAGATTGTTTACCAACTGTATTTGGTTATTTGAGTATCGGTATTGCAGCCGGTGTCATTGCAAAAACAGCAGGTTTCTCCATCATTGAAATTGCGTTTATGTCCACTTTAATTTATGCAGGTTCTGCCCAATTTATATTAGCTGGTATGTATGCAGCTGGTGCTCCTGCTTCTGCAATTATTTTCACTGTCTTTTTTGTTAATTTACGCCATTTATTAATGAGCGCAGCGCTTGCGCCGTATTTCACGAAAATTCCTCTATTTAAAAACTTAATCATCGGTTCGCAAATTACAGATGAAACTTTCGGCGTTGCAGTGCAGCATGCAGCGCAAAAAGGATATTTAGGTGAAAGATGGATGATTGGACTTAATGTAACAGCATATTTAAATTGGATACTTGCTACTATTATCGGGGGGCTGTTTGGCGAGTGGATACCAGACCCGCATACGTACGGAATAGATTATGCATTACCAGCGATGTTTATCGGGTTATTTGTACTTCAGCTCATAAGTAGTAAACCAAAACTAGCGATTCATTTAAGTGTTGCAATTGTAGCGATTATAATTGCGTACGTTTCACACTTATTTATGCCAGATAGTATAGCGGTTATTATCGCAACATTACTAGCTGCGACGATTGGAGTGGTGATTGAAAAATGGAAATGAGATTAGACGTATTATTACTTTTATTAGCAGCCGGTGCTGTCACACTCGTGCCACGTATTTTACCTCTACTCGTATTTAGCAAACTTCAAATTCCAGACTGGGGTTTAAAATGGTTAAATTACATACCAATTGCGATATTAGCAGCACTTTTAGCACAAGTTTTATTTATGTATGAGACGATGCAGTGGGATTACCTTATCGCAGCAATTCCAACATTTCTTGTCGCAATATATACTCGCAGTCTATTAGGTACAGTATTAACTGGCGTGATTGTGATTATTTTGTTACGTTTCTTTTTCTAAAAAGGATTCAGCTCATATAATAGCGAAAAGTGTAATTACATGAAAGATATAGGGGTGGTGTTATGATACTTTTAACGATAGGAGCAATTTTGTTAACGCTGTTTATTTTCTTTATTATCGGTTTTATTACATTTATGATGTTTGTTGATAGGGCGACACCTCAAATTTATTATACACCTTGTGAATCAGTGACAGTGAAATCTAAAGGTAAACATAGAAGGAAGAAAAGTTGAAAGTTTACTTTTCTTCCTTCTTTACTATTTGGCTGGTTATTGCTTATGCTTTATATTTTATAATTCCATGTATGATGCAATATAAAAAGATAGAGAGATGTTCCAAAGATAGCTGAGTAACTATTTTTGGAACATCCATTTTTGTCCGCGGTGTATAAATACTTGTGTTTGTATTAATTTTAAAGACCAAATTATATAGACCGGTCGTTCGTTTCATAAATATACCTTAAAAAAGAATTCAATTTAATATCAAATTTGTGTATAAATGCTCTATACACAAGGGTAAAACCTTTTGATATACTGTATCCTAAAATGACACCCATACAATTAAATATTACATCGTTTATATCGACATATCGAAAAGTGAATCCGGCATAAAGTGCTGATAAAAGTTGTAAAGTTTCTAATAAGACTCCTAATACAATCCCTAATAAAACAACATGTTTGAAATTCGTCTTTTTTATATAAGGAAAACCAAAGCCAAAAGGAATTGTTAGTAGTATATTAAGTATTGATGTTGTTATAGCAAAATGTTCCGTGTTAAATGGTATAAAATTAGCATCTCTCCATACATTTTGTCCAATTTCTTTTTTCATATTTTCATCTATAATAATTGGGAATTGGGTATAATTAAATACCATACAAAGGTACAAATAAAATATTGAGAAAAATAGTAAGTGCATGTTTCTCTTTTTTAGGTGTAACTTAAAAAAGAGAAGTAAAAATAACAACATAATAAACGCTCCAATAAGAATAAAACCATCAAAGTCAATTAGCATGTGTAAAACCCTCATATTTTCATATTTAAACTATGATGTCTAATAATAGACATCATAGTTTAGTGGTAATATTTTAATTAGATATTTTTCCATTCCCTCGTATATTTTGTCCATCGTCATTTGTTTTCCAAATAAATAAGTAGTATTCATTTGAATTTGTATCAACATTATATGCACCAGAGAAAGATTTATTTATGCCGCCATTAACTGTTCCATAACTAGGATCCGAACCCCATGCAGATCTATACAGAGTATAATTTACATCGTAAGGTCCCACAGCTCCTCCATCAGTAGAATATACATATGCACTCCCATTGATATATACACTACCTTTAGAAAGTGTGTGAAATTGTTTGTTTTTACTACCATCTACCACTCGATAGTCCATTTTAAAACTGTAACTACTAGATGCTGCTAATGTTGGTATAGCGAAACATGTCATTAAAGTTAAGGCAGTGATAATAGAAAAAATTTTTGTCTTCATATGTTTCTCCCTGTTAATTTATTGTTGAGAGGCCTTCTCAATAAAGAGGATAATCTATTTAATTGAACACGTAAATAATAAAGTATAAAGATTAATAATTTTTTACATTGGTTTTACGATCATTAAGAAAATGCCATATAGTTTCAATTTGTTTAAAAGAAGAGAGTTCAATTGTTAAAAAATAATTAGAGAATTGATTAAAACTGGTATGATTATACGACTTCAAAAGTATATTGAGGAGAATGAAGCGGCCGGGCAGTTCTTTAGTACTATGGATTTAATAATCACATTAAGATTAAGGGGAAATTAAAAGACCCAAACTTGATATTATACCAAGTTCAGGTCAAAGCTGTTAATGAAAGAAAGTAATTAGGTCTTTACTCCCATTTCATAGTCACATCCCCGAAAGAACTAACAAAAACAGCCCAAATATAAAACTCATAAAGGAAAGAAAACCGATACATATGGAGAACACACGACTATTTCTCCATTCACGCCAGAAAGTTATAAAACCTAAAATACAAAGGGAAAACCAAATGGGCAAGAATATGAACTCGCTAACTTTCTCAGGGAGTAACGTATAAAAAGATGTTAAATATAAGATCCAATTTGTAAAGAATAATAGGCAAACGATAATGGATTGTAAGTAGGGACGTTTTAAAAATGTCCCTTTTTTAATGGTTATAAAAATGATAGTTAGCGCTGAGAAAAAGGCAATGAATATGAAAATAAGTAAGAGTAATGTAAGCGTCATTTGAGCCTCCTTTATAAGAGTGTTTTTACCCCGCATTAATGGGCAGTAAGATCCCACCTCAAAATTCAGCTTAAGAAAAGAGGTTAGATGGGGGATCAACTGCCCGTAAAAGCCCGATTGGTGAGGGCTAATAATCAGTGGGGGATAAAGAGTCCCCTACTGATTAAAGTTTCACTTTACAAGAAACGAATCTATTAAATGGTATGCTTGTTTTGTAGAGTGCACGTTATATTTTTCAGTGTACGGATTTAGAAAACCATGTTCACCGTGTAGTTGTTGTATTTCTAATAAAGGATTCTTTTGTTGCTGCAATGTTTGGATTAAAGAGGATACTGAAAAACTAGATTCTTTTTCAGGGAATATAAGTAATGTAGCGCATGTAGGTTTTATGTGAACATAGTCGCGTATACGAGAACCGTAACATCCGATAATAAAATCTATTTTCGGATTGTTACTACATAGCCATGAGATGGTAGCTCCAACGCTAAAGCCGATAAGTCCAATATGTGTATAATTACGTGAAAGAGTATTGATGAATTCTTCAATTTGGTATTTCCCATCATCAAATCCAACATGATTTACAAAATATTCATATGCTTTTTCTTCATTACTATAATGAAATGCAGGTTGCGATTGTAGCAGATTAGGACAGAATACATCTATTTGAGATGAAGTGAAGTGGTCGGTAACGTGATGCATATGATCGTTCACACCATATATTTCATGAACAACAACGAGAGCTAATTTTTTCTTCATATTTATAAAGTACCTCTATGAAACTTAAATTCTTTCTCAACAAGGCAGATACGTAGGTGGAAGTTTTCATACCATTGCTCACGACCTCTTTTTTTCGCTTCTTTATGTAAGGCGTTCCGTTTCCAATTATCAATCGCCTCAAGTGATTTCCAATAAGAAATTGTGATTCCGAGCCCTGAATGGTCTCGTGCACTTTCTACACCTAGAAATCCAGGTTGCTGCTTTGCGAGTTCCTCCATTTTGTCGGCAACTGTACTATAATCTGTTGTATCATTTGATAAATTAGAAGTGAATATAACTGCATAATAAGACTTGTTTTTTTCTAAATTAGATGCCATTATTTTTCCCCCTTAATGTATAGTGTGAATGATTAATCCATAGTTTGTATTTTAGCAGGTCACAAAAAGAAAAGAAGTAGAAAATTCTTATTTTTTTAGCTCCTGTAAAATAGAAGAAATTTATAATAAGTAATCTAAAGGAAGAAAAATGCCACTTCAAAAAAATGAAGTGGCATTTCTTATATTTCCTCTAAGCTATTAACTGGAACCGTTAATTCGCGTCCTGGATTTTTTACTTCATATATGCGGGCGGTTTCATTGCTTTCGTCGACGTGTTGAATCATAACAGGCATGCCTTGAAAACTAACATTAGCTTGCTCCGCTGACACAGAAATCTCTTTTGCACGTTGAATATTCATTTATATTCCTCCCATCATTATTATCTTTGCTAAAAAAGAGGAATAATATACCATTTCGAGACATTCTTAAAATTTTTGTATTATTTGTAATGTTTCTTTAATAAATTCGGAAAAAGTAGAGTCTGGATAAGCTTGTATCATTTCATTTGCTTTTGTTGCTTCTTCAAGAGCTCTTGTTTTATCATTTAGTTTGACGTAACAAAGTGCACGATATGCACCTGCTGTTGTAAGCCACGCTTGATCCAGTGGATGGTTCATATAATCCGGTATAATACTACCACATTGCAATGCTTGTAAAGCTTCCTCGTAACGTTTTAATCCGTATAAAGATTTTCCTTTTTCAAGATAATACAATCCGTCATCTTGAAAAATTGGCTTATCTTTTAGTTTTTTTCGAAATTGTTCTAGATGTTTTAATGCGATTGTATATTCATTAGTAATCGTGTTGTAGTAGTAAGCTTTTAAAATATCAATAATCGCAATGGATAGAGTATCTTCTGTAAAAATGGCAAATTGCTCCGATTTTTTTATGTAATATAAATATTGTTCTTTATCAGCTGTAATGACTTTTTGGTAAGATAAAATCCGGTAAAATTCGTCTGTTTTAAAATACACTTGATGCTCTTTTGAAAATGCGAGTGCTTCTAATATCGTTTTTTCACATTTTTCATAATCGCCACATGCTAGTAAAATGATGGCTTCATATAAACATAATTCAATATGTATAATAAGATCCATTTCTAAATGTTTCTCCTCATAATCATTTCTAATATTAGCTATAAGTTGTAAACATTCAGCATACTTTTTACGTGTGAATATCGCAAAAGATAATTTTAATTTTGTTTCCGTACTGTCACGGTATAACTTATATTTTTCAAAAATAGAAACAGCTTTTTCTACGTAAGATTCAATGTTGTAATCTTTCATAATCGCCGCAGCGGTTACAAATTGTTTATATAAACGAGCTGTATTTAAAGTAGAAGGTAGCTCTTTTTGAACGATAGGTAATAAAGCCTCATATACTTCATCACATTTATTTGCCTTTATTAGTTGTTCCATTTGTTGAATGAGTTCTGCAATTTCTATATCATCTTCTTCTAATAAAAAACTCGTTTCACATTCAAGTTTTTCTGCAATATATTGTAATGTTTTCATAGAAGGTGTAGCTTTTCCATTTTCGATTTGACTAAGCATGCTTTTTGTCAATTCGGAACCTGCCAGTGCTGTTTGAGTAAGCTTTTTTTCTTTTCGCAATGCCTTAATTTTTTCTCCGAGAGTTGCCATATTGTAGCTCCTTTATAATTAAAAAGTTAAATACAATTAAACTTTTTGTTGTAATAATTGGAAAGTTGATTATATAATAAGTTTAACACAATTTAACTTTTAAGGGGAGAGTGTCATAATGGAAGATGTAAGTATAGGTCAAACTGATTCAAGAATGAAGATTGCAACGAGAAATATCATTTTAATGATGATTGGAAAAATGACGTCTTTATTAGGAGCAGGTATTTATACGTTCGCAATGGGGTTATACGTACTAAAGACAACTGGTTCAGGAATGGGGTTTGCAATTACGCTCGTTTGTGGATCACTTCCAAGGATGATTTGTGGTCCGATTGCAGGTGCTGTAGCAGACCGTGTGAATCGAAAGTGGCTTGTCATTGGTACTGATTTATTAAGTAGTTTAACGATGCTTATTATGTTTATTCTTGCTACTATATTTGGACCATCACTTCTTTTTATTTATATTTCAGCAGCATTATTATCAATTTGTGCAAGTTTTTATTCTGTTGCATTAACATCGTCTATTCCGAGTTTAGTAGATGAGGGGCGTATTCAAAAAGCGAGTGCTTTAAATCAAACGGCAGCTTCTTTATCAAATATTTTAGGGCCGATTATTGGTGGAGTTGTATTTGGTTTCTTTTCAATTAAGTCGTTCTTTTTGTTAAATAGCATTACATTCTTTTTAGCGGTTATTTTGCAATTATTTATTGTGTTTGATTTATATAAAAAAGAAGTGGCTGAGAGTAAAGAGCATTTCTTGACGAGTATAAAAGAAGGTTTTTCATATGTAAAACGACAGCATGAAATATATAGCTTAATGAAAATAGCATTGTGGGTAAACTTTTTTGCTTGTGGGCTAACTGTTGCACTTCCATACATTATCGTCCATACATTGCATTTATCTTCAAAGCAACTCGGTACCGTAGAGGGAATGTTAGCAGTCGGGATGCTAATGGGTGCGATTGCTTTATCAGTGCGTAAAGAAGTGAATAATCCGTTTCGTTCTATTTATACTGGACTGTTTTTGTTTGCTGGTTTGAGTTTATGTACAGTATTCCCGTTGTTAGTTACCATTCCAAAAGTGACAAGTTTTATTTACTATATTGCTTTCATGATGTTAACTGGTATAGCAATTATGATTGTAAACATTCCGATGCAAGTACATATGCAAAAAACAACAGATCCGAGCTACTTAGGGCGAGTGTTTGGCCTACTTGAAACAATTGCTACTGCAATCGCACCACTCGGTATGATTGTATATGGATTATTATTAGATATGTTGCCAACTAGCATTGTTATGATGACAATAGGCGGAGGTTTATTGTTAGTTGTATTAGTTGGAGTAAAGCAACATATGGCGAAAAAACAAGTAGATGTGTCGGCTTAAAAATAAGAAAATAATAAAAATTTGACGTATCATTATAAAAATGACCAAATTAGTATTTTAGTTTTTGAAACTCTTTTTCATGTATGTTACAGTATAGTGAGCAGGCAAAGAAAAGGAGACAACAGCATGAAAAAATTAAGTTTTGTTATGCTTTTTCTATTAGTCGTAATGGCTGGATGTAGCAATTATGACACATATATTGAAACAGGTATGCAATCATTGAAAGATGAAAAATATAGTGATGCAACAATGTGGTTTGAAAAAGCAGAAAAAGAGAAATCAGGAAATGAAGCGAAATCATATAAAGAAGTTGCAGAGAGAATGGATCACGGAGCAACAGCATTAAAAGACGGTAAGTATTTAGAAGCGAAAGACATTGCAAATGAAGTGTTACAAAAGAAAAAAGACGATGCACTTGAAAAAGCTGTAACATCAAATGCAGAGAATTTGCTTCAAAAAGCAAAGGATGTAGAAAAGAAAGTGAATGAAAGAGTAGCAAAGCGGAGAAAAGTAGAAGAAGAAGGAATTGATAAACTCATTAAAGCTGTAGATAGTATAGATGATGTGAAAGAAAAAGAGAAAAAAGTTTCAGAAACATTAGATAAGGCTGAAGAGGCGCAAGCGAAAATTGAAGCGAAGAAAAATAAATAGAGTTATAGTTTAAAAGGCTGTCGTGTATAACGACAGCCTTTTAATTTTTTGTTGCATAAGAAGTGATGTTATGTAGTAAAAAAGAAATAATTTTAGAATTCCATCTGTCCTCATGATGAATCGTATAAATGTTACGTTGAAATTCAAATCCAGGGATAGGTATATAGCATAGTTCATTTCGTTGTACTTCTTGTTCAATAGCGAGTTTAGAAATAAAGGCAACTCCATTACCATATTTTAAAATTTGTTTCATCGTTTCTAATGAATCTAATTCAATTTCAGATTGGAATGTAATGTTATGAGCTAACATCCATTTTGTAAGTAAATCTCTCGTTGTAGATGGATTACGATGTAGTAATATTCGTTCCTTTTCGATATCTTGTAATGATACATTTTCTTTTTTTGAAAAATGATGTTCTTTGGAAAAGGCAAGAATAAGTGTATCAGGCATTACATTCGTCTGTTTTAAAAATGATTCATCAAACGGTGCTGCGGAAATTACACCGAGATCAATTTCATGATTTTGTAGCATCGTTCGAATCTCAGGAGCTGTTTTTACCATAAGTGTTATTTTTATATTTGGAAATTCGCGTTGAAATTGATGAACAATTTCTGGTAAAAGATAAGTCGCTGGTACATAACTAGCGCCAATTGTTATAGCGCCTTTATGAAAATCTTTAAACTCTTGCGTGACCCGTCTAGCTTCTTTCATGAGTGCATCTATTTTACAAGCATAATGATGTAATGCCTCACCAGCCTCTGTTAAGAAATACCTTCCCGAACGTAATTCGAATAAAGATACACCGAGTTCCTCTTCTAGGCTTTTTATATGGAATGTAATAGTAGGTTGTTTAACACCTAGTTTTTCTGCAACGATCGTAAGCTTTTTGTATTTCTTAATAAGCACTACAATTTCCAATTTTAAGAGATTCATTATGAATTGCCGCCTTTTTTATTTTAACTATAGAAAAAATCTATAGAAATAAATAGTTTATTAGAAGTTTTTTAATTTAATCTTTACAGTACATTAACATTCAGTATAAATCTTCCATATAGAATGAAAGCAGGTTAAGAGTGAGGGGAGAGAGGTGAAACGATGGACATTAAAATTATTGGATTAGAAAAGAATTTTGGAAAAACACAGGCGTTAAAACCGCTACAAATTGTTATGAAACAAGGTGAATTCACCACACTTTTAGGACCTTCGGGATGCGGGAAAACGACTTTACTTAGAATGATTGCAGGACTTGAAGAGCCAGATAAAGGTGAAATATATTTCGGAGATACGTGCATGTATTCTAGTGCAAAAAAAATAAAAACATCTCCTCATGAACGTAATATCGGTATGGTATTTCAAGATTTTGCTTTATGGCCACACATGACTGTATTTGAAAATGTCGCATTTGGTTTAAGGGCTACAAAGCAAACGAATCAATTACGGGAAAAAGTAGAAGATGCAATAAAGCGAGTTCGCTTACAAGGGATGGAGAAACGATATCCGCATGAACTCTCTGGCGGACAGCAGCAACGTGTCGCATTTGCTAGAGCGATTGTAACAAAGCCACATTTTATTTTGTTTGATGAACCGCTTAGTGCACTCGATGCAATTTTGCGAGAAGAAATGCGATTAGAGCTTATGGATATCGTTCATTCGATCGGTTTAACGGCATTGTATGTAACCCACGATCAAACAGAAGCTATGTCAATGTCAGACCAAATCATTGTCATGAAACAAGGAGAAGTATTACAAAAAGGAGCACCAGAAGACATTTATGTGAAGCCATCTCATGAATTTGTTGCAAAATTTGTTGGTAAGGCAAATTGGCTTGTAGAGGGTAAACAAATGGTTCGTCCAGAGCATGTGAGCTGGGCGAAAAATGAAGTGTGTGAAATGTATACAGGTGAAATTCAGCACGTTACATATGTAGGAGAACGTTATGAAGTGAAAGTAGACATGGGGACACTCGGTGTATGGACAGCTTATCACACTAGTAAGCTAAGCATCGGGAAACCAGTATCGTTATATGTACCGAAAAAATGTATTCATCATATAGGGGGAGAATCGTATGAAGAAATTCAGTTCGCTTAAGTCTTTATTTGTATGTACTTTACTGTTTTCTGCAGTAGTAACAGGGTGTAGCTCAAAGACAGGTAATGCAGATGCAAAAAGTAAAACTACTAATGAAAAGAAAATTGTTGTATATAGTGCAGGGCCAAAAGGATTAGCAGAAAAAATTCAAAAGGACTTTGAAAAGAAAACGGATATAAAAGTGGAAATGTTTCAAGGGACAACTGGAAAAATTTTAGCAAGAATGGAAGCTGAAAAGAAAAAACCAGTCGTTGACGTAGTGGTACTTGCTTCTTTACCAGCGATGGAAGGGTTAAAGAAAGATGGTCAAACGTTAGCTTATAAAGAAGCGAAACAAGCTGATAAGCTTCGTTCTGAATGGTCGGATGATAAAGGTCATTATTTCGGGTATAGTGCTTCGGCATTAGGAATTGTGTACAATACAAAAAATGTGAAGGCAGCACCTGAAGATTGGAGCGATATAACAAAAGGAGAATGGAAAGGGAAGGTGAATCTTCCAGATCCAGCACTTTCAGGTTCGGCTTTAGACTTTGTAACAGGATACGTGAAAAAGAATGGAAAAGATGGATGGAATTTATTTGAACAGCTTAAGAAAAATGAAGTTACAGTAGCGGGGGCAAACCAAGAAGCATTAGATCCAGTTGTAACAGGTGCAAAAGATATGGTCATTGCGGGTGTTGATTATATGACGTACAGTGCAAAGGCAAAGGGTGAACCAGTTGATATCGTATATCCAAAAAGCGGAACAGTCATTAGTCCACGCGCAGCAGGCATTATGAAAGATAGTAAAAATGTAGAAGGTGCAAAAGAGTTTATTGATTATTTATTATCAGATGATGTGCAAAAACAAATTTCTAAAGCATATTTATTGCCTGGTAGAACAGATATAAAAGCTGAAAATAGACCAAATGTGGAAGAGATTACAGTATTAAATATTGATTGGAAAACAGTTGAGAAAGAACAAGATGAAATAGGAAAACAATTTAAGAAAGTATTTCAATAAGATGGTGATTACATGGTAAATCGATTCGTATCAGTAAGACAAGTTGGAATGACGGTAGCGTTGTTACTTGTGGCGATGTTAATCGTCATTCCGCTTTTTCTCATTTTACTTTCTAGTGTATATGAAAATAGTAGTTGGGATTTTTTAAAGCCTTTTGAAGTGATGCAGAGTGGTGGATTAGCTGGGATTTTTCTAAACTCGATGCTTCTCGGTGTACTTGTAGTAATAGGAGCAACCATCTTTGCATTTCCACTAGCTTTCATTATGAGCAAAACAGATGTTGGAAAGCATAGTAAGTTAGATATTGTTTTTATGATTCCATTTATGACTCCGCCGTATATTGGATCGATGGGCTGGATTTTGTTCATGCAACCGAACGGCTATTTCGAACAGTTTTTTCCGATGCTAAAGACGATATCATCCTCATTTTTTAGTTTAGGAGGTATGGTTTTAATTATGAGTCTGCATTTATTTCCATTCCTTTATTTCATGTTGAAAAACACGTTACTTCAGATTGGGAGTAGTAAAGAAGAAGCGGCAGCAGTTCATGGTGGAAGCTTTTTCTATCGTTTAAGAAAAATAATATTGCCGCTATTAGTATCAAGTTATGTAATGGGTGCTTTACTCATTTTCGTAAAGACGATTGCTGAATTTGGAACACCGGCTACATTCGGGCGGAGAATAGGCTTTCATGTGTTAACTTCAGAAATTCATAAATTTATTTCGAGTTGGCCAATTGATTTTAGTAGTGCAACAGCATTATCTTCTTTATTACTTAGTGCATGTATGCTCATTTGGTATATGCAAAATGTATTGAATCGAAAGTATTCATATGCAATGGTTAGTGGAAAAGGTGTGAAATCTAAAAGGTATACTTTGTCTATATTTGTGCGCGTTGTAGCATGGTTTTATGTAATTGGTTTATTAATCGTATCAATTGGAATCCCGTATTTTTCTATACTAATCGCATCATTATCGAAATTAAGAGGCGGCGGCTTACATGTAAATAACTTTACAACGAGTCATTATGAAGCACTATTTACAATTGGATCTCCAGGATTAGAAGCTTTATGGAACAGTTTTCTTTTTTCACTTATAACAGCGATTATTGCTGTTATGATTGGAGTGTTTTTGGCACTTATGATTCGAAAGGGGAAAAAGTCCTCTGAAAAATGGCTTGATATGTGCGGTATGTTACCGAATATGGTACCAGGAATCGTGATGGTTGTAGGGCTTATTTTATTTTGGAATTCTCCCTATATGCCCCTGTCAATTTATAATACACCAGTCATGGTAATCGTAACGTATGTTGTTCTTTTTTTACCTTATACAGTGCAGTATGTAAAAGCATCGCTCGGGCAAATCGATGATTCTCTCGTGCAGGCAGGAAGTATTTTTTCTGGAAATTATATTTATATTTTTAGAAAAATAATATTACCTCTTATTATCCCAGGTATTCTTGCCGGATGGGCGATGACATTTACAATCTCGATAAGGGAGTTAGTAGCATCGCTTCTCGTACTACCTCCATCAGTAGAAACGTCAGCAACATTTATTTTTGCTCAATTTGAACAAGGAGAAGTATCTATTGGAATGGCAATGGCTGTCGTTTCAGTTGGACTTACAACGCTATGTTTATTACTTCTGCAGCATATGGAGCAAAAACGAAAAGGGGTAGCATGATGAGGATAGAAGTATGGGGAGGAGCGGGAGAATACGGTCGTTCCTGCTATTTCGTAAAAAATAAAGAGACAAAAATATTATTTGATTGTGGTATTAATCGATCATATGAGGATAGTTATCCAAAAATAGAGCGGGAAGTTGTACCGTTTTTAGATGCAGTATTTTTATCACATATTCATGAAGATCATACGATGGGCTTACCTTTATTAGCGAAGTATGGATATAAGAAAAAAATCTGGACAACTCGTTATACGAAGGAGCAACTTCCCGCTTATTATGAAAAATGGAGAAACTACAATGTGACGCAAGGATGGAATGTACCTTATAACGACCAAAATGTGAAAGATTTAAATTATATATATGTTGATGAGATTAGTAATCCGAATGAATGGATACAGATTACTCCTACATTGCGGTTTCAATGGGGGTATAGTGGGCATGTATTAGGAGCTGTTTGGTTTTTAGTGGATATGAGTCATACATATGTATTTTATTCTGGCGATTATTCAGCAGAGTCTAACATACTACGAGCGAATTTACCTGAGAAATTGCGCGGCGATATAAAAGTTGCAATCGTAGATGCCGCGTATCACACTGATGATGTTTCGCAACATGAACGAGTAGACGAACTCTGTGCAGAAATTGAACGAGTTGCTCAAAAGAAGGGAAGAGCATTATTACCATTGCCACCGCTTGGGAGGGCGCAAGATATCGTATTGTATTTATATGAAAAATATAAAGGATTTCCCATTATAGTAGATCAAGAAATTTTGGATGGATTCGAAGAGATGATCGTATATAAAGATTGGATCAAAAATAATGAAGAACTTGAAGAGCTAGTGGAGAGTTTAAAAAGAAACGTAATAGTTATGGATGATGACATTGGTACGCAACATAGTTATGGAATAGTTGTAATGAGCGATGCGAATATGCAAACGGAACGAGCGCAGTTATATTATGAACAAATTCGGTATGAAGAACGAAATTCCATTATCTTTACTGGGCATGTTGCTAAAGGGAGTTTTGCAGAAAAAGTTTTGAAAGAACGTGCAGGTAAAGAATGTAGGGTGAAGCGAGTTCCATATAAAGTTCATCAAAGTATAAGAGATGTGAAAGAGATGTTAAATGCATTATTACCGGAACATACGGTGTTAGTACACGCTTTGAAAGAGGATACGGATCGATTACAGAAAAAGCTTAGCACGGCAGGGTATGAAAATGTATATTCACTTACTATGGAACGTATAGAAGTTATTTGAAATGTAAAGGGGATAGGTATATGAAAAAAGTATTTGTATTCGTGAGTATTTTCTTTTGTTGTTTCCTTTATAACGATAAGGAAGGGTTTGCTGCTAGTCCAATGACACCTAGTTTTGAAGTGAAGTTATTATTAAAGCCAGAACAAGTATTAGGTTCTAACAAAGAGATGAAGCAAGATGTACTAGAGCATTTCCAGGCTGGTACAAATTATGAAAGAATACAAGTACAGTTTTTAGATACGGCAAATAAAAATTTAAGTAATGAAGGCTGGTTTGCCAGAATTCGAAAGAAAGAATTTAGTAAAGATTTTGAGCTAACATATAAAAAAAGATACCCGATTCAAAACGGTGCAATTCAAGATGCACTAGAAGTAGCTAAAAAAGATGGATTTGACAGTAAAACTGATAATTATGAGGCAGAAATAGACTGGGGATTTGAGAAGAAAACGTTAAGTATTTCAAATAAGAAAAGTTACAGTGCTAAAGGATATGGAGTACTTGATCTACCAGACGAACAAGCTGCTCAAAACATGTTAATAGAAAAGTTACCAGGGAAAATGAACAAATGGCTGTATACGAATTGGGGAGAAGAGATGTTAAGGGATTCCCGTATTTACGGTCCTGTATTAATGAAAAGGTATACAGGGGAGTTTGAAAATAGTAAAACGAATATTGAAGTTTGGCCACTAAGTAATACAGGGAAAATAGAAGATGATTTCGTAATAGAAGTGTCGTTTAAAACAAATGAGGAAAGTATTGCAAAAGAACAAAGAGAATTATTAATGAAGAGTTTAGAACAAAAAGGATGGCTGTTACCGAAAGATAGTTTGAAGACAGAACTTATTTTTCAGTAAATAGTAAAAAGGAATCCATATGCCATGGATTCCTTTTTATATATGAGTATTACGCTAAATCAGCTGACACGAACATATCACTATTTTGAAGATTTTTAGAGCGTAAACTATAAGCAACTACTTTCTTTTTATGTTGCTTAACAACATCAACATGCTCTTCATGACTATAAATATAAAATGTAAAATCTTTTTTGCCACGTTTTGCATGAATAATTAAAGGAGTACCCTCATTATGTGGCGGTGCATAATAGCGATCTAAAAATAAACCTTCGTTAAAATCATGAATAATTTTGGATTTCTTTTCGCCTTCTACGTTATTTCCATTGATTGTAACAGTCGCATTCGCTTCTTCAAGCTGTGGATGTGTTTCGTACTTACTAATAATGGATTCAATAACAGAGTTGGGAAGGCTAGAAACGATAATTTTAAATGCTCCAAATACAACTAACATTACAATAAACCAAGTCGTCATACTATATCATCCCCTTTTTCCTATTAAATAATATAACTCATATGGTAATAGTACATAAGGTGAAGTTTTGTATAATTTGTGAAAAATATGCCATTTTTATGAACGAAATATTAGAAAAATCAATTTTGTTACAAAAAGTTGAAATCGAAGTATTTTAAAAGAAAAAGGTTTATAATAAAAATATAACTAATAACCACATTACTAATTACAAGGAAGTGTAACTATGAGTACTGTAGCAATCGTGTATGGTATTATTCTTTCCACAATTATCGTTTTATTTTTCGTTGGGGTTTCACGTTATATTCATAAATGGAAAGAAGGCGTTGCGAAATTAAATCACATTGAAGAAGAACTTAGTGATTTAATGTTACATCATGGTAAGTAAAAAGTTATTTTTAGCTAATCAATGTGAAGAATATCATAAAACATGCTCTCCTTATGAAGGCATGTTTTTTTGTTATATCAATGCTTAGGCACATTCATACATTTTTTCCATACGATACAGTGTGAAAGTCGAAATGTTCGGAGTGGAAAAGAGGGATAAAATGAGTAGTTCAGGTTATGTTCCAGATAATAAAAATTTAAAGAAAAGTTCAGGAACTCCAAATCTTTTCTTTGATTCGAGAAAAAATGTCTTTTTTAAAAGGGATGAGAAAAACGTTGCCTATGAAGTTACGTCAACGCAGTTACCGGCGATGATAGGAGGAGCGTTTGTTGATTTATTTATGACAAAAGGGCATATGCGGGAACCGCATTGGCATCCGAATGCGTGGGAGTTGGATGTTGTTGTATCAGGAGAAGCAGTTACATCCATTTTAAATCCTGAAACGAATCAATTGCAAAATTATCATGTAAAAGCGGGGCAAACTGTATTTATTCCAATGGGATGGTGGCATTGGATTACAGCGGTAACAGAAGAAGTACAATTACATTTGTTCTTCAATAATGATCAGTTTGAAACAGTAGAAGGGTCAGACATACTTAGATTAACACCACCAGAAGTATTTCAAGCTGCATATGGTGTAAGTGCAGAAAAATTAGGGAAGGAACTTTCGCCAATTAAGGAGTCAGTTGTAATTGGTCCTCCTAATTCAAATCGACTAAAAAGTGTTAAAGAAAGTGACGGCTCAAATATAGTTGTTACGTTAAATGGACAAATAACAGCATGTGAAATAGAGTAACTCTTTCTTTTTTAGGAAGAGTTACTCTATTTTGTATAAATTTGTAATTTGATTCGTTATAATGATTATATAGAAGCGGATTTATTAGAGGGGGCATATTGTGAACATATTAAAGATTATAGGAATTGTTGCAGGAGTGATTATAGTAGCCGTTATAGCTTTCTTTGTCATTATGAAGTACTATTTGTCAAAAGAAGATCCTGGTTATGTATTAAAGTACATAAAAGAACATAAAGATGATGAAACATGCTCATTATTTATTAAAAGAAATGGAGAAGTATTAACTTCTATAAATACAAATAAAAAATTACCATTAGCGAGTACGGCGAAAATCGTCATAGCAGTTGAATTTGCTAAGCAAGTGTCAGAAGGAAAAATAAGTCGAGATGAACAAATTTCATTGCACGAGTTAGAAAAATATTACGTTAAAAACACTGATGGTGGAGCGCATCCTGACTGGTTAGAAGATGCTAAAGCGAGAGAATTAGTGAAAAATGGACAGATCGCTTTAGAAGAAGTCGCTAAAGGGATGATTCATTATAGTTCTAATGCAAATACAACATATTTGTTAGATAAGCTTGGAATAGAAAGAGTAAATGAAAGTATAAAAGAGTTAGAGCTTACTAGTCATGACAAGTTCTCTTCGTATACTGCTTCATTATATATGAGAGGGTATGTAGAAAAAGAGCTTCATGAGCCAGAAAATCAATCGTTAGAAATGATACGTAACATGTCAAAGGATGAGTATAATAAACATGTGTTACAAATACATGAATGGATGAAAGATGAAGAAGAATGGAAAAAACGGGATATCCCATTAAAGGTAGATATGGAATTTCAGCGAATTTGGTCAGATCGATTAGTGGGTGCAAACGCCAAAGATTATATGAGTATAATGGAAAAGATAAATAGTAGAAATTATTTTCCAAAATCAATGCAAGAAGAAATCGAGAACATTTTCAAAGGAACAGTTAAAAATAGTAAGTTCGAATATGCTGGTCAAAAAGGTGGTTCTACCGCATTCGTATTGACAAAAAGCTTGTATACTACAGATAAGAAAGGGAATAAAGTAGAAGTTGTCATTATGTTTAACGATATAGAAGATCAAGTTGCATATCAAAAGCTGAGAAATAATGTAGACTATTTTATTCGAGATATTATAACAAGTGAGGAATTCAGAAATAAATTATAATAGAATAATTTTATTATGTAAACAAGATGCTATTAAAGGTAGGTGTTGAGATGGGGTTGAATGAGTATATGCTTGAAACGTTTCCAAATTTAGAACTTAGACCACCTCTATTTTATAATGGGGATATTGGTATTCGCTTTAGATTAGGTGTGAACTATGATTACAATAACATTTATGAAAACTGCCCATATTTAGAAGGCGTTTATAATAGAGCGATTACTTTATTTCAGTCTTTACATGCAACAGAAGATGATATTTATATCGTAGTGGATGTAAATGACTATGCAGACGGTGAAACTTTCAAACAGAAATTGAATATCTTTTCTAAGTATGTAAAAGAGAAGTCCGATTTGTTTAAGTTACAGAAAAATACAATCCCTTATGTTTTTCCAGAAGACGATGAAGACGGAGCATATAAAACACATAGATATACTTTGAAATGTAAAATCTCTGACTTTACATACATTCCTATGCTAAAAGCAATTTGTAATCAAGATATGGGAATAAAACCGAGTATTTTTCATAGGGTGTATTTTATAAATGTTAACAAGAATACTATATTTCACGTTTATGATGATAGAGGTTGTGATGTATTAGCTACCTCCCCTAATACAATTAGGGATATTTATCATACATATAATGATTGGATATTAGAATACGATAGAAATAAAATTGATAAAGTATTTAATTGAATGTAGTCTATTTTAATTGAGGGAAATACCATATGAGGTGTTTCCCTTTTATTAATATGAAAATCAACATTTAAATTTGACAGCACTTATTATAAAGGTAAAGGGATTTGATGGTAATGTATTGAATTTGGATAAAAACGGAAAAGGGAGATGGATAAATGACGACAATATATTTCGTTCGCCATGCCCACTCTACATATACAAAAGAAGAACGGGAACGGCCTTTATCTGAAAAGGGGCATTGTGATGCAGAGAATGTAACGCGCTTATTAAAAGATAAACATATAGATGTTGTGATCTCTAGCCCGTACAAAAGAGCAATTCAAACTGTACAAGAAATTGCGAATACATATAATATATCGATACAAATAGAAGAAGATTTACGAGAAAGGTTATTAAGTTCAGAGCCAGTAGCAGATTTTAATGATGCTATTGAGAATGTGTGGGAAGATTGGAGTTTTGCATACGAAGGCGGAGAATCAAATGATGTAGCTCAAAGACGGGCTGTAATATGTATGCAAAGTATATTAAAAAAATATAAAGGTAAGAATATTGTAATAGGTACGCATGGGAATATTATGGTATTACTTATGAATTATTTTGATTCGCAATATGATTTTCAGTTTTGGAAAACCATTCATATGCCTGATGTGTATAAATTAGTTTTTGATAATAATCGTTTCAGTTCTGCTGAAAGATTAGAGTCTACAGATTATCAGATAAATAATTTGTAAAAGTTTATCAAAAAAAGAGGAAAGAGAGATGTTATTGTAGAAGTATGACTTTGTAACATAAAAAATATATGTTAAAGGAGGCTGTTTACATGTTTGAGAAAGAGAAAGAAGGGCTTATTGAAGTTCACAACGTATATGAAATTGCACCAGCAGATGGAACAATTATTGGTATGGCAACGGAAGAAGAAATGGAAATTGCTGCTGAACTAGAGCTGCAGTACTATGCCCATTCTCGTTTGTTAGAAGCAAATATTCAGTTAGACGGTTCCTCCTACAAAGAGTTACTTCAGGAGTTCCAGGAGTACGAAAGAAAATCAATGAGCTTTTGGCGAGCAATACATAAGCGTTTAGCTGTGCCATGGGCATGGGTATTACGTATTGATGTTGCGAATGGCCCTATATATGTAAGTAATGGGAATTCGTATTACGAAGAAATCGATGATGAAGAAGATTATGAATAGATAAGTAAGGAAGCAGCTTTAGTTGCTTCCTTTTTTTATTTTTAGGGAGTGAACCGCTTCGATGATCATATCTGGTCGATCATTTTCTATCCCATGACTAGCATGTTCAGCAACTATATATTGGCTATTTATTGAGATTTGTAATTGTTCATGAAGCAGTTTTTGCCACATTGCTTCAAGTTGTATCGCTTCCTCTTTTGGCATGCCGTCCGCAGTCAACTTAGTAATAGAATATTGAGGGTCTCTACCTATAACGATTAAAGGTGTTTCTAATGTTTTATATAGCTCTTTTATTGAGCGGGCACAATTTTTCCACTCACATAGTTCAGAAGCTGTCGCTTTATATAATGAAGGAGAGGTAGAAAATTCAATTTGCTGTCTTGATTGATCGGCTAGCATTGGTTTTAGTTCATTAGAAAGCATGTCTACATCCATTTGGGAGTATGTATTATATTTTTGCAGCCACATATCATCAGAATCAGTCTGATCAGAAATTGGTAAATGAAGTTCATCTAATCGGTGTAAGTTCATAGAAGTAGAATCAACTAAAATAAGTGCTTGCAACTTATCTTCATGTAACATCGCAAAATGTTGTGCACATAAGCCTCCATAGGAATGACCAATTAGAATGATAGGCTCGTGAATAGCTAATTTCTGTAGTAACATATGTAGCTCTTTTGTCACTTGTCTTGTAGTACGCGAATAATTCCCTAATTGACTTCTTCCGTAACCTGGGCGATGGTATGAAACGACTGTAAAATGTTGTGAAAGCTTTTCTATAATAGGAAGCCAATCATAAAACGAACAACTCATTCCGGTTTGAATGACTACAGTTTGTTTACTACTTCCTTTTATATTTACTTCTATATTTTTTCCTAATACCTCTACAATTTTACGAATAATAATCCCCACCTAAGCTTGAAATAATTTTTGACAAGCAAAAACAATGCACCAAACACCTATACCGAATAGGACAGATGTACTAAGTGAAAACGAATTTTTTAAACCAATATAGACGATAAATAATAGTAGTGCGGATGCAGGAAATCCATATAATACGCCTATAGCAAATTGGCTCAATTCTTGTTTGTTCCCGCCTTCGAAAGAAATCCAAAATAGGCTTAGTAAACTTACGAGAGGAAGGGCAGCAATAAAGCCGCCTATCGTACTAAAATGTTTAGCGACTTCAGTAATAACGCCGATAATAAGTGCCGAAACAATTACTTTAACGAGGAAATGCATACTTTGCCTCCTTCGCTAATAACGAAAAGGCTTTTTCTATTAATTGTTGTTCTTCTTTTGATAACTGAGATTCTAATATTTTTATCTTTTCTTTATCTAGTAAAGTATGCTTTTCTAATACTTCAATTCCTTCTTTCGTTAATGTAAGGTTCACCACTCGTTCATCTTGTTTGTTTCTTTCTTTTATGATAAATCCTTTTTGAATAAGGCGCTTTACATGCTCAGACGCTGTGTTATGAGAGAGACTAAGCTCAGTAGCAACTTTTCCAATTGTTATATCTTTCTCACGAGAAACGATTTGTAAAATACGAATAGCTTGGTGGGAAAGGTTGTCTTCATACTCATATCGTAAGTGATAATAAATGCTTTCCCAATGTTCATTGATGTCTTTCATAATAATATATCCCCCTGTTTTTATATCGTATAATAAGATATATTCGTTAACTTAGAAGTAAAATCCTTTTATTTGGATAAAAAATATTGAAAAAGTTTATTTTTATTGAAATATAAGGTAATCTATGTGTAAAGGTATACATTTAGCAAGAGAGAGGATGATAGCTGTGAATACATTCAAATGGATGAGTCATGAACAGATGTATGTAGATGAAATACATGTTGAAAAATGTGGTCCTCTTTCAGTCGGCGTATATGGGGGGAATCAAGAGAGTGATGCATTTGAACGAGGAGATGCGGTGCTTGCTTGGTGGGATCCTGAATTACAATTTGAATTTGTTATGATTTTTGATACACACCACAAAACAAAAAATATAGATTATATAATAGAAGCAATTTCAGAAAGAAAAGAGAAACTAAAAGAGTTATTTTCCTACCCGATACATTTAGCTTTTCATCATACACATATGTACTTATTAGCGTTATTTACAGATGAGTTGTTTATTGAAAAATGTGATCAAGAGGATGAGGAACTTGCATGTTTAATATGTTTACGAAAAGGTGAATTTTTATATTGGCTATCAGTTGGTGATTGCTTCGCTTATTTATTTCATTCTGAGAAAACGAAAAATGGAAAAGGGCGATTAAATAAACGGAAGAATTACGAATATATCGGTAGGAAAAATATTTTCGCTGCAAATACACCTTGCTTTACGTCAGGTGTAAGAGGATTAGAAAAAGGAATGAATCACATTGTAATGGCAACGGACGGTATTTTAGAGTGTGATAAACGAAGGTTTGATGATGAGCAATCTTTAATAGAAATATTGCACGACGGAAGTTGCTTGCAGATTGAACCAGTATTAACAAATGTACTGCAGTGGAAAGGTAGAGATTGCGCCACAATTATTGGATGGTCCATTGACACTGAAAATAAACAATGTGCTAATTAATATAAAAAGGAGTTCAAGGTTTTTGTCCTTGAACTCCTTTTTGTTAAGCGATATGGATGTGATACGTTTTTAACCATTCATTTACTTGAAGCATATATTCCATAGCACTTCTTGCTTCGAAATTGTTAATTTCTTTATTACTCTGATCGGCAATGGCAAGTAATGTGGAATGATTAATAAGTGAGAAAATAGGATTGTTTTTATTACTGCACATGTCGAGTGATAAATGACGGATTGTTTGTAAATAATGTGGGTCTTGTGAAGTTGGATACGCACTTTTTCTTCTATTGCGTACATCGTCAGGTAAAGCAGGTTTCAGTGCTCTACGTAAAATGCCTTTTTCAATATTATCAATGCTTTTTATGTTGAAAGGAACGTTCCATAAATATTCAACTAATCTATAATCGCAAAATGGTACACGAACTTCAAATCCTACAGCCATACTCATACGGTCTTTACGGTCAAGTAAGAATGGGAGAAATCTCGTTAAAAATAAATAAAACATTTGACGTTGTTTCGCGGATTTTTTACTTTCGCCTTCAAGAGTAGGTACTTCAAGAACCGCTTCTTGGAATCGTGTATCAATATAGTTTTCTAAGTTACATTGGTTACTTACTTCATTTAGTAGAAGAGGAGATGTATTTTTCCAATTTGTTAGCCAAGGAAATTTATCTACATATAGTAATTCTTCTTGATGAAACCAAGGGTATCCACCGAATACTTCATCAGCAGATTCGCCGGATAAAGCTACGGTCGCATCTTTTTTCATTTCGCAAAATAGTAAATATAGTGAAGTTTCCATTTCACCAGCGCTCGGTAAATCTTTTGCACGAAGGGGAACGAATAAGTGTTTTGCTAATTCTTCAGCATTCACAATAATATCATGATGAGATGTCCCTACATGTTCAGAAACGCGTTTTACCCAAGGAGCGTCTAAACCAGTGCGAGCAAATGTCAGCTCGAAATCTTTTGCGCTATTTACGAAGTCAACGGAATACGTATGAAGTGTTTTATTTTCAGCAGCAAATTCTTTCCCCGCTAGTGCAGTAATACCGCTAGAATCTAATCCTCCTGATAACATGCAAACGAGAGGGACGTCGGCAATTAATTGTCTTTTTACTGTATCTTGTAAAATAGATAAAATATGTGATGATGTATCTTCTATAGAATCTGTATGGATCTTACTTTCTAAATTCCAATACTTTTGAACCACTTTTTTATCACGTGTAAATGTTATAGAATGTCCGGCACGCACTTCCTGAATATGTTTAAAGACGCCACATCCTGGAGTTCGAAATAAGCCTAATCCAAATATTTCATTTATGCCATTCGCATCAATTTCAGCAGGGACAGATGGATGAGCTAATAATGCTTTTATTTCAGAGCCGAAAATAATACTGTCATTTCTTTCTGTATAAAAGAGTGGTTTTACGCCTAAATGATCACGAGCTAAAAACAGTTGTTGCTTCTGATCATCCCATAAGGCGAAAGCGAAAATGCCGTTTAAATGTTGTACGCAGTCTTCTTTCCATTCTAAATAAGCATGTAGTAACACTTCTGTATCTGAATGCGTTTCAAATGTATGACCACATTTTTGAAGTTGTTCCCTCAGCTCACGGAAATTATAAATTTCCCCATTATAAGTAAGAGCATACGTATAATCACCAGTACGAAATGTCTTCGGCTGTGTTCCGCCTTCTGGATCAATTACAATTAAACGCCGGTGTGCAAAGGCCGCACGAGGTGAAAACCAAAATCCTTCAGCATCAGGACCACGATGCTGAATACTATTTACCATATTTTCTAAAATAACATGTTCATTAGAAAGATCTTTATTCCAATTTACCCAACCTGTAATTCCACACATACACATCTCATCTCCTAATTTTAAAAAGTAGATTAACGAAATAAAATGTACACTAAGTTAAAGAATGACTATATAAATAGTGTACTACATGAATTAAATTACAGACTTGAGAAAATTTTCTTTGAATGCATAGTTATGTGAGACAATGGCTAAGGGAAAGTATTCCATTACATACAAAAAATAATAAAAAGATGAGAGAAAATATTTTTTAAGACGTTATATAGGGTGTAAAAGCTTTTACAAAAAAATAAGGGGAATCGCTACATGAAATCAAATGAGAAAAATTATATAAAAAGATTAAAGCGGCAAAAAGAAGATGCGCTAGAATTTGTTGTCGATACATATTTACCACTCATAAAGGGAATCACGCACAAAGTTCTTTTTCCAGTTCAAAATGATGGATTGATAGAGGAATGTGTAAATGATATTTTCCTATCCATTTGGAATAATGCAAATAAGTTTCATGGAGAGCCGAGTGATTTTAAAAAATGGATTGCGGCAATTGCGAAGTTTAAAGCAATTGATTATTACCGGAAAGCGACTAAAAAAGTAGAAATTATTTCGGATGAATTTCATATCAGTACGGAGAAATCAGCAGAAGACGAATTAATCGTTATGGAAGATAGAGAAGAATTATTGAAGCTTATTAATCAATTAGAACCGTTAGATCAAAAAGTGTTCATTATGAAATATCTTCTCGGTATGAAGACCGAGGAAATAGGAGACAAGTTAGGATTAACCCGGGCAGCAATCGATAATCGAGTGTACCGGGGGAAAAAGAAACTACAACAAAATGCTACGAATATTAGTTTTGGAGGTAGTGCAATATGAAAGACATTTATGAACTATTAAATGATATTGATATAGATGAAAAAGAACTTGAGGAAATTGAAGCTTCTGAAATTGAAAAAGAAAAAGTGAAGCGCAATGTAAAACAATCGATACGTATGAAGAAAAAGATGAAAAGTTGGAAAAAAGGTGTCGCTGCTGCATCTATTTTAGTAGGGTTATCAGTTGCAACGCTTGGTATTGGATTTCCTACATATGCAGGGGGATTGCCAATTGTAGGTGATATATTCCGATTTTTAGATAATGGTAGAACAGGGTTATATGAAAATTATAAAGCGGACGCAGAGAAGAAAACGGAGCTTCATTATAATTATCAACAATACGCCACAGTACTAAATATGACAAAAGAAAGCAATGGAATTAAGATAACGATAAATGATGCAATTTTCGATGGGAAGACAGTATCAATAAACTATTCTATAGAAAGTAACAGAGATTTAGGCGGAAATCCAAGTACATTGGATTTTTTAACTATTAAAGGAGCAGGTGTCCAATCAGGAAGCAATGAAATTACTAAAGTCGCTGATAGAAAATATACAGGTTTAATAAAAACAAGTAGCGATCTAGTTAGTAGTAAAGAAACTACAGTGAACATTGAATGGAGTATAAAAAGTATAGACATTTTAGAAACAGAGGAAACGATAAAGGGAGATTGGAATTTTAATATTAATCTAAGAGGAATAGAAAATAAAGAGCAATTGATTAGAGGTAGTACAGAAAAAGATGGTGTAAAAGTAAATATGGAGAGAATGGAAATAACACCAATGTCTTTTATTTTATACTATAACCAAGAAGTATCTCAAGAAATAAGGGGTGTATGGGATGGGGTGGATATCGATTTAGAAGTGAGTGATGATTTAGGTAATCAGTATTCTGGGGAAGGAAATGGAGGCTCAGGTGAGGATTCTTATAATTTTAATTGGAGTAAAACATTCCAACAACTCAATGAGAATGCAACCAAACTAATAATAACGCCTCACGTTAATTTAAGAATTCACACTCCTGAAAATTATGGCTCGGTAACAATAGTTGGAGGACACGTAAAGGAGAGTTTCGTGTCTCGAAAACTGGGAGGCAATAAGGGTATTGTTTTAGATGACATCGTAATTGATTTAAAGAAATAAAAGAAAGACTGCCTAAAACGATTAGGCAGTCTTTTTCTCCTTAAGAACTAGTCACGAGTAACGCATGAGGATGTTGCGTTTTATATTCATCTTTCCAAGGAATATTTAGTTGTTCCCATGATTCGCCGCTATCATTGGATTGAAACACGCCATTGTTATTTAAAGTGTAAAACGTATGTGGTTCTGCTGGATTTGTCGCAAGCATCGAAATGACTGTACCGATTGCTGATGGTAGTCCTTGCTGTACTTGCTGGAACGGAGTATCTTTTGTTTTACGATAAATATAAGATTCATAAGGAATACGGTGATGAGCAAGATCAGCACTCGGTGCAGCAGAAACGAGAATTGTATCGCAATCAGCTGGATCGATAGCCATGCTATATAAATAATGATGCTCCAGTCCGTCACTACATGAAATCCAGTTGTTTCCGCTGTTATAACTTTCAAGGTATGCGCGATCAGGTCCGCCCATAAACCCATCACCACATGATGCATAAAGGCGATTTGGGGCTTCAGGGTGCATGAGTAGTTGATGAGCATCGATAGGAGCACCGAATTTTTTATCAATCCATGTATGCCCTTTATCGTTACTTTGAATAACAGCACCAGCTTCAATTGAAACATGAATTGTATTTGGATTGTTTGGATCAACTGTAATCCAGCGTACGTGATGAGTAAAAGGTCTAGGCGGGAAAGCCCACGTATAAGAAGATAATAATGATTTCATATTTTTAAGTTCCGTCCACGTTTCACCACCATTTTCAGAGCGGAATAAAGCGCTCGGTTCTGTGCCAACATAAACGACGCCATATCCGTTAACTTGTTCATTAGGGCTTATCGTAATGGAAGTAATAGAAGAGTGTAAAATACCATCCTCTTTCGGGAAATCAAAGTAACGATAAGAATCTCCAATCGGTCTCCATGAATCTCCGCTATCGTCACTTAACCAGAGACCTCGTCCAAATGTTCCGCAATATACACGATTCTTTTGAAATGGATCAACAGCGATACAGGTAGGCTGCATATTTTGTAAGTGATACGCTGTTTCATAGTTACCATATTGTTCTTTCACTACAACAAGTTCACGCTCCATACAGAGAAATAAACGTTTCATTTTCGTAACCTCCTTAAAAATTCTTTCATTAGTAAACAATATGAAGTTGAAAAAGAAGTAGTCTTATTTTTTGTTGAGAAAAAGGACTTATTTAAAAAGTAGCGAAGTGTGTATACAGAGGAAGCGGGCGTTTACGGGCAGTTAATACGGGATAAAGACGGGGAGTTTGTTTCATACTAATGTACAGATATTGCACTTAAAGGAGCATTTGTATGGGACATTCACATGATCATGGTCATTCAAAAAATAAAAAGGCGTTACTACTTGCATTCTTACTAACAACAAGTTTTATGATTGCTGAAGTTATTGGGGGATTTGTAACAAATGGCTTAGCACTACTATCTGACGCGGGGCATATGCTAAGTGATGCAGTATCTTTAGCTTTAAGTTTACTGGCGTTTAAGCTCGGAGAAAAAACAGCAACAATTGCGAAAACATATGGATATAAGCGAGTCGAAATGTTAGCGGCATTATGCAACGGTGTCGTTCTTATTGTCATTTCAGTATACATTTTTATTGAAGCAATTCGCCGTTTTAAAGAACCAGTTGAGATTGCTAGTAATGGAATGCTCATTATTGCTGTACTTGGTCTGCTTATTAATATTTTATCAGCTTGGATATTAATGAGAGGCGGCGATGTGAAAGGTAATTTGAATTTAAGAAGTGCTTTCTTACACGTATTAGGCGATCTATTAGGATCAGTTGGAGCGATTATTGCTGCGCTATTTATTAAATTTTTCGGATGGACTGCTGCAGATGCGATTGCTAGTATTCTTGTGTCTATTTTAGTCATTATTAGTGGATGGCGTGTCACACGTGATACGGTTCATATATTAATGGAAGGTGCACCACAGCACATAAATGTTGAAGAGGTAAAAAGTACATTATTAAATATTCCGGTTGTAAAAGAAGTTCATGATTTGCACATATGGTCTGTCACATCGGATTTTCAAGTATTAACTTGCCACTTGATTATTAAAGGTAATGAAACGCAAAATGTATTAAAAGAGGCTACGGATGTATTGAAGGAGAAGTTTCATGTAGAACATGTCACCATTCAAGTAGAAATAGATGGTGAATTTCATCATAGTGAGACAACTTGCAAAGTATAAAAGAAAAAGGATAAGAAAAAGTGTCATAACATTTTTCGCACGGCATACATATATATAATGTGGCCACAAATACTTTGTAAGGTAAATATTTCATGAAATTACTTTACTTATAAAGAGTCATCTTTTATAATCAAAAGTGGTAATTGATAAAGATTATCATTTTCAATGATTGTAGAAAGGAGTTTTTTAAAAGATGAGTAGTCAACTCCGTTTTGCTGTTGAAAATCGTAAGAGGCATTTAATTGATGAGTTAATTGGAGCAGGTGTGTTTAAAATTCGCGACCGACAATTATACGAGCTGTCTTTAGAGGAATTGGAAAAAGAGTACGAAGATATGGAAGATTATGCAAATATCCAGGCATAGCTATATAGATTAGTAAAAGGTGAGCTGGTTACGATTTTGTGTAGCCAGCTCTTTTATTATTTTGTAGAAATTATTCTTTGTATTTCTTTCATTGGACGGAACCAGTTTTGAGACATCATTTGTTCCATTTGTTTTTCGTCCTGCTTCTGCAATGCTTGAATAATAGAATAATGTTCTTCAATAGATTGACTTGCTGGAACAAAGTTTTGGAAAAACAAATATTCAAGGCGTAAAACGTGAAGTTGCATATTTTCTAGAAAGGGTTCAATATATTGGTTTTTAGCAATAGAAGAAATTGTATTGTGAAATTGTATATCTAATTCTAAAGCTTGTTTTGAGTTTTTTTTCTCTATAGAGTACTGAAAATCATCATTTATTTCAGAAAGTATTTTAATGTCAACGTCTGTAATGTTTTGAAGTGCTTGTTTTCCTATAATAGAGTGAAGACCAGCCATCGTTTCATAAATGATAAATATGTCGTCTAACTTAATAGGAGCAATTTTCGTTTTTTGTCCAGGTACCATTTCCACTAAACCAGAAAGTTCTAATATTTGAAGTGCTTCTCTTACAGGTGTTCGGCTTACTCCTAGTGCTTCAGCCAATTCCCCATCATTGATTTTTTCATCAGGTTGCAGTACACCTTCAATAATCCAATCTTGTAGTTGATTTAAAACGAGTGATTTTGCCGAAACTCTTCCTGGTTTTTTATAATTTTGAGGGACAGGCATAGTGAATTCAATCCTTTCATTGTATAGTTTCCTTTTTGGCATTAACAAGCTTTAATTTTTGTTTTCCTTCATCCGGTTTTTGGCTTAAGATGAGTACCATAACAATGACACAAAAAGCGCCTAATAACTGAAAAGATTGAAATGGCACGTGCAATATAAGTACAGAAGAAATAATAGCTGCGAGTGGTTCTGTGCAACCGAATAATGTTGTTTCTTTCGGAGTCAGGTATCGTATGCTGTCTAAGTATAAATAAAAGGCAATAAGTGTCCCGAAAATGACGACAAATGTGATGAGTGGTAGGGTACTTAGTTTTACATATTTCATAGTCGATAATAAAATGAATTCGTTTGTAGAAATAAAGTGTAGAATCGTTACACCAATACCCCCAATAATCATGCCCCATCCAACGATAACAGAGGAAGACCATTTTTCTAACAATTCCTTTGAATATAAACTATAAAAAGCAAGAGATAATCCAGATAAAATACCCCAAATAATAGCTGGTGTAGAAACAGCCAAGTTATGAACAGACCCGTTTGTTAATAAAAGAAAAGTGCCTACTAATGAAAGGGTAATTGAAATGAAATCAATTTTTGATGGACGAACGTTCCATTTAAAAAGTAAGTATACAGTGATGAATATAGGAGCTAAATATTGTAATAATGTTGCGACGGCGGCATTTCCTTCTTTAATAGAAGCAAAATATGTGTACTGTACAGCAAGCATACCGAATAGGCCAAACAATATCATTTTATAAGCATCCGATCTTTGTTTCCATATGCCGAATATTTCTTTTTTTCTCGTTCCGAATGATGAAATAATGAGCAAGATAACGCCGGATATAAGCAATCGAATTGTAACTAACCATTCAGTAGAAACATTGTCATATTGAAAAAGTTGTTGTGCAGCTGTTCCGGACAAGCCCCATAAACAAGCACCGATTATGACCATTATAATTCCTTTTAATCGATTGGGATTCATATGATTTAAAATCCGCCTTTCTGAAAATAGATATTGGATACAATATGCAATATATCACGAAATGGAGTATTAATAAACTGAAATTTCTTATTAAAAACTTTTTTGTGTGTAGTAAAATATTGTAAAGGGGGGATGATATGCAAGCGGGATTTTTGGTTTGTTTATTTGTTGGATTACTTATTATCTTTTTAGGATATCAAATACAGGTGAAAAAGCGATTGTTTTTGTTGGCAGGTTATCAGGAAGAGACGTTTGTTGGAGATAAAAATAAATTAGCGAAGCTTTCAGGGGTGTTTTCTTATATAGTCGGAGTTTCCACAATCATATTACCGTTTGGCCTAGAAAAAATAGGTGATGTGGTTGCGATCGTATATACTATATTAGTTGTTTTAGGGACAATTGTTTTTATTATTAAAGCGAATCTGCTAAATAAGAGTACGACAAAGTGAAGAAGGCTCCATTTTAAGGAAGCCTTCTTGTTGTTTATTATGAACTGTAAGTAAAAGCTGGAATAGGATCAATAAATATATCCCAATCTTGTTTCATTTCTTTCTCTGTTAGTAGACAACTATCTAATGATTGTTCAATTAAAGAATAATTCATGTCAATTCCGATAAATACGAGCTCAATTATTCGATCTCCATATTGTTCATCCCAGTTTTTTAATACTTCCGGTTCTTCTGCAATCATTTGATTTCTTTCAGTTTCAGGTAATGCTGCTATCCATTCACCAGCTCCTTGAATTGTAATAGAGGAACCTGCTTGAGATAGAAGCCCTATCATATTATTTCGAGATGCAAGCCAGAAAAAGCCTTTCGCTCTTACAACATCAACAGGCCATTTTTCTAACCAATTCATAAGACGTTCAGGATGGAAAGGGTATTTACGACGGTACACAAAGGAATTGATACCGTATTCTTCCGTTTCGGGTGTATGATGTTCACTGTTTAATTCTTGTATCCAGCCAGCCGATTGACTGGCTTCCTCATAATTGAATAAATTTGTATTTAAAATTTCTTGCAGTGGTACGTTGCTAAATGAAGATTCAATAATTTTTGCACTAGGGTTTAGTCTCTTTAGTAAATAATGAAGTTCTATCACATCTTCTTTTTCTAGTAGGTCTATCTTATTAAGGATAATTACATTTGCAAACTCAATTTGATCTATTAATAAATCAATAACTTCCCGAGTATCATTTTCATCGATTGCTTGTTTTCGATCTAATAAACTTTCTCCATCTGCAAAATCATCCCAAAATCTATTTGCATCTACAACGGTAACCATCGTGTCGAGGCGACAATTTGTTGTTAAATCAATGTTAAGAACTTCATCTGTATAAGTAAACGTTTGAGCAACTGGAATAGGCTCACTTATACCAGAAGATTCAATTACAATATAGTCAATATCTCCGTTTTCAACAAGACGATTCACTTCTATTATTAAATCTTCTCGTAGTGTACAACAAATACAGCCATTTTGAATTTCTACTAGTTTTTCCTCCGTACGTGAAAAACCACCTTTTTTTATAAGGGAGGCATCAATGTTTATTTCGCTCATATCATTAACGATAACAGCTACTTTTAAGTTGTTCTTATTAGTCAAAATATGATGTAGTAAGGTAGTTTTTCCGGCTCCTAAAAACCCACTTAATACAGTGATAGGTACTTTTTTCATGAAATTCTCTCTCCTTTAAATCGTAATGATTACGTTTTATATTAAGTGATGAAAAAGAAAAAATCAATAATAAATCATAATGATTACGATTTAAGAATAGGAATAGACTATAAAATTTGTGTTGTAGTAGCAGAAGCATTTGGACAAGCACATGTTTACGTATAAATAAAATGGAGGCGAGAAGGTTGGTTTTTAATAGAGTTTCAAAAGAATTAGCAGGCATAGTACTTATTGTTATTTTTCTCTTTTTATTATTTTTTGTAGATTTTACAAGCCTAGCAAATTTACACAAAAATGTGCCACAAGTATGGTTGAATGTGAACACACTCTTTTTAAGTATTATTTTTGAAGCAGTACCTTTTATTTTATTAGGCGTAATCGTTTCTTCACTCATTCAAGTGTTTGTGACAGAAGATATGATTCAAAAAGTAATGCTGAGATCTCCAATTGTTGCAATGATTCCAGCAGTATTTGTGGGGATTCTTTTTCCAATGTGTGAATGTGTCATTATACCAATTGTAAGAAGGCTCATTCAAAAGGGGTTACCTCTTCATGTGGGCATTGTTATTTTACTAAGTGCACCTATAATGAATCCAGTTGTTCTTTTATCTACCATATATGCGTTTCAAAAAAGTGATTACGTTGTATATGCACGCTTTGGGATAACAATTCTTGTTGCTCTATTCATAGGTCTAATTGTGTATTATTGCTATCGCGGGAGAAATGTTTTAAAAGACGTAGAGGTTTCCGTTCAAAAAAGCAAAAATAAGAGTTGGAAAGATGTTATAAATCACACTGTAGATGAGTTTTTTGATACTGGTAAGTATTTATTAATTGGTGCTTTTTTAGCAAGTGTATTTCAAACGTTTTTCGATCGGAATGTACTGGATACAGTAGCACATAACGAAGTAATTGCTCCAATTATAATGATGGGATTTGGTTATGTTTTATCAATTTGCTCTGCAGCCGATGCGTTTATAGCCGCATCTTTTGGACATGTTTTTTCGGTAAAGGCGCTTCTCGCATTTCTTGTGTTTGGGCCTATGCTTGATATGAAAAATACGTTCATGCTATTTGCATATTTTCAAAGGAGATTTGTATTCTTTTTGATTGGAATTATTATTTTATCGGTGTACACAATCGTGCAAATTACAATGTTATAGGAGGTGAGAGACAATGGAGAAAGAGGAGCAGAAAGCATATCATCGTTATATCCGTGGCATTATTTTAATTGGTTTAGCAATGCTCTTATTTAAATTACTTGTAACCGGAAATATATATAATTTTATCGCTCCAAAAATGATTAAATTTACGTATATAGCTTTTGTAGTGATCTTACTTCTTGGTTCTTTACAAGTTTGGAGAGATGGGAGAGAAAAACAGGATGATTGTAATTGTTGTAATCATCATACAGAATCAAAATTAGGGATGGAAAGTTTGTTTGTATATGTTTTATTTGTTGTTCCGATAATTAGCGCTTTTCTCTTTGGAAGTGTAACAATTGATGGAAGTTTAGCAGGAAAAAGGGGTATGAATCAAAGTGCCCAAGCGATAAGTATGAAAAAGAACGAAATAGAAGGAGGGCAGGTCAATTCAGATTGGCGAGAAGTATTAGTTGATCAAGATGAAATTTCGAATTTATCAACAAATTATCAAACAGAAGAGCAATTAACAAAAAGTATGTTAGGGCAGCGTAAAATACAAGTAGAGGATAAGGACTATGTTCAAACAATGAGTATAATTGGTCAAGATGTTAATGGATTTAAAGGGAAAGAAATTACATTCGCAGGGTTCATATATAAGGATAGAGATGTGACGGGGAATAAAGCAGTAGTGGCTCGATATGGCATAACTTGTTGCATTGCAGATGCATCGGTCTGGGGGATGATTGTTACGGGACAAGATGTTGAGAAAATTTCAGAAGAAACATGGGTAAAAGTAACAGGGATATTAGATAAAACGACATATAAAAGAACGCTATTTCCACTTGTGAAAATTAGTAAAGTGGAGAAAATTAATAAGCCAACAGACCCATATGTATATGATGCTTTACCACAATAAAAAAGGATTAATTCTTCATATTTTCATGAAATAGAATCATAATCATGACGATAAAAAAATAAAGATAAGAGTAATTTGGTTTGTTAAAAATATGTGTAGAAGGAGATACGCGATGAACTGGGTTACTCATAAACCAACATTTGAATTTGATAATTTTAGTCCATTTATTCGTGCGAATACTGCCTGGCTTGGCCATTTGGAGTTCGCATACGATTTAGTAAGATTTGAAAAACCAGAAATATTAGTTGAGCTAGGTACACATCTAGGCGCTTCTTTTTTCAGTTTTTGTCAAGGGGTAAAGGATGGGGGATTAGCTACAAAATGTTTTGCTGTAGATACTTGGACAGGAGACGGGCATACAGGTCCATATGGAGAAGGTGTTTTCCAAATCGTAGATAAAGTGGTAAACATGAGTTATCCAAATATAGGTAATTTAATTCGGTCTACTTTTGACGAGGCTGTGGATCAGTTTCAAGATGGAACGATAAATTTGTTGCATATTGATGGCTATCATACGTATGAAGCAGTTTCTCATGATTATAAAACATGGTTACCGAAACTTGCGAATAACGGCATCGTGCTATTTCACGATATTGAGGTGAAAGATCGAAACTTCGGCGTGTATAAATTTTGGGATGAGGTCAAAGCGAAGTATCCTCATTTTCAGTTTGAGCATTCATATGGGCTTGGAGTGTTATTTCCGAAAGGTTGTAGCGATAATTTTGTGGAAATCCTTAAAAATAAAGAAGAAATACAAGATATGTATAAATAAAAGTGGAGCATGCATCATTTGAATGATGTGTGCTTTTTTATGTGGGGAATAATGATAGTCCTTAAAACGGTGAGCATAATAGTAAAAAGTTTTATGGTAGCAAATATTAAAAAAGTTACTCTTTGATTGTTAAATATAAAAAATGTAACATTTTTTATATTTTCCATTGCGAAAAGTAGCATCTACTTTTACAATAGAAAAGGTGTCCATATATTATACTGGAAAAATAAATCGAAATAATATGAAAATTTTGTTTTGTCTTCGCTAATTGTATATTACATACATGTAAGACGACATACGTCATGTTATCGACTTGTAAGGAGAGAAAAAAATGAAAAGTGTAAGATTACCATCGATGCTAGAAATCATAGTTCTTTTATTACTATTTCTTGCTGTTGTCTTTTCCTTCCAAACGATTTTTGATCTCCCAATTCAATTAGCGCTATTTATTTCATGGTTTTTAGTAATTGCGCTTGGATTAAGATTAGGATTTCGTTATCAAGAATTGCAAGATGCAATTACGAAAGGGATTTCTAACGGATTAGAAGCAATACTCATTTTAGTTGCAGTAGGTGCTTTAATTGGAACTTGGATTGCTGGTGGTGTTGTACCAACATTAATCTATTATGGATTAGAGTTTATTCACCCTAGCATATTCCTATTAGCAACATTAATTATTTGTTCGATAACTTCTATCGCGACAGGAACATCATGGGGAACAGTTGGAACAGCAGGTATTGCTATGATGGCAATTGGTGAAGGTCTTGGGTTACCATTACCACTTGTTGCTGGTGCAGTTCTTTCAGGAGCTTATTTCGGAGATAAATTATCACCACTTTCTGATAGTACAGTACTTGCAGCATCTATGGCAAAAGTAGATGTTATTGCACACGTACGAGCTATGCTCGTATTAGACGTTCCAGCGTATATTATCACTAGCATTATGTTTACTGTAGCTGGTTGGATGTATGGCGGAGATAACGTAGATTTAAATCGAGTAGAATTTTTAAAGGAAGCATTATTAAAACACTTTGATATTAAAATATGGATGTTAGTTCCGGCGATCATTGTCATTGCACTATTAGCAATGAAGAAACCGTCTATGCCAACAATTGCAATGGGAGCATTAATTGGTGCAATTTGGGCAACTCTTTTCCAAGGAATGAACTTTGGAGATGCGATTGGAACAGCGTATAACGGATTCTCAATTCAATCTGGTGTTGAGTTTGTTGACAAGTTATTAAACCGTGGTGGAATTAACGGTATGCTTGGCTCAGTAGCCGTTATCATTTTCGGTTTAGGATTTGGTGGATTACTTGAAAAACTAGGTGTTTTAAAAGTGATTGTATCAAAATTTGAGAAGAAATTAAATTCTGCGGGTAATGTAACATTGTCTACATTAATCGTAGCATTCTTAGCCAATATATTTGGTTGTGCGATGTATGTATCACTAATTTTAACACCGAAAATTATGGAAGATAGCTATGATAAATTAAAAATAGACCGTCGTGTATTAGCACGTAACTCAGAAGTAGGTGGAACGCTAACTTCAGGTATGGTTCCATGGTCTGATAATGGTATTTTTATGGCTGGTATTTTAGGTGTAGCAACGTTCTCATACGTTCCATTTATGTGGTTAAGCTTTGTTTCATTAATCTTAGCAGTTATTTATGGATATACAGGCAAATTCATTTGGTATGTGGATGATACAGATAAAGGAAAGCAAGCATCATAAAATGAAAATCACCTTCTACAACATGTAGAAGGTGATTTTTTTATTTGGTAATAGTATTTGCTGAAGTTATTTCGTTCTCATATTTAGCAATTTTTTGTTGTATCTTTTTTAAGTTTTTTTCAGTGTCTTGAATGAGCTGTAAGACATTGGTCTCCTGTTGTTTCATTAATTCCAACCGTTGAAGGATAGTAGGTTCTCCCTCCATAGACCAGTCGATAAATTGTTTTATTTTTTGAATTGGCATACCGGTGTTTTTTAAGCATAAAATCATTTCTAAATATTTCAGTGCTTCTTCGTCAAAAACTCGATCCCCTTTTTCATTTCTTTGAAGAAAAGGGAACAGTCCTTGTTTATCGTAATAACGTATTTGAGAAATAGTTAAGTGTTGCATTTTGGCGACTTGACCGATCGTATAATACATAGAATTCATCCTTTTACTACCAAGTTATAATTCCATCTTTATTTAATATTTTACCATTATAGTTTGTTTCACTTACTGCATATTTAATAATAATTTTAGCACTTTCATTGGTCGTATGGCCACCTGGGGAATTACCATTAAGGTCAGTAGTTGTAAAACCGGGAGTTACTCCAAAAATTTCTGGGCCGTTCGTACTAAATTCTTTACTAAAAGCTAATGTTAAAGCATTAATAGCTGTTTTTGAAGAATTATACCCTAACGCATTAATTGGATGTGTTTCACCATTAGCAAACATTGTTAATGAAGCCATGTCAGTTGTTATATTGATAATTTTACTGTTGTTTGATTTCTTTAATAATGGTAAAAAGGCTTGCACCATTTGGAATGTTCCAAAAAAGTTAACTTCAAATCCTTGACGTAAAGTTTCAATATTTAATTCACTAGGTAGCGTGTTGAAGTCTAGTACTATGCCTGCGTTATTGATTAATAAATCTAAGTGGTCAGTCGTTTCATGAATTTTCTTGATTGCTTCTTGAATGGATTGTGAACTTGAAATATCTACTTGAATATAGGAAACGTTTGATACATGTAAAGATTGTACAGCTTGTTGTCCAAGCTGTTTATTGCGAGCACCTAAAAATACGTGATAATCTTTTTCGGCTAATTGACGAACAAGTTCATATCCAATTCCTTTATTCGCACCTGTTATGAAAGCATATTTTTTCATATTGAATTCCTCCAGTATTGTTATAGTAGGTTACAAAGGAAAGGATACAGCCTAAACTTAAGTTTAGGTCAAGAGGAATTTTTAAAAATAAATACAGAATATCTATATATAAGAGTGAGAATTCTTATCATTTAAGAGAAAGTCTGTTATTATAAGAGATGTAGGTATTTTATTTTCAAGGGGATGAAAAAATGGAGTACAGAATTGAAAGAGATACAATAGGAGAAATAAAAGTTCCAGCTGATAAATTATGGGCAGCACAAACACAACGTAGTAAAGAAAACTTCCCAATTGGAACAGAGCAAATGCCGCTTGAAATTGTAAAAGCATTTGCAATTTTAAAGAAGAGTGCAGCGCTTAGCAATCAAAAATTAGGAAAGCTATTAGAAGAAAAAGCAGAAGCAATTGTGGAAGCAGCAGATGAAGTAATTGCAGGGAAATGGAATGAACATTTTCCGCTTGTCGTCTGGCAAACGGGTAGTGGTACACAGTCAAACATGAATGTGAATGAAGTAATTGCAAACCGCGGGAATCAAATTTTGAAAGAGAAGGGATCTGATGTACATATTCATCCGAATGATGATGTGAACATGTCTCAAAGTTCAAATGATACATTTCCAACGGCGCTTCATGTAGCGTGTGTAATCGCAGTAGAAAATCACGTATTACCAGCAATTACGAAATTAAAAGAAACTTTAGCAGGAAAAGTAACTGCATTTGAACATATTATAAAAATTGGTCGCACACATTTACAAGATGCAACGCCGTTAACATTAGGACAAGAAATTAGCGGATGGCATCGTATGCTTGAAAAAACAGAGCGTATGATTGCAGAGAGCAATACATATATGAAAGAGCTTGCGATTGGTGGTACTGCAGTTGGAACAGGTATTAATGCTCACCCTAAATTTGGTGAGATGGTATCAGAGGAAATTAGCCAATTTACAGGTAAGCAATTTATTTCTGCGCCAAATAAGTTCCACGCATTAACGAGCCATGATGAAGTTGTATATACGCATGGTGCATTAAAAGCATTAGCAGCTGATTTGATGAAGATCGCGAATGATGTGCGCTGGTTGGCAAGTGGTCCACGTAGTGGTCTAGGAGAAATTATTATTCCGGCAAATGAGCCAGGAAGCTCTATTATGCCAGGTAAAGTAAATCCAACACAAAGTGAAGCGTTAACGATGGTTGTAGCGCAAGTGATGGGAAATGACGCAACAATTGGATTTGCTGCGAGCCAAGGTAATTTTGAGTTAAACGTATTTAAACCAGTTATTGCATATAACTTCTTACAATCTGCTCACTTATTAGCAGATGCAATTGTTTCATTTAATGATAATTGTGCAGTTGGTATTGAAGCAGATGAAGAAGTAATTAAAGAGAATGTGAATCGTTCATTAATGCTTGTTACAGCATTAAACCCGCACATTGGATATGAAAATGCAGCGAAAATTGCGAAGCATGCTCATAAAGAAGGGTTAACTTTAAAAGAAGCAGCACTGCACTCTGGGTTACTAACAGAAGAACAATTTGATGAAATTGTAGATCCGAAAAAAATGATTGCTCCGAAAGAATAATAGAAAAAGCCAAGGTTCTTAGTATAGAATCTTGGCTTTTTTAATACTTATTTTTTCTATTTGTATTACTGTAAGTGCCAAACTATATTATTTGTTAGTAGGTATATTCAATACTTTCATATGTGGACAGTTTTCTTCTAAGAGTGAAATGAACTTTTCTTCTTCTTGGGGTACAAAAACAGTTACCGAGTCAAATAAATTGTAATGTATTTCTAATTGCTGTCTAGTCCATTTTTTTGAATGAAGTTTTTTACCAGAGTATTTAACGTGACGAATGTCTTCAAAAGGAATTTCAGTATGAAATATGAAACCGTGTTTTACAATAAGAGATGATGAGGTTATATTGTAGTGAGAAAAATAGAATGAAGCAAGATTCACGACATTTAGCACCATCATGAGAGTGAAAAAAATAGAGTTTTCATTTTGGAATAATAGCGAAATGAAAAAAATTATGATAAATAATGAAATGAAAATGACGTGAAATGGATTTTTTTTCGCTTTAAATTTCAAGTTAGTCACCCCGGTATACGTGTTCTTTAACTAAATTAAATCATGATATCGTGATAAAACGTGTAAATATGCAGAATTGCATATTCCTTCGGCTTATTATTCATTTAAAATTTCTTGATGGGATAAATTCAAAAGAAGTTTTGTAATAGTGGAGTGGCATGAAGTGACTTACAAGAATAGAAAGGTAGCGTTAGTCATAATTAGTTGTATGATAATTATGGGTAGTTGTGCTAATAAATTTATTGAGGATGGAAACCGAAAGCATACATTTGTACAGGTAAGTAAAGCTTTAGTAGAGGTTGTAAATAGAATATATAATGAGTAAAAGGTGTTTTCGTATACGAAAACACCTTTTTGTAGTTAAAATTGAAGGCTGAAGTTTTGGAATGTGTGAATACCAGTCCCATGTTTAATCAGCTCTTTATCATTTAAATATTGAATAGCATATTTCACTTCTTTCAATATAACAGGTGAAAGGCCGAGGGTATGATGTGAACCAAAAATTTGTTTAATAGGAAAGAGGTTTGTAATTGTATTTAGAGACTGAACTAAATCTACAGGGTTTGTTGATGGATAAAATGCAAAAATCGTGCCTTCATAAAGTAAATCTCCTGTGAATAAAAAAGCAGTTTCATAATCGTATAGGCAAATATGCCCCGGTGAGTGACCTGGCGTATGTATAATTTGAATTTTCCTATTTCCGATATCAATCATATCTCCATCTTGTAGTAATTTTGTTGGTGTTCCTTGAAAGGGTTTGAATGTTTCAGGTTGAAATGTTTTAGGTGTAGGTAAAGTAATATCACGAGCGATGTCGTGCCTAATTTGAGTAATAGGAAGTCCTTTTATACCATTAATGAGCCAATCCGCCTCTAAAGCATGTACATAGATTTCTTCAAATTGTGCGTGACTACCGATATGATCCCAATGGACATGTGTTGTGACAACGGTAATTGGTAAGTTTGTTAGTTGGTCAGTTATACGCTTCAGATTATCGATGCCTAGTCCAGTATCGATAAGGAGTGCGGTAGTATCGCCTACAAGTAAGAAGGAATGTACTTTCTCCCAATGTCCATATTCACTAATCGCATATGTATTTTGGGCAATTTGTTTAACAGTAAACCATGGGTCTTGTAAAATAGTCATGTTTTGTTTCACATCCTATCGTAATTCATTCATTAAATACATTCGTTTTTTGTTGCTTGATTTCCTTTTTAAAGAATATCTAATAGATGTTTTTATAAAAGTTTATAAAATAGGTAAACGAAACGTTGAAATGTTTATTTTAATTGTGTTAAGATGATGAAGTGATAATAAACGATATTGAAATTTGTTTGTTTTTAGATAAACATTTTGAAGGAGTGTTTAGTATGAGTGATATTTCAGAGAAGTTTTGGGATGCGTCGGTGGAGGAATTGAAAAAAGGGTATGTGTTTGATGAGGAAACAGAGGAGTATATTTGTTTAGCTTGTGGAGAAACGTTTATTAAGGGAGTTATTTATCAAGATAATCAAGTTTTGTATGAAGCAGAGAAGTTTGTACAAGTGCATGTGCAAAATGAACATACGTCTATGTTTGATTATTTAATAAATCTTGATAAGAAGTATACTGGTTTAACTGATTTGCAAAAGAAGATGGTTCAGTTTTTCCATATGGGGCTGAATGATAAAGAGATTGTAAAAGAGATGGATGGCGGAAGTACATCAACCATTCGCAATCATCGATTTACACTTCGAGAGAAAATGAAACAAGCGAAAGTGTTTTTAGCGTTAATGGAACTGTCAGAAGAAAAATCAAAAGTACAAACGAAATTTGTACCTATTCATAGAACAGCAACGATGGTAGATGATCGTTACAATATTACAGAAGAAGAAAATGATGAAGTATTAAAAGCTCATTTTACAGAAGGATTAGATGGACCGCTTTCTAAATTCCCGAAAAAGCAAAAGCGTAAATTAATTATATTACGCCATTTAGTGACGAAGTTTGATAGTAATAAAAAGTACACTGAAAAAGAAGTAAATACTGTCATAGAAAGCGTATACCCGGATTTCGTAACTTTAAGAAGATATTTAATTGAATATGGATTTTTAGATAGAACAGCTGATGGAAGCCAATATTGGGTGAAGTTATAATAGTACGGAAAAGAAAATGAATAGAAGCACATTATAATAACAACTATACAAAGAGATGGAAGTTGAAAAACAGATTTTTATTAAAAGGAGAAATGAAATTTGAAACCACCTACAGATAACAATAAAGAAGGTGCGGAGTCACATAAGTTAGAAAGTGAGAGTAAACCGATATGGAAATCGATGTCCATGTTTTTGGTACCGTTACTATTAAGTAATGTATTACAATCGATTGGACAATTATTCGGTATGGTAGTAGTAGGAAGATGGCTTGGAGTTAATGATTTAGCGGCTATATCAGCATTCTTTCCGCTATTTTTCTTACTCGTTTCATTTGTAATTGGTATTGGTTCAGGTAGTTCTATTTTAATAGGTCAGGCGTTTGGTGCTAAAAACGAAGATCGTTTAAAAGCTATCGTTGGTACGACGCTGACATTTACTTTTATTATTGGAGTTGTGTTGGCGATAGTAGGTAGTATTTTTGCGATGGATATTATGCGCCTTATGGGAACGCCAGAAAATATTATTGAGATAAGTGTACATTATGCACGTATATTATTTATATCGATGCCAGTATTATTTTTATATTTCGCATACACAACATTTATGAGAGGTACAGGAGATTCTAAAACGCCATTTTACTTTTTAATTGTAAGTACAGCGCTAAATATGATTTTATTACCAATTCTTATTTTTGGATGGTTAGGAGCTCCGAAATTAGATGTGTATGGGGCAGCCTATGCTTCTGTTATATCTACAGTTATTACGTTTATTGTTATGCTGGTGTATTTAAAGAAGAAAAATCACCCATTACAACTAGATGGCACGGTTAGAAAATACCTTCGAATGGATGGGGAGTTATTAAAGTTATTGCTACGACTTGGTATTCCAGCAAGTATTAATATGATATTAGTTTCATTATCTGAAATTGCGGTAATCGCGTTTGTAAATCGTTACGGTTCGGATGCAACAGCGGCATATGGCGTTGTAAACCAAGTTGCAAGTTATGTACAAATGCCAGCAGTTAGCCTAGGTATTACAGTTTCCATTTTTGCGGCACAATCAATTGGGGCGAATCAATTTGATCGATTGCAGAAAGTTGTGAAGGCCGGAATTATTATGAACTACGTCATCGGTGGTGTGCTAATATCTCTTATTTACTTGTTCTCAAGAGACATTCTATCACTATTTTTAACAAGTCAAACTACAATTGAAATTGCTCATAGCCTAGTTATGATTACATTATGGAGTTATTTAATTTTCGGGCATGCGCAAATTATTAGTGCGACAATGCGAGCAAGTGGTACAGTATTATGGCCAACTGTTATCGGCGTTGTATCAATATGGCTTGTTGAAGTACCTGTAGCGTATTACCTTTCTTACCATACAAGTCTTGGCATAGAAGGAATATGGATTGGGTACCCAGCAGCGTTTATTGTCAGCTTAATACTACAATATGCATATTATAAGCTTTCATGGCAGAAGAAACGAATTACACGATTAGTGAGTTAAATATTGAAAATGTCCCTAAGTTATTTTACTTAGGGACATTTTCTGTAAAGGTATCTTTATAAATAGCTTTTTAAAGTAATATCAAAATGTTGTCTAATGAGTGTGTTATCACTCATATAAAACTCCCACGCTTTTTCTGGTTCACCTATAATTTCAAAAGATTCTTCTGTAATATATAAAGCGCAATTATCCTCCAGTGCAATTCCTTCTATATTACCTTGATGATTTTGTAAAAAGGAATGGAAGGCGTTCATTCTATTTAATTGATTATAATGTGGACAAAACCTTTTGTTCACAATCCCCCAACCGTTGCTCTCTATATAACCAGAACCTTCATAATCTGATCGGATGCTAGAGGTGAACCAACACATAGCACCAGCGCTGTACCCGGCAATGAGAGTTCCTTGCTGCAGAGCCAATAGTAATTTTTCATCGAGTTTATGTTCTTTCCATTCTGTAATCATTTGAATATAGTTCCCGCCGCCAAGATAAATTAAATCGGCTGATTGAATCATTTCGTCTAGTTCATATTTAGAAGGTGTATCGGCTATAATACGTAAAATTTGTACTTCACAGTGTAATTGTTTTTCGAACGTGTCTAAAAATAATGTTATATAACTTTCATCATCATGACTAGCTGTTGGAATGAATAATACTTTTGGATACTGTTTATTTGTTAATTCTATAAGTCGCTCATTAATAGGCAAGTGATTTGAATCTTGTAAATCACCGCCACCAATGACAGCTAATTTCATAGTAAAGCACCACCTAATCATTTTTGTTATATAAAAATTCGATAGAAGAGAGTTACATTCCTTCTGTGATGTAATGATTAAGTAGAAAATATAGTTTAAATATATCGGAATAGTAAAGGGGGGGAATAGCTATATAGAAAAATGAATTAGAAACAGTTTATCCCGCTATTTGCTGGGGAGTAAGACCCCCAACTCAAAATTCAGTGAAAGCAAAGAAGTTAGACGGGGGATCAACAACTCCCAATGATTAAAGTTTCATTTTATCGATATATAACACTTCATACTATTGTTTCAAAATATGGAAACAATATGTTTAAATGGATATAAAGAAGCATGAATTCATATTGGATGAGTGCTTATACTTTAAAAAGGAATCGGAAATAATAGAGATTTTATAAATGTGTTTTTACTTTTCATAGGAACTTGTATTACAATATGGTAAAATTATTTCAATATATTTATTTAATATAAAAATACAAAGAGGGAGCGTGAAAAAAGTGGATTTTCGATTTGAATTTACAACAAAGGTGAAAGAATACTTAGATGATGAGAAGGATGAAAAAATAATAAAAGATGGACATAGAGATATCATTTTTCAGTATTTATACCCATTAGAGAGTGAAATTGGCATTTATAAAAATCCTAACTTTACTTTTTTGGCATCAGGAAGACGCTCGCATATCGTATTAGAAAATATTGAATTTAAAACAGAGGTAAATGTAAAAAGTAACATTATTGAAATTACAAAAATAGTGGATAATGTCGTTATTCCGTTAGATACTATCGTAGCGAAAGATCGGGAATTATTTGCACTTGGGCGTAATGAGAAGTTTAGTGTACAAATATTAGAGCAGTATCTCTTTGATACATTTGGAGAAAAATTAGGTTTAAAATGAATGGAATGGCCTATGTATTTATAGGTAGTGAATTTTAGTGTATCTCATTCGCATTTGACCTTTCATTTAATTTATACTACAATTCGTAGTGTGAAAGGAGCTATACTATGTTTACTCAAAACTATAAGTTAAATGAGCAAGGGTTAAATCATTTCTTTGGACCGCTTGAGGCGAAAATTATGGAGATTGTTTGGTCTAACGAAGGTATTACGATTAAAGAAGTACAGCAGAAATTAAGTGAAGAATCACCTGTGAATTTTAACACTGTTATGACAGTTATGAACAGGTTAGTAGAGAAATTACACTTAGAAAAACAGACTGTAAAAAGAAGTGGCATATATCGTGCTGTACAAACAAAAGAAGAATTCTTATCCAATCAAACGAAGAAAATGACACAGGAATTGATGGGGGAGTTTGGAGATTTAGTTGTAAATCATATGCTAGATGAGTTAGAGCAGGCTGATCCGACTTTAATAAAAAAGTTAGAAGACAAATTGAGTCAGTTAAAAAAAGAGGATTCATGAAATGAAATGGCAAATGCGTAAAATCGTATTGTTAGCAGTAATTGTTAGTACTCTCTTTTTCAGTATGTTAGTGTATTACGTTACATATCCATTTCTGTTTCAAAATAAGATGCTCTTTCTTTCAAATTTTTGCTTGTTCCAGTTAGAAAAACATATGAAAGAATTATCGCTCATTCGTATTATAATCGCTGGATTATTATTACTTACTGTATTAATCGTGTGCAAAAGAATTTGGCGACAATTTTTCTATGGTAAAAAATTACAAAAAGTACTTATCCCTTTCATCCGAAAAGGAAAACAAATATATATATTGCCGACTACGGAAGTTGCGGCATTTACAATTGGGCTATTTCGTCCGAAAGTTGTCATGTCAGAAGGAATGCTTCAAACATTTTCAGATGAAGAAATGGATGCAATTATTTTCCATGAAGAATATCATCAAAATAATCGTGATCCTTTAAAATTATTTTGTTTTACGCTATTAGCAGAAGGAATGATGTACATACCGATATTAAAAGGGTTGTTACAGCGGTATCACACGTATCAGGAGCTAGCTGCTGATAAATATGCGATGCAAAAAATGGAATCTTCATTTGAGTTAGGTAGCGCGTTATTAAAATTAATTAAAATAAAGACAATGGAAAATCGATGTGTTACAGCTTCATTTGCAAAAACAGCAATAAATTTACGAATCGAGCAAGTGTTAAATGAAAAGGTTGTTAAGCTTACTATTCCGTTACATACGAATTCGGTATATGTAACAGCAGGTTTATTCTGTATGTCGGTTGTACTTATTGTCGGAGAGTGCATATAGCCTCTTTTTTTTTAAGAATTAGCACTACTTGTTGTAGTGTTTTAGGGGGAATAAAATGAATGCAGCAGATTTAACAATTTGGCTTGTAGCAGGGGCAGGAGTATTGTCATTTATATCACCATGCTCTTTACCGCTATATCCATCTTATTTATCTTATATTACAGGTGTGTCTATTCAAGATTTAAAAGAAAATCGTGGGATTATGCAAAAATCAGCGATTATACATACCGTATTTTTTATGATCGGATTTTCGGTTATATTTTACGCGTTAGGTTTATCGGTAAGCTGGATTGGAATAACATTTTCATCTAACCAAAAATTGATTCAACAAATTGGTGGGATTTTTATTGTTTTAATGGGGCTATTTATGACGGGCTTGTTTCAGCCTAAGTGGCTTATGGCAGAGAAAAAGGTGCAGTATAGAAGTAAATCGACTGGATATATTCGCTCGATTTTAGTCGGTATGACATATGCAGCGGGTTGGACGCCATGTGTTGGACCGATATTTTCAGCTGTACTCATGCTTGGCGCGACGAATCCTGAAGGGGCACTTCTTTATATTACAGCATATACTCTTGGGTTTGCGGTTCCATTTTTCGTGATGGCATTCTTTATTGGGAAGATAAAATGGATCGTTACATATGCCAATGTCATGATGAAAATTGGCGGTGGAATGATGATTGTAACAGGTATTTTATTGTATACAAATCAAATGACGAAGATTACAGCATTCTTTATTCGTCTATTCGGTGGATTTACGGGCTTTTAATAATGAGGAGGAAGAAAAGTGAAGAAACTAATTGCGATTATACTGGCCGGTGCACTAATTTGGGCCGGAGTTAACTTTTATAATACAAAGAAAGAAGAAAAAGAAAGAAAAGCAAAACAAGCGGAGTTACAAGAAACAGAAATACTGCCACAAGTAGGATTTAAAGCACCAAACATAACGTTAAAAGGATTAGACGGGAAGCTGCATTCGTTAAATGATGCAAAAGGAAAACCGTATCTTATTAATTTTTGGGCATCATGGTGTGGACCATGTGAAATGGAGGCACCTGACTTAGTTCATATGTATGATAAATATAAAAAAGATGTTGAAATTTTTGCGGTAAATGCAACTATTGGAGATCCAGTACAAGAAGCGAGCGCATTTGCAGATCGTCACGGATTTAAGTTTCCTGTTTTATTAGATATGGACGGAGTAGCTGGATTAGATTATAAAGTATTTTCTTTACCAACGACATTTTTTGTTAATAAAGATGGAATTATCGTAGAGCAAGTACGAGGCGTATTACCTCCAGATCAATTAGAAGAGAAATTTAAGAAATTAATTGAGAGTTAAGAAGGGATTTCATAGTGATGGAGTGGATCGTGAGGTTACAACCCGTATCTCTTATAATTGGAAGTTTATTTGGATTTATGTTGATGAAACGAAAGATGAAGAAACAAAGTGTACCATATGAAAAAATGATGGATGCAGTAACAAATGCTTTTCTTATCATCGTATTTGTATGGAAATTTGCACCGGCAATATTAAATCCAGTATGGGCTATTAGGTCACCACTGCAAGCGTTATTAGCTGTAGGCAGTATGCAACACATTGTAGTAGGATGCATAATTGCGATTGTATACATTGTTTGGAGAAGTAAAAAGGAGCAATTCTCGCTTCGTATTTTACTTGATACATTGCCTTATGGACTATGTATGAGTCTTATTTTTTATTTTCTATTCCACCAAGAAGTAGGTGTACAAACGACATTGCCTTGGGGAATGAAAATATATGAATCTAAATTTTTATACCACCCCATTTTCGCATACGAGATCATCCTTGCCCTTTGTATCATAGGCTTGCTATGGATGAAAGATGAAAGACTAGGAAATGGAAAGAATATAAGTGTTTTTCTAATTATTGAGGGGTTTGCTCATATTATTATTTCACTTGTTAGTGAACAGAATTCGTTTCTATTTGGTTTATCGATGCAGCAAATACTAAGTTTTTGTGTTATGAGTTTAGGGATTTTGTTCATGCCGAAAAAATAAAAATAGCCATGTACGGAGAAATCCGCACGTGGCTATTTTTATTACATCTATTAAAAAATCGGCGGAGTAACAGAAAATAAAACAATTGCATTTTTCTCGAATTGATTTACCCATTTATGTTTTAAATAAGCGGGTATTTTTACGCTATCACCCGTTTCTAATATGTATTTTTCTTCATTTAAATATAATGTGATTTTCCCTTCTAATACAAATGCTAATTCTTCACCTTTATGTTCTAGCACATTTTCTGATGAAGCTGTACTCGGCGGGACGGTCATAATTGCTGTTGCTAAATTTCCTGTGAAATCAGGTGATAGCATTTCATATGATAAATTATCGATAATCATTTTTTTTCGTTTATGAGAACGTACAATTAAATCGTCTGTATTTGTATCTTCAAGTAAAAAGCTAAATGTTGGAACATCAAGAGCTTTAGCGAGTACTTTTAATGTTTGGATAGAAGGGTTAGCAGATCCGCGTTCAATTTGACTTAACATAGATGGTGTAATTTCGGCCATCTTTGCTAAGTCTTTACTCGTTAAACCTTTTTCCTTTCTTTGTTTTTCAATCTTTTTACCAATATCTATATTTTCCATAATGAAAATCTCCTTACTGATTATTAAATTATATTTAAATAAATTAAATTAAAATTAACTAAAGTGGATAATTTATGTTAAACTATATTAAAATTAATTTAATTATAATTTATTAAATCGTAAGCTACAAGGTGATGAGGAGGAAGAGAAATGAAGGAAATAGAGAAATTAAAAGAGGAATATCCATTATTAAATAAATTAATTAAAACAGAAGAAGTGTTTTGGGTGAATCCGAATATAGAAAAGTATGAAACGGCAATAAAAGATTCGCCACTAAAAGAAGAAAATGTAAAAGATGCGGAGGAGAGGTTAAAGCGTTTTGCATCATATATTGCGAAAGTTTTTCCTGAAACGAAAGAGACGAAAGGCATAATTGAATCACCTTTAGTGAAAATCCCTTCTATGAAACAAGCTTTAGAGAAAAATTACGAGCAACCTATTTTAGGAGAATTATTATTAAAATGTGATAGTCATCTTCCGATATCAGGATCAATTAAAGCTAGAGGCGGCATTTATGAAGTGTTGAAACATGCTGAACAATTAGCTTTGCAACACGGTATGTTAACAGAAGAAGATGATTATTCCATTTTAGATAGTGATACATGTAGAGAGTTTTTTGCCAAATATTCAATTGCGGTCGGTTCAACAGGAAATTTAGGACTAAGCATTGGGATTATGAGTGCGAAACTAGGTTTTAACGTAACTGTTCATATGTCAGCAGACGCGAAACAATGGAAAAAAGATTTATTAAGAAGTAAAGGTGTAAATGTTATTGAATATGAAGCTGATTATAGTAAAGCTGTAGAAGAAGGAAGAAGACAAGCAGATGCTGATCCTCGCTGTTATTTTGTAGATGATGAAAACTCACATGATTTATTTTTAGGATACGCAGTAGCAGCATCGCGTTTACAAAAACAATTAGAAGAGTTAGAGATTGTAGTGGACGAAGAACATCCTTTATTCGTTTATCTTCCGTGCGGAGTAGGTGGCGGACCTGGCGGAGTAGCATTTGGTTTAAAGTTATTGTATAAAGACAACGTCCATTGTTTCTTTGCAGAGCCAACACATTCACCATGTATGTTACTCGGGTTAATGACAGGACTTCATGATAAAATCGCCGTTCAAGATATCGAGATTGATAATGTAACAGACGCAGACGGACTAGCGGTAGGAAGACCTTCTGGGTTTGTTGGGAAAACGATGGAACCATTTTTGAGTGGAAATTACACAGTAAGTGATGAAGAATTGTATAGGTTGTTAAAAGAACTAACTGATACGGAAAATATTTATTTAGAGCCTTCTGCATTAGCTGGTATGATAGGGCCGGTAAAAGTATGTAAAGAAGATGCGTATTTACAAAAGCAACAGTTAATGGAGAAGATGCAAAAAGGTACTCATATTGTATGGGGAACGGGCGGTAGTATGGTTCCAGAAGATGTGATGAATGGGTATTATAAAACAGGTGAGGCATTAACAATGTTAGAAAAATGAGGCTAGTTGTAGCCTCATTTTTTCATGTACATAAAAATCTTTGTTATTTTCACAATAGTTCTTTATAGTATATATAAAGGATAACTAATATTGAATAAATACAACAAAAAGGCTTTATTTTACATAATAAGAGGATGTGTATACGATGTCATTACAGACTAAATATATAGCGGGTATTTCGCTTGGGGTTATGGGAGTAGGCTTTGCGGCTTCTATCCCTTTTCAAGGAACGGTAGCTGGTGAGATTATACAAGGGGGATTTGAAGCTGGGTTAGTTGGTGGACTTGCGGATTGGTTCGCAGTTACAGCATTATTCCGTCATCCGATGGGAATTCCAATTCCACATACAGCTTTGTTACCTAAAAATCGTAAACGAGTGACGAAAGGGCTCATCAATACGTTAGAAAATGAGTGGCTAACGAAAGAAAGTATTACGAATAAAGTAAAAGAAATGCAGCTAGCACAAATGGTGCTGCAAATTGCTGAGAGAGAAATGCAGTCTGATGCTGTGAAAAAGGGGATTGTAACGATTGCTGAGAAAGCGATTGTTTCAATAGATACAGAAAAGTTAGCTGTTATTATTGAAAAAGAATTAAAGACGTATTTACATACAATTAATACAAGTAACATTTTACAAGTGCTTGTTGATCAATTAGTTGTGCAAGAATATGATGAAAAGACACTTGATTACATATTAGTAAAAGTGAAAGATTGGACAGCGCAAGATGAAGCGCGTTATCAGCTCGGAAGCTTAGGTATGAAGGCGATGGAAAATATAAAAGTAGATGGATTCTTGCAGTTTACTTTGAAATCATTTATGAATATTGTAGATGAAGATAAAATTGGTGGCATTTTGCAAAAATTTATTATTAGCAATATTAACAGCTTACAAGATGCAGATAATAGCACGAGACAACTTATATTAGCGAAAATTCGTCAAGAAATTATAAATGTAAAAGAAAATGAAGCGTTACTACAAGAATTAGAAAATTGGAAAGAAAAATGGATTGCAAATTGGGATGGTACTGACAAAATAAAAGAAATGCTTGAGCAAGTACAACAAAGAGCAGTTACCTTTGTAAATAACGAAGAATTTGCTGATAAATATGTTATTCCATTTTTACAAACACAGATGAATAAAATAAAAGATGACGAAGTGACTGTTCAAAAAATAGAAGATTGGTTACAAAAACAAGTTGTCACACTTGTTGAAAAGAATCATTCGAAAATCGGAAAACTTGTACAAGAAAACCTTGATAAGTTAGATGATAAAACGTTAATCGAAATGATTGAAAATAACGTCGGTAAAGATTTACAGTGGATCCGAGTAAACGGGGCTGTTTGCGGATTTATGATTGGATTAGTGTTAGAAGGAATTAAAGCGATTATATGAGAAAAACCTTCCACAATTGTGGAAGGTTTCTTATTTTTCAATAACACTCATATTTAAATTGTAAGCTTTCTCAATGTTTAATTTGTGTGTCCCATTTCCGGTTTTAATCGAATTTGTATACCAATGTTCTTGCCCGTTGAATTCTGGATTTTCTTCTGAAGTAGTATCTTCTTTTTTCGTTACATCTTCAACTTGTTCCCAAGGTGTGTTTCCATGTGTTTCTTTTTGATTTGTTACTGCTGTTAAAGATACATCACTCTCTTTTGCAAGATGGACAGACACTCTCGAGCTTTCTTGTACAAACCAATTGTTTTGTAATTGACCTGGGTAAAGAGATAATTCATTATTAGAGGCGCGAATTTCCACACTTTTATTTTGCGGAAGTACAAGTGTCCGTGTCACTTTTGGTGTTGAGTTAAAGAACTTATGTTGAGCTGGTAATGATTTTAATGTTACATACATCGTTTCACCAGCTGTTTGAACGGAAAGGAAATCTTCTTGTTTTAAATTAAGTTTTTCATTAGCTTTCGTCGTCATTTCATATGTTCCAAGAAGGTGAATTTGATTTGTATTATTTCCCTCTATCGTTAGAGGACGATGCCCTGCATCCACTACAATTTTTTTGATAGATTCAGGTATATCAAGTTGTCCACTTGGAATATTACCCGTCTGGCGCGTAGTATTAATAGAGTGACGAACTTCTTCTAGCAATCCAGTTGATAATAAACAGTAAAAAGCAATTCCGACGCTCCCTAAAACGCCGATAAAGAAAATACTAAAAATATCATATTTAATAAAGGATTGTTCCTTCTTAGAAAATAGAAGGTATAGTAAAATTTCTACGCCAAGTATAATAAGTAAAACAGGCCACCATGCTGTTAAAGAATCTAATACTTGAGTACCTTTTATAACTGAAAATAGTAAGAAGCAACCTAATGCAATAATAGAAAGCCCCATTGAAAATGTTCCAACGCGCCATGTTCTCATTCTTTCGTACCACCTTTGTTTTCTTTATTTCCAAGTAACAATTTAAAGCCGCCCCCAATTAAGAGGAGTGCAACGATAGATGTTTGGAAATAGCGATAATACAGCTCGCTAAGATGAATGTTAAATATAGTTGCAAAATAATTGTCCAAAATAGGAAGGAGTGTTTGATCTAATAAATAATAACCACCGAGTGTAATTAATCCGATACCGATCCATCTTTGATGATTGATAAAATAATCAATGATAGGTTCGTCATTTACACGTTCTTTTCCGTATTTTGAAGTTTGCTGTAAAGCGTCAAAAAAGCTATAGAACCAAATGATGGGTACTAAAAATAAGAAGGCAGATAACCTTAATAGATCAAGTAAATATATTGAAAGTAAAAAGGCTGCCATAAGCTGAAGGCCACGGCGTTGTAAGCCTAAATACATATGTCCTGCTCCGGGGAACATCGCTAAAATAGAAGCGAATGTTTTACTTTTCTTTCCTTGTTCACGGTGCTCTTCAAAATCTTCGAAAATAGTACGATCAACTAATTGCTCACCACGTTCTTTTTTCTGTAGTTGCTGAACAACATCGAAGAAATTATAAATCCATAAAACAGGTAATGTAATAAGGAAGATAAGGAAACTTTCTTGGGATGTTAAAAGTGCAACGAAAATGATCATACTCCCGATCCCTGTACAAGCTACTAAAAATGTAAGTCCACGTTGCATAAGTCCTAGTTGAAAATGACCAAGCCCAGGAATGATCGATAGGAGAATGATATAAAATCGTTCGCTCTCTTTAGAGGACTCTGTAAATTCTCCAGCAGCTTGTTTTTTCGATTGATTAATAATAGTGATAACTAAATCTAATAAATTGATTGCCCATAACACGACTAGTAAAAATAGAGAAAGAAAAGCAATATCACGCTCTCCTAATGCTATTGTACAAAATGCTGCAAAGATAAATAGAAATACAGCTCCTCCGCTATATAAAATAAACCGTCCAAATTTCTTTACATATAAATGACCAAGCCCGGGGATTAGCCCTAATACAAGTGCTAAAAAGGGATTTTTATTCATGCTTTGAACCTCCGTCCTTTTTTGATGTGTCTACCGATTTGTTTACAATTTGTTGTGAGATAGAAGACACGTTATGTTTTGAAGATTTCTCGAAATTTGATGTCGCTGTGAAAATATATTGGAATAAACCACTTACCATAAAAATAATTGTAGCCGCAGTCGCAATTATGTAGTGAATAATGGTGCGCTTTAGTGAGTTTGTTTTTATATTTTCATTAGGTTGTAGTGTTTCAAAATTAATTTGTTTCATAACTTCGTTCGTAAATGAATCATCATTTATCATTGGAAGGTTTTCCTGTTGTTCATCAATACTTTCCATATAAAGTGCTAAACAATGATCACATTCATAAAGGTGTTCTTCCATAGATTTACGTTCATTGCTTTCTATAAAATCTAATGTATAATTGCGCCAATCTTCTTTTGAATAATGCATCATAGAAACTCTTCCTCCTTCCAATGTTTTTTAATCCATTTTCTTGCCCGATACAGTTTCATTTCGACTGTTTTCACTTCGATGTTTTCCTGTAAAGCAATTTCTTGATAACTTTTTTCTTCTAAGTAATGTGCGAGAACGACGTCACGATAATTTTCGGGAAGTTCTCGCAGTTTTTGAGCAATGAGTAATTTTTGCTCTTTCGTCAATAATAAAGCCTCAATATTATGAGAGGATTTTATATTTTCCTCAGTTTCTTTACATAAGGAGAGTTCTTCGTTTTCTCTAGCTTTCTTTCTCTTATAATCAATAGCGTGATTAGTGGCAATACGAGCCATCCATGTTTTCAATCCGCGAAATTGATAATTAGGGAGAGAGGCGTGAATTTTTACGAATACTTCTTGTGTAACATCTTTCGCATCTTCTTCATGTCTTACAATAGAAAAGATAACTTGAAAAATATAATGACGATATGTTTGTACAAGGATACGAAAGGCATGTTCGCTTCCTTGCTGTGCTTTTTCAATTAATTGTTTTTCCTCAATGGGTCTCTCCCTCCTTTTTGACGCATTCTATTATATAGACGTAAGAAATGGTAAGTCACCCTACACATGTTGTAAAAAAAGAATAATATATTTTTAGGAAGGAGGCTATATGAAAAAATGTGTGAAAAAATGGTAAAAAGAAGTATATAATGAGCAAAGAGGAAATGTTACGCGGAGAAAGGATGTGAATGTTAGTAGGAGAAGGTCCATACTAACAAACATGAAAATTAAAATATTGATAGCAGATGATAATTCTTTTATTAGAGAAGGCATGAAGATTATTTTAAATACATACGAAGAATTTGAAGTATTAGATACTGTAAATGATGGGGAAGAAGCTGTAGCATATTGTAAGAAGCATGAAGTCGATATTGCACTTTTAGATGTTCGTATGCCAAACATGAACGGGGTAGAGGCAACGAAATTTATTTGTGAAGAGACGAGAACGAAACCGCTTATTTTAACGACATTCGATGATGATGAATATATTTTGGACGCAGTGAAAAACGGAGCGAAAGGCTATTTATTAAAAAATAATGATCCAGAGCGTATTCGTGATGCGATAAAAGGAGTATATAACGGTCAAACAGTTATGCAAGATGTAGTGCTTGATAAAATTAAGTGTAATTTAATGGAAAGTAAAGAGGACGAATGTAAAATAGATAAAAGTCTTTTTACAGAAAGAGAACTTAGTATTATCGCATTAATTGCGAAAGGTTTTTCGAATAAAGAAATTTCAAAGCAACTTTTTATATCAGAGGGAACGATTGCAAATTATATTACATCAGTTTTAGGGAAAACTGGACTTGAACATCGTACACAAATTGCGATTTATTATTTAACAGGGAAAGTAGATTAAAGATATGGAATTTTGGTTAATTGTAAGTAAATTAATTGTTTTTATATATATTGTGTTTAGTTACATTTATTTAAATGTTGCAAACTTACCATGGATTATACTTACTTTGCTTTTATATCTTTCTGTCAACGTGCTGATCTCTATATTTAAAAATGATACGTACAAAAACATATTAACTTCTGTGTCAATTGGTGTAGTTATGTTATTTACATGGAAGATTCATCCATTTTTTATTTTATTTTTACCATTGAACTTATATGAAATTATATTTCGTTATATAGAGAAGAAATGGCAGCTCTTTATCATTATGATGATTCCTATTATTTTTACAGATGAAAGTATTCGAATGACGTATGGATTAATTGTTGCATTTTCTTTCATCGTATTAACTATGGCAGAACGGTATATATCGCGTGTAGTAAAGCTTGAATCACAAAATGATCAGATGCGAAAAGATATGCAGCGACTGACGAAAAGTCTAAATGAAAATAAAGAGTACATAAGACAATCAGAGTACACATTTAAGTTAGAAGAGAGAAATCGGTTGTCACAAGAAATTCATGATAAAATTGGCCACTCAATGACGGGCGCACTTATTCAAATGGAAGCAGCAAAGAGGTTAATGGAAATAGATAAAGAAAAATCTGCGGAGTTATTACAAAATGCTATTCATATTTCTAAAGATGGAATTGAAAGCATTCGTATTACATTAAAAAATATGAAGCCACCTACTGAGCAAATTGGTATTCACCGTATGAAATTATTCATAGAGGAATTTTCCAGTAAGCATGATATAAATATTCCTTTCGTATATAAAGGGAACTTAGATTTGATTTCACCGATTCAGTGGAAGATTATCGGTGAAAATGTTACAGAGGCACTTACAAACGCAATGAAATATGCTGATGCAACAGTGATTTCCATAGATATTCATGTGCTTAACAAGATGGTTAAAGTACAAGTGAAGGATAACGGAAAAGGTGCAGCGCTAGTGAAAAAAGGTCTCGGTATTATGGGGATGGAGGAGCGAACAGCGTCTGTAAACGGGAAAATTATTGTAGATGGAAAAAATGGTTTTTCGGTAACAATGTTGTTGCCAATATGAGGATGAATCATCTCATAGGAAAAAAGTGAATATTCTCATGTGAAAAGAGTGAACTTCTGCACTGAGCAGGTTCATTTTTTTTGTTTATACTAAAAGCAGAGAAACCGAAATAGGGGTGAAATGATGAATACATTAGAGATAAAAAATTTAACGAAAAAATTTGGTGATTTCATCGCGGTAGATAATATGTCTTTATCTATTAAAGAAGGAGAAATATTTGGCTTTTTAGGATCAAATGGTGCTGGTAAGAGTACAACGATTAATATGATTGCTGGGTTGTTAAGAAGCAATGAAGGTGAAATTAGTATACTAGGAAAAAATATTAAGAAACATAATCGATTTGCGAAGATGAATATCGGTATCGTTCCGCAAGATATTGCGATTTATGAAGAGTTAACTGCCTATGAAAATGTGAAATTCTTTGCTGGATTGTATGGGCTAAGAGGAGCTGAGCTAAAAGCAAGAGTAGAGGAAGCACTTCAATTTGTGGGGCTTAGCGATAAACAGAAAAGTTACCCGAAAAACTTTTCTGGCGGGATGAAACGAAGACTGAATATCGCTTGTGCAATCGCACATAGACCGAAGTTAATTATTATGGATGAGCCGACAGTTGGAATTGATCCACAGTCAAGAAACTATATTCTGCAGTCAGTACGTAAATTAAATGAAATGGGTAGCACGATTATTTATACGAGCCACTACATGGAAGAAGTGGAAGAGATTTGTACGAAAATCGCAATTGTCGATCATGGTAAAGTGATCGCAGAAGGAACGAAAGAACAGTTAAAAGCGATTATTACCGATACGAAAGACATTTGGATTGAAGTAAAGTCAGTAGAAAATTTAGATGTAGAACAGTTAAAAGAGATAAATGGTGTGAAAGCTGTTCAAATTGAAGAGAACGTAATTAAGGTAAACTCGGATGCAGGATTAAATAATTTAAATAAAATTATTCAGCATTTCATTAATCATGGCATTGAAATTCGTTCGTTAGAGGAGCAGGCACCAAACTTAGAAACGGTATTCCTTACGTTGACTGGAAGAAACTTACGAGATAAATAAAGGGTAAATGAAGAAAAGGTAAAGGGAGGTTCATCAATTGAACATCTTCAATATTGCAATTATGCATATTAAAAGAGATTTCAGGGACGTAAGAACTTTAGTTTTTATGTTAGCATTTCCGATTGTGCTCATGCTCGTGTTAGGGACAGCATTAACGAATGCATTTAATAGCGATAGTCAATCGATTAAGGATATACAAGTGCTATATAAAGATGAAGCAAGTAGCACATTTTCTCAATCGTTTGAAGCATTTACGAAAGAAATCGATAAATCGGGTATTCATTTTAAAAAAGCTTCCGACAGTATAGATGGGAAAGAAGAAGTGAAGCAAAATAAATATGCTGCTTATGTAGAATTAAATAAAGATGGTGCAAAATTTTACGGAAGTGACAAAAGTAGTATTGAGGGAAGTATTGTGGAGGGCATGCTTACAACATTTGTTGATAAGTACAATGTAGCGACCGAAGTTGCAAAAGTAGATCCTAGTAAGGTGAGCACAGTTGTTTCAAATGGAAATCATAATAATTATATAAAAGAAACATCTTTACAAGCTGCGAAAAAGCCAGGTTCTATGGACTATTATGCGGTTGTAATGACAACGATGATCGCACTATATGCTGCGATGGGAGCGAGTTCTTTAATTCGAGAAGAACGAATACGTAAAACAGGAGATCGCCTTATTGCTGCGCCTATAAGTAAGGCTGAAATATTCATTGGAAAAATACTTGGTAGTCTAGTAGCAAATGCCCTGTGTATATTACTCGTCATGTTATTTAGTAAATTTGTTTTTCAAGCGAATTGGGGCGAGCATCTTGGAATCATATTTATTATTTTATTAACACAAGTCTTTCTAGCAATTAGCTTCGGTTTAGGGATTGGCTATATTACGAAAACAGCAGAATCATCGAGAGCAATTATTCTTGTAGTTGTACAATTAGCTTCTATTTTTGGTGGTGCATATTTCGTAGTAGAAGAAAATTTCGTTACGAATTTATCACCATTAACGTGGGCAAATACAGCTGTTATGAAAATTATTTATGCAAATGATGTAGGAGCAGCACTACCAGTCATTTCTTTAAACCTTGGAATATCAGCACTCTTTTTATTAATTGCGATTATTGCATTACGTAGACGGGAGGGGCTATAGTATGAAAGATATTTTATGGCTCATACAAAAAACGTTATCTGTACTTTTGAAAAATAAAAAAGGGTTATTCATTATTATTAGTTTGCCGATAATCGGAACGCTCATCTCTTTTTCGATATACGGAAATGTAGGACAAGGAACGTTAAATATCGGGATTGTAAATAAAGAAAATGAGCCGATAGCAAATGATACGATAAAGTTTTTAGAAGGATTAAACAATGTGAACGTGAGTAAGGTTAAGGAGTCTGAAGTAGAGGATAAACTCACTTCCAAAAAACTTGATGGAGTTATTACATTAGAATCTGGTTTTTCAAAAAGTGTTCGAGAAGGGAAGCCAGATCATATTGAAATTTCATCGATTAAAGGTGATCAAGTAACAAGATTTATAAAATCATATTTATACAACTATATTGATAACGTAGCAGCTATTAGTAAAGTGGCAGGAACAGATCAAAGTACGTTTGATAATATGTACGCAGCGTACCAAAAAAGTGCATTTAAAATGAAAACTGAGACGCTAGAAGATACTTCGAAAAATAAAGATATGACAAATCAAACGATGGGCTATCTTATTATGTTTATGCTGTTTTCAGCAGCGAATTTATCAGGATATATTTTAAAAGAAAAAGAAAATAGAACGTATTTTAGACTCTTATCAACGCCGATAGATGGGAAGAAATTCATATTATCTAATGTCGGGGTCAATATGATGATACTCACAGTACAAATTCTAATTACAATCCTATTCCTAACGAAAGTTTTTCATACGAATATCAATATGCCTTTCATAGTGATGATTGGCGTACTAATGCTATTTGCTTTAATAGCGATTGGAATATCATTAGTCCTTGTCGCTTTTTCGAAAAACTCAGCATCGGCAAATGCAATGCAAAATATGATTATTGTACCGACATGTTTACTGTCTGGATGTTATTTTCCATATGAAATTATGCCGAAAGCAGTGCAAAAAGTAGCTGATTTTCTTCCGCAGAGATGGATATTAGACACAGTATCAAAACTACAACAAGGAATTCCATTTTCAGAGTTGTATGTAAATATTTTAATTTTATTTGCTTTTGCAATAGCATTCTTCTTAATTGCAATTTATAAGTTTGGAAGAAATAATGATGCAAGGAACTTTGTTTAATATGAAAAGGGTGTGACGTTAAGTCACATCCTTTTTTGTATGAAGCATGAAATCTAAATTGGAATGACAAAATAGAAAGGTGGAAAGAAAACGAGCGGAAGGAAATTAAAATGATAAAAAAAATATTGCGAGTTACTTCTATTATTATTGCTATTTTCGCTTTTATTTTAATTTGTATGCATATCGATGTTACGCTCGGACGGAAAATGGAAACCGGGAAAAACATGCCGATAGAATATGCACCTCATCATAGTGATTTTCAATTATATGTAGAAGGAAAGTCATTTTATAAACAGTTATTTACTGATATAAAAGAAGCGAAACGATCTATTTACACTTATTTTTTTATTTTATCGGATGATAAAAGCAGCCATACTTTTTTAAATTTATTAAAAGAAAAGGCGAGAGAAGGAGTAAACGTATATTTATCTGTCGATTTACTTAACGATTTATCATTTGAAAGAAAGATGAAAAAAGAATTACAGGAAAATGGCGTGCATTTTACATATAGTAGAAAACAGGAATTACCATTCGGGTTTTATTCCCTTCATCATCGTAATCATCGCCGCATTACGACGATTGATGGAGAGATTAGCTATACGGGTGGTTTTAATATAGGAGATGAGTATTTAGGGAAAGATAAGCACTTTGGGTACTGGAGGGACTATCATGTACGGATAAAAGGAGAAGGCGCAAAAGATTTAGAGGAACAATTTGCTTTAGATTGGAAACGAGATACGAAAGAAGATATAAAGAGGAGTACGAATAAGGCTAGTAAAGGGAATACATTGCATACTATGGTCAGTTACAATGGGCATTACGTTGCTAAAAAATATATAGAGCTAATAAAACAAGCTCAGCACTCAATTGTAATTGCAACGCCGTATTTTATAGCGAAAAATAAAGAACTAATGAATACTTTAATCGCGGCGCAAAAGCGTGGTGTTACAGTAACAATACTTTGGTCATATAAACCAGATCTACCTCTTATAAAAGAAGCGGCATATCCATACATACGCCAAGCTGTTAATAACGGGATTACTGTATACGGTTATAAAAAAGGAATGTTCCATGGCAAATTAATGCTTATTGATAATGAATTAACCGTTATTGGTACAACAAACTTTACTTCGCGTAGCTTCAATATAAATGATGAAATGAATTTTTATATTCATGGTGGTCCTATTGTAGGGCAAGTGAATAAGACGTTAACAGAGGATTTTCGTGATTCAAAAGAAATGACGAAAGAATTTTTTGAGAAGTTATCGTTTTGGGAGCGTTGTAAGGAGAAATTTGCAGGGGTGATGGATTTCTATTTATAAAGGTTAATGGAAAAGGGTGTCTTTTATAGACACCCTTTTTTAATGAGAAATATTTATTTTTCATGCACAAGCAATGAAGCATCATCATTAATCAATGTCCCCACATGCTCACCTAAGCAAATTCTTTTCATTACTCCAGGCTCATCAAAATTAAAGACGTGTGCTGGTAAATTATAATCACGGGCAAGTAATAAAGCGGCTTGATCCATTACTTGTATGTTTTGCCTAACAACATCGTTATAGTTTAGTTTTCTGTACATTTTCGCTGATTTATTATGTTTTGGATCACTGGTAAAGACACCATCTACTCCTTGTTTTGCAACTAATATTGCGTCACTATTCATTTCAATAGCCCTTTGAACACTTGGATAATCTGTGGTAACGAATGGTTGCCCGTTCCCGCCTCCAAAAATAACGATATAACCGTTATCTAAATGGTGGACTGCACGTAGGCGAATGTATGGTTCAGCTACAGCATTAAATGGGATGGAAGTCATAACGCGCACTTCTTTATTTGTTTTGCTTGTTAAAACGCCGCGTAGCATTAAGCTATTAATGATTGTACCTAACGTACCGATATTATCAGCTTCTACACGATCAATTCCCCATTCTTCAGCTAAATGACCTCTGAAAATGTTCCCGCCTCCGATGACGATGGATACCTCAATACCTAAATCAACAATGGATAAAATTTCGTTTGCGATATGTTCTAATCTTTTGGAGTTAAAGCTATTTCCAGTTTGATCGGCAAGTGCACCGCCGCTTAATTTAATTAAGACTCTTTTATATGGCCTCATAACAATTCCCCCTATATAGATTGCAATAAAAAAGGAACAAAGGCGAATGCCTTTGTTCCTTTTTAAGAAAATGAAAAAGAAAAGAAGAAGATAAGACGGATTTTTGTACATAATTTTTCATACTATCGACTCCTTTTCATTTCAATTTGTTGTAAGTGTATATCTTTTTGATTATACGAAACAATCTGATTACTTATCAAGTATATTTTATCTCTTTTTAATAAAAAGGTGTCAATGAAAAAGAAAAGAAAAATTTTCGAATTTTTTGTGACGAACTTGTAGGTTTTTGTATGATTTTGTAGGTTCACTTATATGATGTGTGAGTAAGCTTTTATAAATACGAAATGAAAGCGTTCGCATAAAGGGGATGAACATAAATGAAAAAATTCGGATTGGCGACACAGATTTTTGTTGCACTTGTTTTAGGGATTGTAGTAGGAGCAATCTTCTATGGTAATAAAACGGCGATTTCTTATATTACACCAATTGGGGATATATTTATTCACTTAATTAAAATGATTGTAGTACCGATTGTTATTTCAGCATTAATTGTTGCGGTAGCTGGTGTAGGTGATATGAAGAAGCTTGGGAAACTAGGCGGGAAGACAATTCTTTATTTCGAAATTATTACGACAATTGCTATTTTAATGGGATTACTTGCGGCAAATATATTCCAACCAGGTACTGGCGTTGATATGAATAACTTACAGCAAAGTGATATTTCTTCTTATAAACAAACAGCTGATGCTACAGAGAAGAAAGGTTTTGCTGAGACGATTGTTCATATTGTACCGAAAAACGTATTTGAATCGATTGCACAAGGTGACTTATTACCGATTATTTTCTTCTCAGTATTATTCGGTTTAGGAGTTGCGGCAATTGGGGAAAAAGGAAAGCCTGTCTTTAACTTCTTTGAAGGTGTACTCGAAGCGATGTTTTGGGTTACCAATCAAGTTATGAAATTTGCACCATTTGGTGTATTCGCATTAATTGCTGTTACGGTTGCAAAATTTGGTGTAGCAACACTACTTCCTTTAGGAAAACTAGTGCTAGCTGTATACGTAACTGTTATACTATTCGTTGTGATTGTATTAGGTATTAACGCTCGAATGGTTGGCGTAAACATTTTTACGTTAATGAAAATTTTAAAAGAAGAACTTATTCTTTCATTTACGACAGCAAGTTCAGAAGCTGTTTTACCTAATATAATGAGAAAAATGGAAGAGTTCGGTTGTCCAAAGGCAGTTGCTTCTTTCGTTATTCCGACAGGTTATACATTTAACTTGACTGGATCGGCTATTTATCAAGCGTTAGCGGCATTGTTTGTTGCACAAATGTACGGAGTGCACATGTCACTGACAGAGCAAATAACGTTATTATTCGTTCTCATGTTAACATCCAAGGGTATGGCGGGAGTTCCAGGTGCATCGTTCGTTGTTGTATTAGCAACGTTAGGTTCAATGGGGTTACCACTAGAAGGTATCGCGTTAATTGCGGGAATTGACCGCATTTTAGATATGATTCGCTCATCTGTCAATGTATTAGGAAATGCATTAGCGGCCATTGTTATGTCGAAGTGGGAAGGCGAATTCGATAATGAGAAAGCAAAACAATATGTAGAAACAGTCAAAGAAACAAAAGCAGCATAAGAAATCGTTAAGGAGTGAATAATCATGGCAACATTAACTGAAGTTAAAAATGGTGTTCGAATTGAAAAAGATTTTTTAGGTGAAAAAGAAGTACCAAACTTCGCATACTACGGTGTACAAACAATGCGTGCAGTTGAAAACTTCCCAATTACAGGATACAAAATCCATGAAGGTTTAATTAGAGCGTTCGCAG